>CAZXXC010000157.1:0-6382 GCA_964644665.1 uncultured Methylococcaceae bacterium
CGAACATGTTTTCCATGACCATCACGTCGAACTGGCGCGGGTTCAGGCATAGATGCGTGGCCGCGGCATCGACCAGCATCGGGATCACCTTGACCTCCGGGTAGCCCGGCGCGATCTCGGCAAGGACCTCGTTCCACAACACGCTGGATTTCAGCACATTGCTCTTATGGATGTTGTGCAGCAACTTCTTCCTGCGCATCGCCAGCTTGAACGCCGCATGCAGGATGCGGCTGATCTGATTCTCGTCATACTCCAGCGTTTCCCTGACGAAGCGCAAACCCTGTTCGTTGACGCCGACCTCTTTCTGGCCGAAGTACAGTCCGCCGACCAGTTCGCGGACGATCACGATATCGATGCCGTCGCCGACGATCTCCGGCTTCAACGGCGAGAAATGCGCCAGCGATTTCGGCAGCGACACCGGGCGGAAGTTCGCATAGGTCTTGTAGCGTGCGCGCAGTGGTAGCAGCGCGCCGCGTTCCGGCTGCTCATCGACCGGGATCTTCTGTGACTCCTCGAAGCTCAGACCGATCGGTCCCTTGAGGATCGCGTCGGCGGCATCGCAGATCGCCTTGGTCTCTTCCGGAAACGAGTGGCCATGTTCGAAATAGGCGTGACCGCCGAACGGCGCGTCCATCAGTTCGAAGCGGACCGCGTTACGTTCCTCGATGACTTTCAGCACCTTGACGGCTTCCCGGGTGATTTCCGGGCCGATCCCGTCGCCGGCCAGGATGGCTAATTTGTAGGTCTTCATTCTCTGGTGATCAGGTATTGCTGGGCTGGGGATAAAGCATGGTAGTTTACTCGAGTTCGTCGCGGGGCATGGCCGTGTCGTCGGCCGCAGGCCGATCCGCGCCGCCTGCCGCGCCGCGGGTCCTTGGGGACATGATCCGCGATTTTGCATAGAATCGGACCGCCGTGGGCCGCATTCGCCGCTGCGCGGGGGCGGGGGAACGGGCACGGTGGATCGCACGCTCCTGTTCGTCACGACGGTGTCTACAACGATGATGACCTTGCGTTACGGCGAAAGGTGGCCCGGTGCGATGAGTTCGCTGCGATGAAGATTGCCATTCTCGGGACCGGCCGCGTCGGTTCGGCGCTGGCGCATGCCATCGTGCTGAAGCAGTTGTGTGATCATCTGGTCATCGCCGGGCGCAATACCGCACAGGCCAGGGGCGATGCGCTGGATCTGCAGCATGTGCTGTCGTTCTGCCCGAGGCCGATGACGATCGAGGCCGCCGCCACCGAGGACGTGCGTGATGCCGAGATCATCGTGCTCACCAGTTCGGTGCCGTCCGATGCCGCGTGCACGTCGCGGCTGGATCTGGGTGTCGGCAACGCGGAGCTGTTGGCACGGCTGATCCCAAGTGTCGCCGCGCGCAATCCGGATGCCCTGCTGGTCGTCATCACCAATCCGGTCGACGTGATGACCCATCTGGCAACGCATCTTTCGGGCTTCCCTCCGCATCGGGTGATGGGGGTCGGCACGCTGGTGGATTCCGCCCGGTTCCGTACGCTGCTGTCGCGCGCGATCCACATCCACCCGGACGATCTTCGCGCGTACGTGCTGGGTGAGCACGGTCCCAACCAGTTTCCGGTGCTGAGCCACGCGCAGGCAGGCGGCGAGCCGATCCGGGCCACGCCGACCCATCGCGAGCTGTTCGGGCAGGTGGTCGATGCCGGTTTCGAGGTCTATCGGCTGAAGGGATACACCAATTTTGCCATCGCCTCGGCCGCCTGTCTGGTGCTGGAGTCGATCGTGTTCGACCAATGCCGGACCATGCCGCTGGCGACTTGTTTCGAGGAGTGGATGGGAATCCGCGACAACTGTTTCAGCATACCGGTGGTGCTCGGGCGCGAGGGGATCATCCGGCATCTGCATCCGAAACTCAGCGCGGCCGAGACGCGGGAACTCCGGCGGATCGCCGATGCGGTTCGTGACAGCATCGAGCAGCTGACCGGTCGTGCCGGCGTACCGGCCGGCCGCCCGAACGCGCGCGGTGGGTGCGGCTGAGGGGGGCCGTTCGATGCGACCGAGGTTCCTGGGCTTCGGCCGTGTGAGCGTGCTGGGCGCTCCGGCGCGGCACGCCGTTCAAGGACGAGGAAACCGGCGGGCGAGCCGTGACAGGCGTTCCAGTGCAGCGGGGTCGGCGTCTCGGCCGTAGCGGATCGTGGTGAACAGCTCGGTGAAGTGGCCGAACGGTTCGGCCAGATCCGGCCGCAGCGCCGCGACGCGCTGCGCGAAATCGTGCCAGCCCTCGGCGGGATCGCGGGCAATCCCGACCCGTTCGAGCCGTCGGGCGACCCGGTGATACAGCCGCAATGCCGGATCGGGCGCGGGCCCGCGCCGCAATACCAGCACGCTCAGCGCCAGCAGGAAAGCCGTCACGCAGATGCCCAGCCAGCGCGCCAAATCCCGCCAGTCGGCCACGCCCAGCGTTTTCATCAGCCGCATCTGGGTTTCCGGGTCGTAGGCCAGAACCCATCGGTGCCAGGCGTGGTCCGCGCTGTCCCACAGCAGGCGTCCGGTGCCGATCCATCCGCGCAGATCCTTCAGAAGCTCCGTCAGCGTC
Organism: uncultured Methylococcaceae bacterium; assembly: GCA_964644665.1. GTDB lineage: Bacteria > Pseudomonadota > Gammaproteobacteria > Methylococcales > Methylococcaceae > Methylotetracoccus. The sequence goes on from CAZXXC010000157.1 coordinate 2,571, forward strand.
TCCCCGATCGGACCCTCGAACACCACGGCCCCGTCGATGCCGAGCCTGTCGGAGAACACGACTTCCCGTTCGATCCGCTCCGGTGCCACGGCGGTCGTGGGGTCGATCCGCGTCCAGCCGCGGTCTTGCAGCCACACTTCGGCCCAGGCGTGCGCATCCGCCTGCTGTACTTCGAGAAAGCGACCGACGGGATTCCAGTGGCCGCCCTGATAGCCGGTCACCACGCGGGCCGGCACACCCGCGGCCCGCATCAGGTACACGAATGCGCCAGCGTAATGTTCGCAGAACCCGCGCCGGGTTTCGAACAGGAATCCCGCGATCGGATCGCCCCCGATCGCCGGCGGCTGGAGCGTGTAGACGAAGGGCTCTTCGTGGAAGTGGCGCAATGCGCGTTCCACCAGCGATTCCGGGTCGGTGGCGGTGGCGCGCCAGTGCCGGATCAATGCGAGGGTTTCGGGGGAAGGGTCGGCGGGAAGCTGCAGTGCCCGTCGCCGGTCGCCTTCGGAAAGGAGACCCGGCATCCGCTGCAGCCGTGATGTCAGCCGATAGTGGCGGCGGGTCCGGATCGGCTCGTGCGCCAACAGATAGTCGTCGGCGTGCCGTTCGAGGTCATGGGGGACGGTCTCGGCGAACTCGAGCGGAAACACCCAGCGCTGTCGATGCGGCTCCATCGTGATCGCATAGGCGTAGGACGGACCGTACAGCGCGGTTCCGCCCGTGCCCTGGGGTAGCGCGGGGCTTCCGGCCGTCCAGCGATGTCCGTCGAAATACCAGAACACCGGACCGCGCCAATAGCGCTCCCGCGGGGGGGGCGGGTCGCTCTGGAAATCCACCCGAAACGCGGTTCCGCGCGACAGGCTCAGCTTGCTGATGGTGCCGGGTTCCATGGCGTCACTGAGGCCGCTGCCGGCGGCCGGATCATCCTGCGGCAGATGCCACAAAGGCCCCGGAACGCGCGGTACGAACAGGAACAGCACGATCGCCACCGGCAGAGCCTGCGCGATCAGCCCGGCGCCGATCCGCAACCGTGCGGCAAGCGGTCGATCCCCGGCGCCGCTGAGGCTCAGCAGGCAAGCGACCAGCAACAGCACGATCGCCAGTGTGTAGCCGGCCAGCGCCAGACCCTGCTCGAACAGGAAGGCGGTGACGATGATCAGGAACACCAGGTAGATGATCAGGTACAGATCGCGGCGACTCGACAGCTCCAGCAACTTCAGTCCGACGCCGGTCAGCAGCAGCGACGCGGCTGCTTCCGGGCCGTGGAATCGGTGGAAATGCGAGTAGACCAGCGCGCCTCCGGCGATCGTCAGCAGCGCCAGCGGTACCTTGCCCGGCAGCCGCGCCCGCCGATACTGCGCGGCGATGCGCCATGCACAAGCCGCCAGCACGAAACCGAGGATATCGAGCGGCAGGTGTTTCGCCAGAGGCAACAGCGCCAGTACGGTCGCGGAGCACAGCAAGGGAAGCGTGCGTGCAAGCTCTTCGGCGGAAACGGCGGATGGTTTCATGACCCAAACAACGCCAGTGCCTCCAGGCAGCGGCTTCGATGCACCTCGCCCAGGCCGGAGGTGATCGCGAGCCCGGGCAGGCGCAGGCCATAAGGCGTCCCGGCACGCTCCGCGTCCAGCACCCAGCGGCACAGGATGGACAGCCGGGTTTCGATATCGGCGGGCGGCGTGTGACGCCAGTCGAGGTCCACCGCCGAGGCTTCGCCGCCCGCATACTGCTTGACTTGCAGCCCCTGTGCCTTGGCCACGCCTTTCCAGTGGATCCGCTTCAACGGGTCTCCGGGGCGGTAGTCGTGATAGCCGAAGAAGTCCTCGTCGCCGCCGGGTTTAGGGCGGGACTTCCCCTCGCCGGATGGCACCGGAGGCCGATCGCAAGGGACCGCAGCGGGGCGCGGATAGACCAGCGCGCGCTGGTCGAGGTGCAGCGGCGACCATGCGTGGAAAATGCCGAGGGGGAATTCGGTGGCGAGGATCGCCGTCGGCATCGGCAGCCAGCCGCGGCCACGGGTCGGTGCGGCGAGCTTGACGGTCTCGACCGATGCCGCCGGGATCGTGATGAACCCTCCGGCCGGTGCCTCTCGCAATCGCGCGGTCAATCCGAGACGTGGGGTCGGCGACGGGTTGTCGATGTGCAATTCGAACAGCGCCTGTTCGCCGTCGAACACCGGAGCAGCCCGGCCGATCCGGACTTGCAGCCCGGCGAGGTTGCGGTACGCCCGTACCGCGGATGCCACGGCCAGGCCCACCAGCAGGAAAGTCAGCAGGAAGGTCAGGCTGTTGCCGTAGTTGACGGCGATCAGGAACTGCACGACCAGCAACAGCGCCAAGCCGGTACCGCGGCGGTTGGGGAGGATGTAGATCCGGCGATGGGTCAGACGGATCGGCCCCGCGGCGGGCTGCTCGGTATCGGATCGTCGGCGCAGGCCGAAGCGTTTCGGTGCGGCCGGCACCTCTTCCGGCATGGGGTTCATGGAATCGGAACGTCGTTGAGCAGCGGCCGCACCACATCGGCGGCCATCGCCGCACCGCTGTCCAGCCTCAGTCGGTGGGCCGCGACGGCCGGAAGCACCGCTTGGACGTCCTCCGGGATCACCGCATCGCGCCCTTCCATCAGGCACCAGGCTTTCGCACTGTACAGCAGGCCCAGCCCGGCGCGCGGCGACAAGCCCTTCTGATAATGCGGCGATTCCCGGCTGTAGCGGATCAGCGCCTGAAGATAATCGATCAGCGCGGCGGAGGCGTGGACCTCCTGGACCTGTGCCTGCATCGCCAGCAACTGCTCCGATGGCAGGCAGACCGGCAGCCGGGACAGCAGGCTGCGGCGATCTTCCCCCAGCAGCAGTTCCCGCTCGGCACGCGCGTCCGGATAGCCCAGTTCGATCCGCATCAGAAACCGGTCGAGCTGCGATTCCGGCAGCGGGAAGGTGCCGATCTGAGTGTACGGGTTCTGGGTCGCGATCACGAAGAACGGTTGCGGCAATGGCCGGGTCTCTCCTTCCACGGTGACCTGGCGTTCCTCCATCGCCTCCAGCAGCGCGCTCTGCGCACGCGGCGTCGAGCGGTTGATTTCGTCGGCCAGGATCATCGAATGAAAGATCGGTCCCGGATGGAAGCGGAAACTGTGAGTGTCCGCATCGTAGATCGAGGAGCCGACGATGTCCGCCGGCAGCAGGTCGCTGGTGAACTGGATGCGCTGATACTCGAGACCCAGCAGCTTCGCCAGCGTGTGCGCCAGCGTGGTCTTGCCGACGCCCGGCACATCTTCGATCAACAGGTGGCCTCGGGCCAGCAGGCAGCAGACGCAAAGGCGGACGGATCGCTCCTTGCCCAGGATGATCGTATTGGCCGTTTCGAGCAGCGGGGATAGTCGTGGATTCATGGTAGGTTACCAGCCCTGTGCCGGGACGGACCGGAAGCGATCGGCCTGCGGCGAGGGCCGCGGTGCCGCAGCCTCGCTACAAGGATAGGACAGCCGGCGGGCGATTCGGTCATGCCGCTCGGGCGTTCCGGGTCGACGCGGCCGGCCCGAGCCGGCGCGGTCGAGCCCGTCGACGGGCGAAGAGCGTGGCGGAACCGACCGAATGACCGTACGCTCGGAAGGCGACGAACGGTCGATCGGCCGTCCTCGACGCGTTCGTTCGGCGTATCAACCATCGCTGCAGCCATGATCGCACGCCGTGCCGTAGGCGACTCGCGGGCGGTCCAAGGCGGCCTGCATCCGTTCCGGTGCGGTCGGGAGCCGCGAAGCGGGAGACATCGGTGTGCTGTATGCGGCTTGGTCGCGCGGATTCGGGTGGTCAGTGA
>CAZXXC010000158.1:0-6369 GCA_964644665.1 uncultured Methylococcaceae bacterium
TCGGCGCAGTGAGCTACGGGTATCAGTACGATCCCAACGGCAACCTCATCCGCGAGAACACCGAGCGGCATTTCGAGTGGGACCATGCCGACCGGCTCATTGGCTTCAGGAACCAGCCCGCAGCGACGAACTCCCCTCCCAGCGTCGAAGCTCGTTATCTCTACGACGCCGACGGCATGCGGGTCAAGAAGTGGGTGCGGAAGAACGGCCAGGCCGGCGACGAAAGCACCGTTTACATCGACGGCATCCTCGAGCACCACCGCTGGGGGACGCTGCCGAATGCGCAGAACAACCGGCTGCACGTGATGGACAACCAGAGCCGGATCGCCCTGGTGCGTGCCGGCCCGAAGCATCCCGACGATGGAGGGCCTGCCGTCCAATACCACTTCGGAGATCACCTCGGCAGCAGCCACGTCACGATCGGCGGCGCGGCACCCGATGCGGATGGATTTATCAGTCGCGAGGAATACTTCGCCTATGGAGAAACCAGTTTCGGAGGCTTTTTGAGGAAGCGGTATCGGTTCACTGCGAAAGAAAGGGACGAGGAAAGTGGCTTGTGCTATCACAGCGCGAGGTACTATCCGCCTTGGCTAGCGAGGTGGCTAAGTTGTGATCCTGGGGGCTCAAGCGACGGCGTGAATCTGTATCAGTACTGTCATGGCACGCCAATTACGAACTCCGATATGGACGGTAGACAAGCAATGCCTATCAACTGTGGCATGTGCAGAGACTACCAGGCTGGTCAGGACGCATTTCGAAGAGAATTAGCGCACCAACAAGCAGAAGCGACTGAACAGATAAAACAGCAACAAGTTATCTACGATGCCTTGTTCGATCTTCTTTACGAAGACGAAAAGAAGATCGCTCGCTATCCAATGTCCGTCGCCGATGATCCGGCAGCCCGAGCCGTTGAGAGCAAACTAGGACCGAGACCAATAACCCCCCAAGAAAAGGAAATAGCTACTGCGTTCGCTGTTGCAACCTTTGGTTTGTTACTCGTAGCCTCTGCTGTATTGAGGGGAAACGCCGTTCGCGAAAGTCCCTTGTATAGCGCGAAATCGGGAGCACCGAGTACCGGTGTACCATTTCTGGATCGGCTTGCAGTTGGTACGAAAGAGTACGAATCTTGGAGCCTTGCCTTGAATCGTAGAGGGTACTCCATAATAGTGGACGAAACTTTATCTGCAGCGGCAAGAGTAGAACGCACAGCCTCGTTCGACGCCGCAACCGGTCAGTGGGCGGGAGGGATCGTACGCGTGAACCCATCCTCATTTACCCACCTCGATTTATTGCATGAGTCACGCCATCTTGAACAGCTACGTCTTGGTAGTCTGTTTGGGAAAAACATGCGAAGTGGAGCGCTCGGAAATTGGGCCGAACTCGATGCCTATGCTTATGAAAGGAAAGTCTTGAACGCACTGGAAAATGCAAAACCAGGGAGTCGGGCCTTTGGACAATTGAATACACCATATAATCGTTCCTACCTTGAATGGTACAGACAAAACGTCTTGCCTAAACACCAGCGTTCTTATGGTCATCTGCCTCCGCCGATGAAACAGTGGCTGTCAGGTTTCTGGTCTAGAAAATGAAAAATAGTCGACTCAATTGCATAGTCGCCAACTGGAAATGCTTGGAATATATAATTGTGCTTTAGAATGAAATGAGGACAGAGGATCCAGGTAGCCACTTGATATACGCACCACACAGCGTAAGTTGATCACCGGACGTGGCGCCGGCTAGGGTTTTGGTATCCGATGCATGCCCTAAGTGAATTGGCAGAACCAAACAGAGTGCACGGGATTGTCTATTATCGGCGGTGTTACCGACCGGGTGGATCAACATGGTGACGGAAGGAAGGCGAATACATTCTGTACCGATAGCACGCGGCAATGCTTACGGACGGCTTTTTGGGTTGCCAGCAATGGTGGCCGACACGGATAGATGCCCCGGAGGTACGTGGGGATCACATACATGCACTTCGGACCGGTCCAGGGGCCAATACCGATGATTCCAAGCGATCAACCTGGGAGGGGCAACGATGAAAAGACTACTTATTTGCCTCGACGGTACCGGCAACGATCCGCGGGATGCGGGACAGCGGGAGGACAAGGGCGTGAAGTAACGGACAACAGCATCACCAACGTGCTGAAACTTCACTTGCTGGCCGGGGGCAGACTAGACAATTCCCAATCCAGCCCCGAACAGCATTCGCTGTACTACTGCGGCGTGGGCACGTGCGGCTCGATCTTCCGGCGCGGTTATGAGTCGCTCTTCGCCCGGCGCGACCCGAAGCGCATTCAGAAGGAGGCCTACGATGACCTCTGTACCTGCTACGAGCCCGGCGACGAAATCTTCGTTTTCGGATTCAGCCGCGGCGCCGCCATCGCGCGCAAATTGGCCGTCCACATCACCAGGACCGGGATCGTCCGCGACGGGACGGTCGTCACCGAAAAGCCGGCGATCAAAATGCTCGGTGTCTGGGACACCGTCGCGTCGTTCGGCAAGCCGAACCTGCACGATGACAGGCAGCCGGTGTCCGATGTGCTGTTCGAGGACTGCTCGGTGGCCGACGCGGTCCAGAAGGCTTGGCACCTGCTCGCCCTCGATGAAACGCGGCTGGCTTTCAGGCCGACCCTGATCAATGCCTGCGAGAAGGCCAGCGAGGTCTGGTTCTCGGGCGTGCACAGCGATGTCGGCGGCGGCTATCTTCGCGACGGGCTCTCCGATTTGACGCTGCAGTTCATGCTCGAAAAGGCAGGTGAATGCGGTGTCTCGTTCATCGAGGCCGGTGAACTCGATTACTCCGGCCTCCGAGGTGACGAGGGCGTCCGAATCGAGGAAAACGATGTCCTCCTCGAACCCGATCCGACGGGCTACGTGCACAGACACCGGGGCGAAGACGTGGCTCGCGAGCTGGCTTTCGCTCCGCGTCAGGTCTGCGTGATGGTGGACGACCGGCCGAGTGAAATTCTCCCGCTGATCCACCATTCGGTCGCGGAGCGCATCCGCCGAGACGCGACCTATCGCCCGGAGAGCCTGCAAGGCTTGACGCACCGGGTACTGCAGCAAGACGGGAAGATTTCAGAACACGCGGGGCTGGAGGCGCATCTCCAGCGCGTATAACCCAACCGAATCATGAACGTGCGTCTCGCGGTTCGGTGCGAAGCAACGGCCCCCTGATGCTTTTCCTGAGGAGCACGCAGCCATGGAAAATCAGAGTCTACGGTATCGAGTGACGGAGCTCGAAGCGCTCAACGTCCGGATCGTCGAGGAGGAACAGCGCGGTGGCGTACCTTCGATTACCTTCTTCGAGGACCTGCTGGCCGACGATCTGATCTTCCGCCGTGCCAGCGGCACCGTCGTGGGCAATGAAGGAGTTCCTGGAGGGCTTGAAGGCGGATGGCCCCTATTCCTCCAGAGACGCCCGGGACATCGAGGTTTACCCAAGCGCCGAGCGGGCGCTGGTCACCTTGATCGTCGAAACCACGAAGCGAACCGACGGTTCGAAACAGCGCTTCCGGAACATCCGCCTGTTCGCCTGCCGGCAAGGGAGCTGGCAGTTGGAGTTCTGGTACAACTACGAGATTACCGGATTGTGAACGCATTCGGCTGCGACCTATCTTGCGGCAAGCTTTCATGGCCGGTCACGCGGGGACGTCACGTCCTCGCTCTGAACCCCACTGGCCTCGCAGCGGCTTGCGTACGCACTCGCCGCGCGAGGTTTACGGAGACCGGTGAAACATCGACGGAGATGCGGGCATGTTAGATCTGAGCGGGTTTTTGGAAATCGCCGAACGGGCAAACAAGCCTTTCGCACTCATCAAACCCAAGCTGTTGGCCCGACCGGACGAAGCGGGGGCAAAGCTGGCCGCGGTATTGGAGGAACTGAGCAAGATCTACGAGTACGTGCGCGGCGAACTGGTCCGGTACCAGACGCTGAGCTGCAAGCCGGACGGAAGCGATCTGTCCGAAGTCCGCGGAGCGCTGCTCACGATGGAAAGCGGCGCGCTGGAGATCGAAGGAAACCAGGCGCGGGGACACTGCCACAAGATCCGCAACATCTACGATGCCTATCTCGACCCGTGGTTTCAACGAGTCTTCCCGGATTCCACGGATCGCCAACAGATACGGGAGCTGTTCGAGCTTCTCGGCAACATGGATGACCGCATGGTTTTGGCGTTGGGAGCCGCAGCGAGTTGGCTCGGCGATCAAGCCCGTGCAACCCTCGATCTGATCGACGAAGACCGTTTCGACGCGGCCAATGTCCGGTTCCGGGATGCGCGAAAGGAGCTGTCGCCACTGCTGCGGGATCTTACCCGTGCGTTGGGCAGCCTGCGAGGGTTGCAGGCGGACTTTATCGCGGCGTCCGGCAGTGTGTAGGAGCTTGCGGCTAACACCGGCCGGCGCCCGTCCCGCACCGCAGTGCACCAACAGTACAAGTTTTCGAGGCAGCAACGTACGGAAATGACGGCATAGCGAAACCCTCGCCGGCGTAAGAAGAGCGAGGGGCAATTCAGTGATACGAGGAGGCACGCCATGGCTGACGAACAGCAAACGACGAACATCAATCTGCAAACGCTCAATTCCGAATTGAACCTCGGGGCATCGCAGGAGCTGTTGAACCGTCTGAAGGACAACCAAATCGAGAGTTTGGCGGATGTTCGCAGCAAAGGCGACCTTGCCGACCTGGACGGCGTGGCGGAATCAGACCGGCCCGTAATCCGAACCCTCGAAGCGCATGCTCAACTGAGTCTGCTCGCGGAGGAGCCGGCAGACAATGCGAAGCTCATCGATCGGGGGTTCGTCAGCCCGATACAAATCGCGGATACGCCGCGCCGCGATTTCCTTTCTGCTGTCGGCGACGAGCTTGGGGCCGTCAAGGCCGAGCAGATTTATGCCAAGGCGACCGCGCAGAACCACTTGCTGAACAACATCATTACCGACATCCGGGCCCGGGCTGCCAACGGCATCGCGCTCACCGACGAAGAGCAGCCGATCTACGACGCCATTCGCGCCGCTACGGGCGACAAGGCGGTGTGCAAGGACTGCCAATCCGCGGTCAGCCCGTTGGCCTATCTCGCGGATCTCATCGGCTACGCGCTCAAGAACATCGTTCTGGCTCCGTCAGCCGCCAGCGGCACCGGGCTGCGAGGTGAGTATTACGACGATCTCGAATTCAGAAATCTGGTTTTGTCCCGCGTCGACCAAGCGATCGACTTTACCTGGGGAGATGACGCACCGGCTCCGGTGTTACAGGCTGACACCTTCTCGGTTCGCTGGTCCGGATACCTGGAACCGGAGTTCAATGAGGAATACACGCTCCGCACGGAAGCGGACGATGGCGTGAGGCTTTGGGTCAATCGAAAACTCTTGATCGACCAATGGAAGGACCAGCCGGGCGCCACGAGCTACACCGGAAAGTTGACGTTGGAGGCCGGGAGGAAGTACCCCCTGACACTGGAGTATTACGACAACGCAGGTGCTGCTTCGGTCAAGCTGCGCTGGTCGAGTCCTTCCCGCTCCGAGGAAATCATTCCGACGAACCGGCTGTACCCGGGCCTCGACCTCCAGTTCCTGACCGATCGACTACACCAGCCGCTCGGCGAGCTTCCCGTCTCCTGCGAATCGTTGGAGAAGAAAGTCCGGCAAGTCCGCATTTGCGTGGAGGTTCTGCGCAGCTACCTGAAGACGCGGGTTCTCGGACCGGCAGAGATCGAGAAGATCGAGGCGGCCAGTGCCGCGTATTGCCTTGCCGCCTATCAAGGCCTGCTGACCCGGCTCGGGACCTCTTATGCCGAACTCCGCGCCGCGCGCACGGCCGATCAATCCGTACGCCGAGCACTGGCCGACCGGCTCGGAATCGTTTTGACCGAGCCTCGCCCTGCGCTGCAAAACGGGGGCGACGAGCTGGACCTGCTGTTCTTGTTGCCCAAGAGTGATTCCGCCTCAAAATCGCTGGACGAACAGAATCTGGAGGCTCTGTTCGGCCTGGCCGATACGCGGCGCGATCCGTTGAGCGAGGCAGCCAAACTCGGTGACCGCCACGCTCAGCTTCGGCGGTGGAACCTGGACGGCGTCCAATGCGGGAGCAACACGGATCAGGTCGGACGAGTGTTCGTCCGTTTGTCGCGCACCCAGCCGGAAAACCATTGGCAAGTTCAGGTCTTCAGCGATGCCGCCCGAACCCAACTTCAGGCTTCCGGCACTCGCGAGACGGCAACCGGTACCGTCATGCTGCAATCGGCGAACGCGAACGGCCTTACCGGGGCATTTGAAATCGCATGCAGCCAGGATGGCGATGAAGCGATCGAAATCGCCGCCGTGCCGGCTTTCCTGGCCTGGCGGCTGCAGTATCTCCGGGATACCTGG
>CAZXXC010000159.1:0-6262 GCA_964644665.1 uncultured Methylococcaceae bacterium
CGGGCTCGACGTGAAAAACGGGGACTGGAAAACGGTCATCTTCGATGAAGCCTCGCGGGATTTCAGGGTGCCCCACGGCAGCATCGGTTTCCGCTGGGGCGAGGAAAGCCAGTGGAACCTGAATCTCAAGAATGCGCTGGGCGATGAGGATCTTCGACCGGCCCTCAGCCTCGGAGGCGAGACGGAGGACTGGCTTCCGGTGGCGTTTCCCCTGTTCGAATCGGGTGGACCGGGATCCAAAGTCGGCACGGTCCCCGTTCGCAGGGTGGGACAGGGGATCGATGAGGCCTGGGTGACCACCGTCTTCGATCTCCTGGCCGCCCACGTGGGAGTGGACCGCGGGCACGGGGGCGACGTGGCCGCGAGCTACGACGATCCCGTTCCCTACACCCCGGGCTGGCAGGAGGCCGTCACGGGGGTTCCGAGGGCGGACGTCATCCGGGTGGCGCGCGAGTTTGCCGAAAACGCCGAGAAGACCCGCGGCAGGTCCATGATCTTCCTCGGGGCTGGGGTGAATCATTGGTACCACAGCGACACCATCTACCGGGCCATCATCAGCCTGGTGACCCTGTGCGGCTGCCAGGGCGTGAACGGTGGTGGCTGGGCCCATTACGTCGGCCAGGAAAAGCTTCGTCCCCAGGCGGGCTGGTCCTCCATCGCCTTCGCCCAGGACTGGGCGCGGCCCCCGAGGCTCCAGAACGGGACTTCCTTCTACTACATGGCAACGGACCACTGGCGCTACGAGAACCTGGATCTCTCCGCGCTGCGCTCTCCCGTCCACACGCCTTCCAATGCGCTGAAGCATCCGGCCGACTTCAACATCCTGGCTGCCCGGCTCGGCTGGCTGCCTTCTTACCCTCAATTCAACGCAAACCCGCTCGAAATCTGCGAGCAGGCCGTGGCGGAGGGAGCGGCGGACGACGCGGCCATCTCGGCTCATGTGACGGAGAAGCTCCGAACGGGCGCGCTTCGATTCGCCGTCGAGGACCCGTGCCATCCGGCCAACATCCCTCGCATCCTGTTTCTCTGGCGCGCCAACCTGCTCGGAGCGAGCGGCAAGGGGCACGAGTATTTCCTGAAGCACCTGCTGGGAACCGACCACGCGGTCCTGAACGACGAAGGGCGGCACGGGAGCCCGGAGACCCTTACGACCCGCGATGCCGCCCCGGAGGGCAAGCTGGATCTGCTGGTCACCACCGAGCTTCGCATGAGCACGAGCGCCCTCTACGCCGACGTGGTGCTCCCGGCGGCGGGCTGGTATGAAATGCACGACCTCAGCACCACCGACATGCACCCGTTCATTCACCCCTTCAACCCGGCCGTCGACCCGCCGTGGGAGACCCGGACCAACTGGGACCAGTTCACCTCCATTGCCGAAGCCTTTTCACGCCTGGCGGCAAAGCACCTGGGGAAGCGCAGGGATCTTGTCGCCACTCCCCTCTTGCACGACTCTCCGGGCGAAATGGGCCAGCCTCTGGGCCGGGTGAAGGATTGGCGCACGGGCGAGATCGAGGCCATTCCCGGGAAGACCCTGCCGCAGCTCCATGTGGTCACGCGGGATTACCCCAACACCTTCCGGATGATGACGGCCCTCGGCCCCCTCACGCGCGAGATCGGGGTGGGCTCCAAGGGCATCGCCTGGAAGGCCACGGAGGAATACGAGAGTCTCAAAGACCGGGCCGGCACCGTCTCAGAGGCGGGAGTCGCGGCGGGCATGCCCAAGCTCGAAACAGGGCTCCAGGTGGCGGAAACGATCCTCGCCCTCTCTCCGGAAACCAACCCCCACGCGGCAGCCAAGGCGTGGGACGTCATGAGCCGCCGGACGGGACTGGATCTCACGCATTTGAAACCTCACGGGGAGCCCTTCACCTTTGCCGACCTGGACGCTCAGCCGCGCAAGGTCCTGACCAGTCCCGTCTGGAGCGGGGTCGAATCCGAGGAGCGGACCTATTCGGCCTTCGTCATCAACATCGAGGAGAAGATCCCGTTCCGGACTCTCACGGGCCGGCAGCATTTCTACCTCGACCACCAGTGGATGCTGGAATTCGGCGAGGGACTGCCGATCTACCGACCACCTCTCGACATGAGCCTCCTCGGGTCGACCGACGTGCGTCACCCGGGGCGGGGAGGGAAGGAAATCGTCCTCAACTACCTGACGCCCCACTCCAAGTGGTCCATCCACAGCACGTACTCGGACACGCTGACCATGCTCACCCTCTTTCGCGGCGGCGAGGCCATCTGGATCAACCACGAGGATGCGGCGGCGATCGACGTTGCGGACAACGACTGGGTGGAATGCTTCAACGTGAACGGCGTCATCATGGGCAAGGCCGTGGTGAGCCATCGGGTGCCGCGCGGGAAGGCGTTCATGTACCATGCCCAGGAGCGGCTCATCAACACGCCGGGATCGCCCCTCTCCGGCAAGCGCGGCGGCACACACAACAGCGTGACGCGCATCCTCATGAAGCCCACCCAGATGATCGGGGGCTATGCGCAGCTCAGCTACGGCTTCAACTATTACGGTCCCATCGGAGCCCAGCGGGACGAGGTGATCCTGGTGCGGAAGGCGGGGGAGGTGAACTGGTATGAAGATTAGAGCCCAACTGGCCATGGTGATGAACCTGGACAAATGCATCGGCTGCCACACCTGCAGCATCCCGTGCAAGAACGTCTGGACCAACCGGGAGGGAGCCGAGTACATCTGGTACAACAACGTGGAGACCAAGCCGGGGATCGGCTACCCCAAGCAGTGGGAGAATCAGGAAGTCTGGAAAGGCGGGTGGACGGTCAAGGACGGCGAGCCCCGGCTCCGTGCCGGCGGCCGCGCCTCGAAGCTCCTGGGCATCTTCCACAACCCGGACCTTCCCGCCATCGACGACTACTACGAGCCCTGGACCTACCACTACGGGGATCTTGTCGCCTCCCCCGAGAAGAAATATCAGCCCTCGTTACGGCCCAAGTCGGTCCTGACGGGCGACAACCTGCGCATCCAGTGGGGCCCCAACTGGGAGGACGACCTCGCGGGCGCTCATGTCACGGGCCGGGATGACGTGAACTTCGAGGGGCTCGACCGGGAGGCGTACCTCCAGTTTCAAAAAGTCTTCATGATGTACCTCCCGAGAATCTGCGAGCATTGCCTCAACCCCGCGTGCGTGGCGTCGTGCCCCTCCGGGGCGCTCTACAAGCGGAAGGAGGACGGGATCGTCCTGGTGGACCAGGAGCGTTGCCGGGGCTGGCGCTATTGCGTTTCCGGATGTCCGTACAAGAAGGTTTATTTCAACTGGAAAACCGGGCGCTCGGAAAAGTGCATCCTCTGCTACCCCCGGACCGAAGCGGGGCTTCCCACCCTGTGCGCCGAGAGCTGCGTGGGACGCATCCGGTACGTGGGGGTCGTCCTCTACGATGCGGACCGGGTCGCGGAGGCCGCCTCGACCGGGGACGATCGGGATCTCTACGCGGCGCAATTGAACATGTTCCTGGATCCCCACGACCCGGAAGTGCAGGAAGCGGCGCAAGAAAGCGGCATCGCCGGGAATTTTCTCGATGCGGCCAAACGCTCGCCCGTTTACAAACTGGCGGTGCAATGGCGGCTGGCCCTTCCCATCCATCCGGAATTCCGAACGCTGCCCATGGTGTGGTACGTGCCGCCCCTCAGCCCCGTCGTGGGGCACGCGGACCAGGAGGGCGCCTCCCCCGAGGCGGTTTTGAGCCACATGCGCATCCCCGTGCGCTACCTGGCCAACCTGCTGACGGCGGGAGACGAGGCGCCCGTCCGACGCGCCCTGGGGCGGCTGGTGGCCCTCCGGCGCGCCATGCGCTCGGAACGAGTGGACGGCGCCATGGACGGCGACGTGCTCAAGGCCGTTGGGCTGGACGAGGCAACGGCCCGGGAGATGGTGCGCCTCCTCGCCCTAGCCCCTTACGGGGAACGCTACGTGGTCCCCGCCGGCCGGGCCGAGCAGGTGTCGGACGCGCACCGGTGCCAGGGGGCCGCCGGTTATCCCGCCTCATGCCTGGAGTGAGCCGTGACCGATGAGACGCGCGTTCTGCTGAAGGCCATCGGGTGGCTGCTCGACTACCCCGACGAGGAGCTCGTCGTGCGGCTGGAGTCGGTGGAGAGGGTCTTGAGGGAGCTTCCTTCGACCGACATCCGCGACCGGCTGATCGAGGGAGTCCGGAGCCTTGCCGGCACGGACGCCATCGTGCTTCAAGAAGAGTACACCCGCCTGTTCGACTTCAACCCCGGCACGACCCTGGAGCTGACCTACCACAGGTGGGGGGACGCGAAGGAGCGGGGCACCGCCCTGGCGGGGCTGCAGCGCCTCTACGACGAGACCGGCTGGTCGCCGGCGGGCGGCGAGCTTCCGGACTTCCTCCCGCGGGTGCTTGAATTCCTCTCGGTGGCCCCCGCGGACGTGGTTCAGCGCCTGTTGGACGACTTCCGGCCCGAGTTGAGCGGCCTGGCCGATCGCGTGGCGGCGGCGTCCGGGGCTTACGGCCCCATCCTGGCAGAGCTTCCGCGGGTGGCTTTGGACTGAGCCCTCAACGGCCTGTTTCGGAGGAAAGAACCATGACATTCGATTGGAATCTTCTGGCCTTCCTCGTTTTTCCGTACCTTTCCCTGGCCGTCTTCGTGGTGGGACATGCCTACCGCTATGTCGCGGACCCGTTTCACTGGAACGCCCGCTCGAGCGAGCTGCTGGAAAAGCAGAGCCTCCGGTGGCCGTCCCTGGTGTTCCACTACGGGGTGATTTTCACCTTCATCGGGCACTTCGGAGGGCTCCTCATCCCCCAGGCCGTCTACGACCAGTTCGGCATCGATGCGCAGGCGCACACCCGCATCGCCTGGGTCCTGGGGATGCTCTTCGGCGCGGCGGCCCTGCTGGGGAGCGTCGGCCTTCTGTGGCGACGGCTCACGAGTAAACGTCTGCTCGCCACCTCCGGCGTCATGGACGTGGTGACGGCGCTGGTGCTCCTGGCGGTGATCGGGATGGGAACAGTCAACGTGTTTTTCGGACACTATGATGTGCTGTATACGGTCGCCCCGTGGATCCGCTCCGTTGTGACCTTCACCCCGGAGCCCCGTCTCATGGTCGAGGTCCCCTGGGCCTATCAGGTGCACATCCTGCTCGCCTTTTCTCTCTTCGCCCTGTCGCCCTTCACGCGGCTGATCCACATCTGGAGCGTGCCGGTGCCCTACATGGTCCGAAGCCACCTGGTCATTCGAAAGCGGTGCCCGGACATTGGCCCAGCGCCGAGCTCCGTGCGTCGCTGAGAAAGGGGACGAGCCGATGCGCGAAACGGGCAGCCCGGGGGGGATCGGGCAACGGATCGTGGAAGGCCTGGCGGATTTCCCGCCCGGCTATTTTGCCATGGTCATGGCGACGGGCATCGTCTCGATCGCGTGTCACCTTCTGGGCTATGAGGTCATCGCCCGCCCGCTGGTGTGGCTCAATGTGCTGTTCTACATCGCCTTATGGGGCCTCACCGTTGCGCGCTGCGTTCTCCACCGGGATCGCTTCCTGCGAGACCTCGGGGACCACACACGGGGGCCGGGTTTTTTCACCACCGTCGCGGCCACGTCCATTCTCGGAAACCAGGCCGTGATCATCCTCCAGGTACCCGGTGCGGCGAAACTCCTGCTTGTGATCGCCATGATCCTGTGGCTGGTGCTCATCTACACTGTGTTCACGCTCCTCACGGTGCAGCCTCAGAAGCCGACCCTGGAGAAGGGCATCAACGGCACCTGGCTGGTGGCCACCGTGGCCACCCAGTCCGTTTCGGTCCTGAGCGGCCTGGTCGTCCGAGACATGCAATCCGGGCGCGAAGCCTGGCTCTTCATCTCGCTGTGCCTCTTCCTGGTCGGGGCGATGCTCTACCTGATCATCATCGCGCTGATCTTCTACCGGTTCATGTTCTTCGAGCTCACGCCCCAGAGCCTGGGCCACCCCTACTGGATCAACATGGGGGCCGTCGCCATCACGACCCTGGCCGGGGCCACCCTCATGGCCAACAGCCCCGAGTCGCCCTTTCTGCGCGGCCTCCTGCCCTTCACGACGGGCTTCACCCTCTTTTTCTGGGCGACGGGCACCTGGTGGATCCCGCTCCTGCTCCTGCTGGGCGCCTGGCGCTTCGTCATCCACCGCGGCGGCTTCGTCTACGATCCCCAGTACTGGAGCATGGTCTTCCCCCTGGGGATGTACACCACCTGTACGTTCCGGCTGGCCCAGGTCACCGGCCTGGATTTCCTGGTGCCCATCCC
>CAZXXC010000160.1:0-6213 GCA_964644665.1 uncultured Methylococcaceae bacterium
GAGGACGAGCTGCGGCGGGCGCTGGAGGTCGGCATCCGCTGCTTCAACGTCGAGGTGGCCGGCGAGCTGGACCGGCTCAACCGCATTGCCGGCGAGCTGGGCTGCAAGGCCCCCATATCGCTGCGCGTCAACCCCGATGTCGATGCCGGTACCCATCCCTACATTTCCACCGGGCTGCGCGAGAACAAGTTCGGCATCGATGTCGAGACCGCGCTGCACGAGTATCGGCGGGCGGCGGCGATGCCCCATGTCGAGGTGGTGGGCATCGACTGCCACATCGGCTCGCAGCTGACGTCACTGGCGCCGTTCGTCGATGCCCTGGCGCGGGTCCTGTCGATTGTCGAGCGCCTGAAGCAGGAAGGCATCGGTATCCGCCATCTCGATCTCGGCGGCGGCCTCGGCATTCGCTATCAGAGCGAGGAGCCGCCGGAGCCGGCCGAGTACGCTGGCATACTGTCCCGGCAGCTGGCCGGGCTGGACTACGAGGTGCTGATCGAGCCGGGCAGGGCCATCGTCGGCAATGCCGGCGTGCTCCTGACGCGCGTGGAATACCTGAAGTCCACCGGCGCCAAGGACTTCGCCATCGTCGACGCGGCCATGAACGATCTGATCCGGCCCTCGCTCTACCAGGCCTGGCAGGCCATCCTGCCGGTCGAGGTCGACCACCGGCAGGTGGCGCGACGCTACGATGTGGTCGGGCCGGTCTGCGAGACCGGCGACTTCCTGGGCAAGGACCGGGAGCTGGCAATCCGCGAGGGCGACCTGCTGGCGGTGCGTTCCGCCGGCGCCTACGGCTTCTGCATGAGCTCCAACTATAATGCCCGGCCCCGCGTCACCGAGGTGCTGGTTGACGGCGATCGCGCCTTCCTGGCCCGCCGTCGCGAGACGCTGCCGGAGCTGTTCGCCCTCGAAGCCGTGCTGCCGGGCTGAGCCATGCTGCTCAAGTTCACCAAGATGCAGGGCCTCGGCAATGACTTTGTCGTTGTCGACGCCATCCGCCAGGCGGTGCAGCTGACGCCGGAGAAGATCCGCTTTCTGGCCGACCGGCATTTCGGCGTCGGCTGCGATCAGGTGCTGCTGGTGGAATCGGCGCATCAGGCGCATGCCGATTTCCGCTATCGCATCTTCAACGCCGACGGCAGCGAGGTGGCGCAGTGCGGCAACGGCGCTCGCTGCTTCGCCCGCTTCGTGCGCGAGCAGGGGCTGACAGACAAGGACGAGATCCAGGTCGACACGGATGCCGGGCGCCTGGTGCTGCGGCTTGCGGCGACCGGCCAGGTGACCGTGAACATGGGGGTGCCCCGGCATGCGCCGGCGGAGATTCCGCTGGTCTTTGCCGAGGAACGCTACCGCTATCCGGTGGAACTGGAAGGGCGGACCTGGTCCTTCGGTGCCGTGTCGATGGGCAATCCGCATGCGGTGCTGCTGGTCGATACGGTCGATACCGCGCCGGTGGCGGTGCTGGGGCCGCAGCTGGAGAGCCATCCGCTGTTCCCCGAGCGCGTCAATGTCGGCTTCATGGAGGTCGTCGAGGCGCACGCGATCCGCTTGCGCGTGTTCGAGCGGGGCTCGGGCGAAACCCTGGCCTGTGGCAGTGGCGCCTGCGCGGCGGCCGTGGTTGGCATCGAGCAGGGCCTGTTGCGTAGCCCGGTATCGGTCGAGTTGCCGGGTGGCCGCCTATCGATCGCCTGGCAGGGGCGGGGTTGCCCGGTGTTCATGACCGGTCCCGCCGTCACCGTCTTCGAGGGAGTCATCGAGTTATGAAGCAGTTCCTGTCCACGCGTCGCGGCGAGGAGTCGATCGGCGGAGCGGAGGTCGCACGTTATCTCCAGCGTCATCCCGAGTTTTTCGGCGACCATCAGCATCTCCTCGAAACCCTGACGATCCCGCACGAGAGCGGTACCGCGGTGTCGCTGGTGGCGCGCCAGCTCGATGTGCTGCGCGAGCGCAACCGGCGGCTGGCCCAGCAGCTCGATGAACTGGTGCAGATCGCGCGGGAAAACGATGCGCTCTACCAGCGCACGCATCAGCTGACGCTGGCCCTGCTGGACGCGCGCAGTGTCGAGGATGTGCTGGCCAGCCTGGATTGGGGCCTGCATCAGTATTTTCAGGCCGACTTCGGGGTCGTGCGGATACTTGCGCCCTGGCGCGACAGCCCGGTTGCCAACCTCTTCGTGCCGCGCGGCGCGACCGTGGCCAGCTGGTGCGAGACGGTCATCGACGCCGAGCAGCCCTGGTGCGGTCGCCCCGAGCCGGAGCCGGCAGCGTTCCTGTTCGGCCGGCAGGCGGCGGAGGTTGCCTCGATGGCGGTCATGGGGCTTCGCCATGCGGGGCTTCGAGGGTTGTTCGCCATCGGCAGCCGCGATGCCGCCCGCTTCCGGCCCGATATGAGCTTCGTGCTGCTGGGGCAGATGAGCGAGATTCTGGCCGCGCGGCTGGCGATGCTGGTCCATGAGCCCGGCTAGGGCATGGATGCCGCGGCCCTGCAGCAGCTGGAGGCCTATCTCGACAGCCTGAGATTTCAGCGGCGGCTTTCGCCGCACACGCTGGCTGCCTATGGCCGCGATCTCCGGCAGCTACGCGACTACTGCGAGCGTCGCGGATTGTCTGACTGGCAGGCGCTGAAGGCCGCCGATCTGCGCCAGTACCTGGCCCAGCGGCACCGCGAGCAACTCGGCAGCCGCAGCTTGCACCGAGCCTTGTCGGCTCAGCGGGGTTTCTTTGCCTGGCTGATCCGGGGCGGTGAGCTGGCGGGTGACCCGACGGTGGGCCTGCGTGCTCCCAAGGCGCCACGCCGGCTGCCGAAGGTTCTGGATGTGGATCAGGTGGTCAGCCTGCTGGAGGTGCCGGTCGATGACATTCTGGAGCAGCGCGACCTGGCCATGTGGGAGCTGTTCTATTCCTCCGGCCTGCGGCTGTCCGAGCTGACCGGGCTGGATATCTTCGATGTCGACCTGCGCGACGGCATGGTGCTGGTGCGCCAGGGCAAGGGCCGCAAGTCCCGGCAGGTTCCCGTCGGCGCCTGTGCCCGCAAGGCCATGGCGGCCTGGTTTGCGGTGCGGGACCGTCTGGTCCGGGAAGGCGAGACCGCCGTTTTCCTCAGCCGGCGCGGTACGCGCATCGCGCCGCGCACGGTGCAGGCGCGGCTGGAGCGCTGGCAGTTCCGGCTGGGCCTGTCCGAGGGCCTGCATCCCCACCGTCTGCGGCATTCGTTTGCCAGCCATCTGCTGGAATCCAGCGCCGACCTGCGCGCCGTCCAGGAATTGCTGGGGCACGCCAATCTGAGTACGACGCAGGTTTACACGCACCTGGATTTCCAGCACCTGGCCAGTGTGTACGATCGCGCCCATCCACGCGCACGTTCCGGTCGCAAGGGCGAGTGAACCCGCCGCGCGCGGCCTTGGTCATGGCGTGAGATAAAAATACTGATATGCGCTGTGGTTTTGGGTAGTATCGTGACTCAGGGGTGTCCCGGGTGGCGGTCTCCTTCCACCACCCAAGCCATTCGGGATTGCCCCTGTCCGCCCCCCTGACGTTCCCCACCGACCCGACCGAGCCGGGTTGCCGCTTCCGGAGTCCCGAGCGCAGCGTCCCGGTCGCCAGGCTGCCTTGTTGTATACTGCCCGGATCGACGCACGAACCAGGATTCTCAGCATGTCAGTCCCCGATCCGCACGGTCAGGAATCTTCCGAGCCCACTCCCCGCAAGGCCGGATTCAGCGGTCGCAAGCTGCTGGGCAACCGTATCGCAGCCCGGGTGGTTGGCGGCGTGCTGGGGCTGTGCATTCTTCTCTACGCGATTGGCTGGTACTGGAGCCGCGAGCCGGAACCCTTCGACGTGGTGGAGGAAGCCGCCAAGGCTGCCAATGTCCAGAATCCCAAGGAACTGCCGCTGGGCTATACCTACAGCACGACCCTGATCGCGATCGCCGAGACCCTGTTGCACAAGCCGGGCGGTTTCCTGTTGAACGACGTATTCCCGCCCAGCGTCCTGCTTGACAATATTCCCAACTGGGAACTGGGCGCGCTGATAGCCCTGCGCGACGCCACCACGGCCCTGCGCAACAACATCGCCCGCTCGCAGACGCAGTCCCAGGAAGACCCCGATCTGTCCAAGGGCGAACCGTTCCTGTATTTCGATTATCGTTCCTGGCAGCTGCCCTCGTCGGAATCCGAGTACGAGAAGGGTATCGAATCGCTGGAGGCCTACCGTGCCCGCCTGATGAAGCGCGACGCCAATTTCTACGCCCGTGCGGACAACCTGCGCCAGTATCTGGAAGTGCTGGAGAAACGTCTGGGCGATTACTCCAACCGCCTGAGCGCCAGTACCGCCGATCGTCAGCCCGAGGGCTCCGAGGTCCGCCATTCCGAGCTGGGACGCACGCCCTGGCTGAAGCTGGACGACCGCTTCTTCGAGGCGCGCGGCTACACCTGGGCGGCGATGCTGGTGCTCAAGGCCATCGAGTTCGATTTCCGCGACATCCTCGGCAACAAGACGGCGCTGGTGTCGTTGCAGCAGATCGTGCGCGAACTGGAAAACAGCCAGGAATCCCACCTGAGCCCCGTCATCCTCAATGGCAGCGGCTTCGGTCTGTTCGCCAACTACTCGCTGACCCTGGCGAACTACATCGCCCGCGCCAACGCGGCCACCATCGATCTGCGCTCGCTGCTGCAGCAGGGCTAAGCCCGCATCACCGCTGGCCTGCTTCCGGCGCTGCCCGGGGCGGGCCGGTCTCCTTCCTCAGGCCAGGTGCATCTTGGCCAGCAGCTTCCGGAAGCGCTCGTAGCGGCCGGCGTCGACCCGGCCGGCTTCGACCGCGGCCAGGATGGCACAGCCCTTGTCGCCAAGGTGCCGGCAGTCGTTGAACTGGCATTGCGGCAGCCATTCCCGGAATTCACGGTAGCCACCGGCCACGTCGGCGGCGGTCATCTCCGCCAGACCGAAGACGGCCACCCCGGGACTGTCGATCAGGTCGCCACCCTCGGGCAGGTGGTAGAGCATGGCCGCCGTGGTGGTGTGACGGCCGAGTCCGGCCTTGTCAGAGAGTTCCCGGGTGCGCAGGTTCCGGCCGGGCAGCAGGCTGTTGGTCAGGGAGGATTTGCCGACCCCCGACTGGCCGGCCAGCATGCTGCAACGCTGTTTCAGCGCCTCGCGAAGGTGTGGCAGACCGTCTCCGGTGTGGGCGCTGAGCAAGAGGCAGGTATAGCCGATCCGGCGATACACCGACAGGGTCTGTTCCACGCGGGCGCGGTCGGCGATGCGTTCCTGCTTGTTGACCGCGATGACGACGCCGAGCCCCCGGTGTTCGCAAGCGGCGGTGTACTGGTCCACCAGCAGCCAGTCCGGTTCCGGTTCCGGCGCCACGACGATGACGATCTGGTCCAGGTTGGCCGCCACCGGGCGGATGCGGCCGCCATGCGCCGGCCGGGTCAGTACGCTACGCCGCGGCAGGATGCGTTCCACCCGCCCCTGCTGGCGGTCGGCCGTCGACCACAGGACCCGGTCGCCGACCGCCACCGCGCCCAATTGCCGCCGCGTATGGCAGATGACGACCTCGCCGCGGTCGTCCTCCACCGCCAGTCCCTGGCCGAGGTGGCTGACAACCCGGCCCTCGCGCAATTCCGCTTCCGGCCGGCTCCGGTCCCCCGCCCACTGCTCTCCCGCGCTCACGCCTCAGCCTGGCCTGGCGTTGAGATGATCGATGCGGATCGCGGCCGGCGGGTGGCTGTAATGAAAGGCGGCATAGAGCGGATCGGGCGTGAGGGTGCTGGCGTTCTCGCGGTACAGCTTGACCAGCGCGTTGACCAGGTGCCGGGCCTGGGTGTGGGCCGCGGCAAAGTCGTCGGCCTCGAATTCGTAGCGCCGCTGGAAGAAGGCCATGAGCGGCTTCAGGAAGACCGTGAACACCGGCATGACCAGCATGAACAGCAGCAGGGCGGCGGCAGGGGAGGGCTCATGCACGCCCAGTCCCTGGTAGAACCAGGCCTGCTGGCTAAGCCAGCCCAACAGTGCGAAACCGATCAGCATCAGCGTGGAGTTGGCAACCAGCATCTTGACCACATGCCGGCGCTTGAAATGGCCCAGTTCGTGCGCCAGCACGGCCTCCAGTTCATCGTGTTGCAGGGAATCCACCAGGGTATCGAAGAACACGATGCGCTGGCTGTCGCCGATGCCGGTGAAATAGGCATTGCCGTGACCGGAGCGGCGCGAACC
>CAZXXC010000161.1:0-6103 GCA_964644665.1 uncultured Methylococcaceae bacterium
GCGTATTCATGGTGCACTGCCACAATCTCGAACACGAGGACATGGGCATGATGCGTGAGTTCCTGGTGGAGTAACCCGCCATGCCAGGGGACCGGCCGGTGAATCGCATCCGTCATCGGCCGGCACCCCGATTCCGGCGCGGCAGGAACCATTGCGGGTCGAAATTCGCGCCGACGTTCCCCCAACCAGCGCCGCCAGACCGGGCGTGCGAACCCGCAGTTTCGGCGGCTGAATCCCCTTCCCGTCTCGGCGGAAATCAGCGCCATTCGCGTTGATTTCCGCGTGCGGCGAGCCGACTTCGCCGCAACGAGATATTGGAACATTTACACATCCCCCTCTTCGGCCGACGGCGTCGCACCGCTCCACACGATTCGACATTTCCATTATCATTGATATGTAACCGCCGAAGCGGTAATCTTTGTCCACGTCGCGTACTGCGATTCTTCCCGCCCATGGGAGTCACGACATGAATCAAGAGCCCTATCACGTCCTCTTTCTCTGCACCGGCAACTCGGCGCGCAGCATCATGGCTGAAGGCCTGCTGCGCAAGTTCGGGATCGGACGCTTTCGCGCTTACAGTGCCGGCAGCCATCCGACCGGAACGGTCAGTCCGCTGGCGCTCGAGAAGTTGGAGAAGGAAGGCATCGATCCCTCGTTTGCCCGTAGCAAGAGCTGGGACGAGTTCGTGCAGCCGGGTGCACCGCGGCTGGATTTCGTGATCACCGTCTGCGACCGCGCGGCGGCGGAGCTCTGCCCGGCCTGGCCGGGGCAGCCGATCACGGCCCACTGGGGCGTTCCCGACCCGGCAGCCGTGGACGGTTCGGAGGGCGAGAAGCGCATGGCGTTCGCGAAGGCCTTCGTCGTGCTGGAACGCCGTATCGCTCTGTTCACGAACCTGAATCCGGCGAGCCTCCAGCGGCTTGCTTTGGAGCAGAAGGTGCGCGAGATCGGACGCACCGGCTCATCCGAAGTCGGTGAATCGTCGACCGGAGATACTCCAGTTCCTTTTTGACGCGAGAACATCATGAAACACATCGGGATCTATGAACCGGCGCTGTGCTGCTCGACCGGAGTGTGCGGCGTGGACGTCGACCAGAACCTGGTCCACTTCGCCGCGGATGTGGATTGGGCCAAGCAGAATGGTGCGCTGATCGAGCGTTTCAATCTGGCCCAACAGCCCCTGGCATTCGCCGAGCTCGCTGCGGTCAAGGCCTATCTGGAGCGCTCGGGCGAGGAAGCATTGCCTTTGACGCTGGTGGACGGCGAGGTCGCGCTGGCCGGCCGCTATCCCACCCGTGCCGAACTGGCCCGCTGGGCCGGCATCGCGCTTTCGGCGCCGGAAACGCAAACCGCCGGCGGCTGCTGTTCCGGAAGCCGATACTGCGAATGATGAGGCCGGCCGCGTGAAATTCCTCGAACAGCCCCCGCGCTTCCTATTTTTCACCGGCAAGGGCGGCGTCGGCAAGACATCGATCGCCTGCGCCGCCGCGATCCATCTGGCGGAGCGCGGTAGACGCGTACTGCTGGTCAGCACCGATCCGGCTTCCAACGTCGGGCAGGTGTTCGGCGTCACGCTCGGCCATCGCATCACGGCGCTGGAAGCACAGCCTGGTTTGGATGCACTGGAGATCGACCCGCAAGCGGCCGCGCAGGCCTACCGCAACCGGATCGTGGAACCGGTGCGCGGCATGTTGCCGGACAGCATCGTCAAGGGGATCGAGGAACGACTGTCCGGCGCCTGCACCACCGAAATCGCCGCGTTTGACGAATTCACCGCATTACTGACCGATGCCGACCTGATCGCGGGCTACGATCACATCGTATTCGACACGGCACCGACCGGCCACACGATCCGCCTGCTGCAGTTGCCGGGCGCCTGGAGCGGCTTTCTGGAAGCGGGCAAGGGTGACGCCTCCTGTCTGGGTCCGCTCGCGGGACTGGAGAAACAGCGCTCGCAGTACAGGGCGGCCGTAGACGCCTTAACCGATGCCGGCCGCATCCGGCTGATCCTGGTAACAAGACCCCAGCAGACCGCACTGAGGGAAGTGGCCCATACCCACCAGGAACTCGCGATGATCGGACCGAAGGGGATGCATTTGGTGATAAACGGCATCTTTCCGCCCGGCGAGATCGGCAACGATCCGCTCGCCGCTGCAATCGTGCGGCGCGAACAGGCTACCCTCTCAGCCATTCCGGCTACGCTGCATACCCTCCCTTGCGACCATGTGACGCTGAAGCCGTTCGACCTGGTCGGATTCGACGCCCTGCGGTGCTTGCTCGACACCGGTCCGCCGCCTGCAACGCCAATTTCCTCGAACGTTTCGGCGCTCGACGCCCCGATCCTCGCCAGCTTGGTCGACGACATCGCTGCGGACGGTCACGGCCTCGTGATGCTGATGGGTAAAGGCGGCGTGGGCAAGACGACGCTGGCATCGGCCATCGCCGTGGCATTGGCCCGGCGCGGACACCCAGTGCACCTGACCACCTCGGATCCGGCTGCTCATCTGGCCGAAACCTTGCCCGATACACTTCCCAATCTGGTCATCAGCCGCATCGATCCACGGGCGGAAACCGAATGCTATCGTGCCGAGGTTCTGGCGACCAAGGGCAAGGACCTGGACGCGCAAGGCCGTGCGTTGCTCGAGGAGGACTTGCGCTCGCCCTGCACCGAGGAAATCGCGGTCTTCCGGGCATTCTCGCGGATCATTCGGGAAGCGGACCGCAAGTTCGTCGTGATGGACACCGCTCCCACCGGCCACACGCTGCTGCTGTTGGATGCAACGGGAGCCTATCACCGCGAGGTCGCTCGCCAGATGAGCCCGGACCAGGCTTTCACGACACCGATGATGCGGTTGCAGGACCCGAGGTTGACCAAAGTCCTGCTCGTCACGCTGGCCGAAACAACGCCGGTACTGGAGGCGGCAAGTCTCCAGGACGACCTGCGGCGTGCGGGGATCCGCCCATGGGCCTGGATCGTCAACCAGAGTCTGACCGCCGCCCACCCTCAGGCGCCGCTGCTGCGGCAGCGGGCGCTGAACGAACACTCGCAAATCGACGCGGTGGCCACCCGGTACGCGCCGCGCTACGCCTCGGTGGCACTGCAGGAACAAGAGCCGGTCGGCGCAGGCGACCTTTGCCGTTTAGTCGAAGCGTCAGCGATGATGGCGCGATCGCGCGGCGACTTCAGCTTGATCGACCAGGAGACACCATGAACGACCTACGCGACGACGAAATTCGCCGGACCGTGCGCACCGCCTATGCACGGGTGGCCGCGGCGCAGGCCGCCATCGGGAGCCACTCCGGCTGCTGCGGCGGCGCATCACCCGTGCAGCCGACTCGTCCCGAAGCGCTGGGATACGCGCCCGAGGATCAGCAGACGGTTCCGGAAGGTGCCGAAATGGGCCTGGGCTGCGGCAATCCCCAGGCGATCGCCGCACTGAAGCCCGGTGAGACCGTCGTGGATCTCGGCAGCGGCGGCGGTTTCGACTGTTTTCTCGCCGCCCGCCAGGTGGGGGACGACGGTCGCGTGATTGGCGTCGACATGACCCCGGAAATGCTGCACAAAGCGCGGGCCAACGCGGTCAAGGGCGACTACCCGAACGTCGAGTTCAGACTGGGTGAGATCGAGAACCTGCCGGTGGCCGACGATACGGTGGATGTGATCCTCTCCAACTGCGTCATCAATCTCTCCCCGGACAAGCCGCGAGTGTTCGCCGAGGCATTCCGGGTGCTGAAACCGGGCGGCCGCCTGGCCATTTCGGATGTCGTGGCGACCGGCCGGCTCCCGGAGACGTTGACGCGGGACCTGGCTCTGCATGCCTGCTGCGTCTCCGGCGCCGCCCCGGTTGCCGAGGTGGAAGCGGCGCTCCGCGCGGCCGGATTCGAACAGGTCAACATCACACTCAAGCATGAGAGCCGTGGGTTCATCCGCGACTGGGCGCCGGGGCTGAACATCGAGGATTACTTGGTTGCGGCCACGATCGAAGCGGTCAAGCCGTTCAGCGTCGCGACGCTCGAACCAAGCATCTATACGAACGACGTGGCCGAGCTGGTGGCGATTGGCGCGGCGATCGCCGCCAACTGTGAGCCCTGTTTCAAATACCACTTCCAACAAGCTGGAAAGCTGGGTGTATCGCGCGAAGACATGATGCGAGCGGTGAAAACCGCCCAGAGCGTGAAGGAGACACCCGCCAAGGCGATGCTGCACCTCGCGGACCGGTTCCTCAAAGGAGACCCGGCCGAGCTTCCCGTGGTCCAGAGCTGCTGCGGTTAACGTGTCATCTTTTCCAATCCTATCAAGCAGGAACTCCATCGTGACGATATCTCCACTCAACATTTTGGTGCTTTGCACCGGCAACTCCTGCCGCAGCGTGCTTGGCGAGGCGCTGATCAACCACCTCGGCGCGGGGCGCTTCCGCGCCTACAGCGCCGGCAGCCACCCGGTCGGCAAGGTCAACCCGAACGCGCTGGCGACACTGGCGCGGCACGGCTTACCGACTGAGGGCTATACCAGCAAGTCCTGGGATGATCTGGGCGATACCCCGATCGACATCATGATCTCAGTCTGCGATTCCGCGGCGGGCGAAACCTGCCCGGTGTATCTCAGCAAGGCGATCCGGGGTCACTGGGGGTTGCCCGATCCGGCCCACGTGACCGGCACTCCGGAGGAGATTGAAGCGGCCTTCGACGCGACCTATCACGCACTGGAACAAAGGATCGGAAAACTGCTCGCGTTACCGGTCGAGGCGCTATCCGCCCCCGAGCTGTCCGCGGCCCTGAACCGGATCGGCGCGGAACAGTGACGCGCCGAGGTGAGCACCGTCCGCTTGCGCTCCGCCGGCCGCCGGAGACTCACGTAACGCTTTCGCCCACAGACTGAGTCCTGAGGTGTCCTGTCATGAGCCGAATGAGAAGCTCGCAACCCGGCAAGCACGCCAAGCAAATGCGTCGTGAGAGCCGACCTGCGATGCGTGCACCGACCGCAGAAACCGCGGTGGTCCCGATCACGGCTGAGCCCAAACGGCTGAGTGTCTTTGATCGCTACCTGACCGTTTGGGTCGCCCTTTGCATGTTCGAAGGCGTATTGATCGGCAAAGCCATGCCCGGACCTGTCGCGGCGTTGCGGGAGATGGAGGTTTCTCATATCAACCTTCCGATTGCCGCACTGATCTGGCTGATGATCTATCCAATGATGCTGAAGGTCGATTTCGGTTCGATCCTGAGTGTTGGTCGGAATCCCAAGGGCCTGATGGTTACGCTATTCGTGAATTGGCTGGTCAAGCCGTTCAGCATGGCGTTGTTGGGGTGGCTGTTCTTCAAACACGTGTTTCTGCCGTGGATCGGGCCGGAAGCCGCCGACCAGTACATCGCCGGCACCATCATTCTGGCGGCCGCGCCCTGCACCGCTATGGTATTCGTCTGGAGCTATCTGACGGACGGCGATCCCGCGTACACCCTGGTACAAGTCGCCGTGAACGACCTGATCATGCTGGCGGTGTTCGCGCCGATCGTGAAGTTTCTGGTCTCCGGTGCATCCGGGCTAGAGGTGCCGTTTGATGTGCTTCTATGGTCGGTGATCGTCTTTATCGTGATTCCCCTGACGGCCGGCGTGCTGACCCGGAAGCTGTTGTTGGCATGGAAAGGAATCGACTGGTTTGAGCAGAAGTTCTTGCCTCGCCTTCACCCGATCGCGATCAGCGCGTTGTTGCTGACGCTGGTTCTGATCTTCGCGTTCCAGGCCGACAACCTGACCGGACGCCTGCTGCACGTCGCGCTCATCGCCGTACCGATACTGATTCAGGTCTACTTCAATTCCTCGCTGGTCTATGGTTTGATGCGACTGCTTAAGGTGAATTACGCCATCGCCGCGCCGGGTGCCCTGATCGGCGCCAGCAATTTCTTCGAGTTGGCGGTCGCTACCGCGATCACGCTGTTCGGCCCGGAATCCGGTGCCGCCCTGGCGACGGTGGTGGGGGTGTTGGTCGAAGTGCCGGTGATGTTGTCGGTCTGTGCAGTGTGTAATCGGACGCGAGGCTGGTTTCTCGAAGAGCCATCCCATTCAGCTAAGGCCTAACGACCGAACGGCCATCATCGCCGAATCGGG
>CAZXXC010000162.1:0-6095 GCA_964644665.1 uncultured Methylococcaceae bacterium
GTCGGGGCACTCTCGAAACTAGCCCCTTCGGGTTCGCCCCAAGGGGCTTTCTTTTTTTTTCGCCCGCCGTCCGTCGCGTCGCGAGGGCCCAGTCATCCCCTTCATCAAGCTCGATGCTGGCATGCGCCGGCGTAACGCGCGGAGTGTCCGCACCCGGCACTGCCGGCGTTGCTGCGACAGGTGCATCCTACGGGACCTTCGCAGGTTGACATCCTGGCTTCACATTCGGCTGCTATCATGGGTGCCGATCACAGAGAGAAGGCGCGCATCGAATCGGCCATGCAGCAGAGCCGGAACCAAATGAACATCGCAGGCCTCACTGCGGCAGCGTCGAGGGCCGACCGGACGCAGCAGCCATTGATCGAAGAGACGGAGAGGTATGAAGAATCTGGTCGCATTCATCTTTGTCGGCATCGTATTCTTGCTTTTGTTCGTGCCTTATCTGATCTGGAAAATCATCGAGACGCGCATGAACGGCCTGCTGTCGGAGACAGTGATCGTGTCGCGCCTGGGCAGCATGGCATTACGGCACTTGTTTCGCGAAGAACACCTGGGAGGATGACCGAAAGCGGCGCCCGATTGATCGCCGGGGCCACGATTGTGTGGTGATCGGAGCTGGTGACCGATCGGGCTGCGTGCCCATCGGGTCCGCCGTTCCGTTGCCGCCCGGTTCGGAACGCAGCAAACCACCGTAGCGAGGAAAGGCGCCATGATGACGACCAAGGTCCTGGCGATGGTCATGGCCGGCGGCGAGGGTTCGCGCCTGCACCCGCTGACCGCGCAGCGCTCAAAACCGTCGATTCCGTTCGGTGCGCGCTATCGGGTGATCGATTTCGTACTCAGCAACCTGATCAATTCCCAGATCCATGCGATCTATCTGCTGGTCCAGTACAAATCGCAATCGCTGATCGAGCACATCCGGAAATCCTGGGTCATCTCGCCGGTCGTTCCGGACCATTTCGTCACGGTGGTACCGCCCCAGATGAGGGAAGGGCCGGAATGGTTCCAGGGGACCGCCGATGCGGTCTATCAGAGCCTGAACCTGATCGAGCAGTACGCCCCGGACATGGTGGCAGTCTTCGGCGCCGATCACATTTACCGGATGGATGTCTCGCAGATGATCGAGTTTCACTGCGAATCAGCCGCGGATGCCACCGTGGCGGCGCTGCCCGTCCCAATCGCCCGGGCATCTGCGTACGGGGTTATCGCCACGGACCCGGACGGCCGCGTGCTGGAGTTTCAGGAGAAGCCCAGCCGGCCGCAATCGATTCCGGGCATCCCGGACCAGGCCTTTGCGTCGACCGGCAACTACGTGTTCGATACCCGGGTCCTGATCTCGACCCTGCAGAGGGCGCATCAACGCGGTGAACACGACTTCGGGCATCATGTGCTGCCCGCGCTGCTGAACACGCACCGGCTGTTCGCGTACGATCTGTCCGGCAACCGGGTTCCGGGTACCAAGCCGTATGAAGAGGCCGCGTACTGGCGCGATATCGGCGATATCGACATTTACTTCGATGCCCATCAAGACTTGCTCGGCTTGCATCCCCGGTTCGACTTGTTCAATCCGCGCTGGCCGATCTACTCGCGCAACTATGGGGGACCCGGCGCGCGCATCGTTCAGGGGGACATTCACGACAGCATTCTCGCGGCGGGAACCGTGATCAACGGCGCGACGGTCCGCAACTGCGTGATCAGCCGGGAGGTGACCATCGAGGAGGGGGCCGAGCTGAACGACTGCATCATTTTGGACCACGTGACGGTGAAACAGCGCGCGCGCTTGCAGCGCGCGATCGTGGATCGTTACAACACCATCGAGGCAAACGAGGCGATCGGTCTCGATCCCGTTCGCGACCGGCAGCGATTCCACGTCACTCCCGGCGGTGTCACCGTGATCGCCGAAGGGCAATGCGGCCCTCACGTGATTCCCTCGATCGAAACCTACGTGCTCGAGTAGCGCGAACGGCGCGGGTCAGTCCTGGTCGCGGCCATGGATTTTCGTCAGCCAGGCCATCGTGCCGGCAACGAAGAAGCCGAACGTGATCACGATCAGGTTGGCCGAGAGTCCCGATTTCAACATCAGGCCGTAAGCGCCCAGCATCAACAGAATGCTGGCATTCTCGTTGAAGTTCTGGACCGCAATGGAATGCCCGGCACCCATCAGCAGATGGCCGCGGTGTTGCAGCAAGGCATTCATCGGCACGACGAAATAGCCGCCCATCGCACCGATCAGCCCCAGCATCGGCAGCGCAATGCGCCAGTCGTGAACCCACGCCATGGCCGCGACGGTCAATCCCATCGCGACCCCGACGCGCAGTACCCGCACTGCATGATCGAGCGGGACCGCGCTTCCGGCCAAACCGGCTCCGATGCCGATGCCGATCGCCACCACGGCGGTCAACTGGGTCGCCTGCTCCAGCGAGAACCCCAAAGCGGTGGCCGCCCACAGCAGGATGATCAGACGCAGCGTGCTGCCGGCGCCCCAGAACAGTGTGGTGACCGCCAGCGAGACCTGCCCCAGCGGGTCCCGCCACAGTCGCAGGAAGGAACGGCTGAAA
This sequence comes from uncultured Methylococcaceae bacterium, assembly GCA_964644665.1. Classification (GTDB taxonomy): domain Bacteria; phylum Pseudomonadota; class Gammaproteobacteria; order Methylococcales; family Methylococcaceae; genus Methylotetracoccus. The sequence goes on from CAZXXC010000162.1 coordinate 2,559, forward strand.
TCCTCGACCAGATACGGCAGTGTGCGCCGCGGCAGCCGGTGGTCGATCGGAAGCTTCGGGATATACACATTGAAGATCGCCGCGGCGAGATAGAAGGCGAATATCGCGGCCACGGCGAACTCCGCCGCCGTGTCGAACCAGACCCTCGCGGCCAGTCCAGCCGACCGTGCCGTGAGCCAGGTTTCCACCCGGTCCCCGATCAGCAGTCCGCCGATGATCGCTCCGAGGATGATGGCCGCGACGGTCAGTCCTTCCATCCAGGCATTGGCCCAAACCAGCCGTTCCGGCGGCAGGCACTCGGTCAGGATGCCGTACTTGGCAGGAGAATACATCGCCGCGCCGAGCCCGACGAAGCCGTATGCGATCAGAGGATGCAGTCCCGCGAGCAGGCCCAAACAGCCGGTCATCTTGACCGTGTTGCTGATCAACATCACGCGCCCTTTCGGCAGCGCATCGGCGAACGGCCCGACGAACGGTGCCAGCACGATGAACGCGACCACGAATCCCTGCTGTAACACAGGGGTTTGCCAATCCGGGGCATTCAAGTCCTTCAGCAGCGCGATCGCGGCGAACAGCAATGCATTGTCAGCCAGGGCCGAGAAGAACTGCGCGGCCAGGATGACCGGAAAGCTGCCGTTCATTCGCAATCCTGGGTCAGCCTCGGTACCGGAATCGGTGCGTCTGACGCCGATCCGGTGCGGCCGTTGCCGGCAGCCGGGAACGGCCGGCTGCCGCGGGTGCTCACCCTGTTCGACCGGGCTCGACACGGGACTGCAGAAGAAGTTCGGCAAACTCGCGGAAAGCGCCGTAGCCGCCCGGTCGTACCAGGACCACGTCGGCGACGGACTTCACTTCCTCCTCGGCGTCGCCGGGGCAGCCGGTGAGTCCGGCGACGGTGAAGGCCGGCAGGTCGTTTACATCGTCGCCGATGTAGGCGACCTGATCACCGGTCAGGCCCCGACGCTCCAGGATCGACAGCACCGTCGCCGCCTTGTCCTTGGTGCCGAGGTGGCACTCGGTGATGCCGAGCTTTTCCGCGCGCACCGGTACCGACGGCGACAACTCTCCGGAGACGATGCCGGTTTCGATCCCGGCCAGCGTTCTGAGCCGTTCCACACCCATGCCGTCGCGAATGTTGAATCGTTTGAGCCGTTCCCCCAACTCCGAGTAATACACTCCGCCGTCGGTCAGGACGCCGTCGCAGTCGGTCAGCACCAGTTTGATCCGGCAGGCGCGCTCCCTCAGTTCGGCTGTGTTGAGCGCGTTCATTGGCAGGCCGCCGAGCGAATCCGACGCAGCTTCAGCCGCGGCCCCAGTTCGCTATCGTAGACCCGCTTGACGCCGTCGCCCAGCGCGTGCTCCACATCCCGGACGTCCCGAATGAGGCGTTCGAAGCCGACCAGTTCGACCGAGGCCGCCTGATCCGTCCCCCACATCGCGCGATCCAGCGTGACGTGGCGTTCCAGGAAGCTGGCGCCGAGCGCCACGGCGGCCAGCGAAGGTGCAAGACCGGTCTCGTGACCCGAATAGCCGATCGGGACATCGGGATAGCACCGAGCGAGCGTCTCGATCATGCGAAGATTCAGTTCTTCGACCCGGCACGGATACGTCGAGGTGGCGTGGGCGATCATCAGACTGGGTTGTCCCGAGGCATCATGGGTGCCGACCACTTCCACCGCGGCGATGATTTCCTCCATCGTCGACATGCCGGTCGAGAGCATCAACGGCCGGCCGGTTTCGCGCATCGCCCGCAGCAGACCGAAGTCGGTCAGCGAAGCGCTCGCCACCTTGTAGAACGGCGGCTCGAATCGCTCCAGGAAGTCCACCGATGGCTCGTCCCAGCAGGAGGCCGTCCAGTCGATTCCCAGTGACTTGCAGTACCGGTCGATCTCGGCATATTCGGCGAGACCGAATTCCATCCTGCGCCGATATTCGATGTAGCGGATGCGGCCCCAGGGCGTGTCCCGTTCCTGGTTCCATTGATCCTTCGGCACGCACAGTTCCGGCGTGCGCTTCTGGAATTTCACCGCGTCGGCTCCTGCGTCCCTGGCACCTTTGATCAACTGTTTGGCCGTTTCGACCGAGCCGTTGTGATTGATGCCGATCTCGGCGATCACGTACAGCGGCTGGCCTGGCCCGATCGCTCGACTTCCGATCTGCACTGAAGGTCCCGTCATGGTCGATTCTCCCCGATACATTGGGTTGAGGATTGGAAAAGGCGTCACCAGATCGTGAATCCGCCATCGACCACCAGGTTGGCGCCGGTGACGTAGGCGGAGGCGTCGGAGGCCAGAAAGACCAGCGCTCCCATGAAATCGGTCGGAGCGGCCATCCGGCCGAGCGGCGTGCGGCGGGCATACCGATGAACGAAGAAATCATCCTGAGCGTTCGCCACGCCTCCGGGAGACAGCGCGTTGACCCGCACACCGGCGGTTCCCCAATAAGCGGCCAGAAAGCGCGTCAATGCGACCACGCCGGCCTTCGTCACCGGATAGACCGGCGACTTGAAGAATCGCTGCTCTCCCTCCGGATCGCAGTACAGCGACTGGTTCGGAGCGACCAATGCGTAGGTCGAGGCCAGATTGACGATGCTGCCTCCGCCGGCGCGTGCCATCTCGGTGCCGATCGCCTGGCAGCACAGGAACGGACCGGTGAGGTTGACATCGAGCGAGCGCTGCCAGCGCTCGAGCGGATAGTTCTCGAAGCGGGACTGGTCCACGGCCGCCACAGGATCCTCGAATTTGTCGTCGATCGCCGCGTTGTTGACCAGGATGTCGATTCGGCCGGTGCACTCCAGCGCGCGATTCGCCAGCCGTTGCACCGACTCCGGTGCGCTGACGTCGGCGGCCACCGCAAGCGCGCCTTGCCCCAACTCCGCAGCGACAGCGGCACACCGCTCGGCGTCGATGTCGGTGGCGACCACGGTCGCACCGGCTTCCGACAGCGCCCTGCAGTGCAGGCGGCCGAGCAATCCGGCCGCGCCGGTCACGAGCGCGGTCTTGCCGGCCAGCGAAAAGCGCTGATCGACGCTCATGCCACTTCCCGCACATCCGCTATCACGGGTGTCGCGGCCGATTCCGATTCGTTCCGCGGTTTCAAATGGACCCGGTCGGTCTTGCGGAACACCGGCTGCAGCGGCTCGCCGCGAAGGCAACCGGCGACATCTCCGGCGGCGACTGCTCGCTTCAGCAAGACCAGGGCTTCGCGGTATGCCTCGAGCGTGTAATCGACATCCACCTCGGTGTGGCTGAACGACAGGTTGTGCATGCCGGACCAGAGGATGCCGCGGCGGATCAACTCCTGCTGCAGCAAGGTTTTCATCAGTAGCGGGTCCGCGGCGTCGGCCGAGAAATTCAGCAGCGTGCGGAACGGGTAGCCGGTCAGCGACACGTACTCGAGCCCCAATTCACCGATCAGCGCCTCCAATCCGTCCCGCAGACGCTGTCCGACCGCCGCGATCCGCTCCGGAACCCGGTGTTCACACAGGAAGTCGATGCAGGCGAGCGATGCGGCCAAAGACAGGGCTTCGCCACCGAA
>CAZXXC010000163.1:0-6079 GCA_964644665.1 uncultured Methylococcaceae bacterium
CTGAGGGTGACTGGGATGTCCCGTCAGGTTTCGCAAAAAATGGCGACACAATCCCTTCGTTCAGCCGACGAGGCCGGCCACTTGCGTGGCCGTGGATTCACGCGGCAGCCAACGAAGATCCAGTGACCACGCGGTCAGACTTCCCGGCGGGGCCGTCCGCGTCTCGATCACGGTCCCGGCGGGAAGCTTCGTCACACTGAGCCGTTCCCGCCGCCGATGCCGAGCGTCGGCCAGGTCGCCCGGCAAGCCGGGATAGGGTCCGCCGATCGGACGCCACTCGTGCCACACCCCTTGGTGCCAATCGTCCCCCTCCGCGCTCCGGATCAGCAAGCGTAAAGGTGTCGAGACCGACAGCGTCGGATGCAATCCCTGCCAGGGAATGAAGCTACGATAGCGTAAACCGAACACCTTGACCCGAGCGGATCCCTCGCCCTCGTCCCGCAACGGGAGTTCTATGCCTTCCACCCACACCCGATACCCACCGAGATGGTCCATCTGCCCCGGTTTGACCGTCACGGTCAGTTCCAACCGCTGCGTGCTGGCGTCGACCAATCGGCTGCTACCTTGTTCCTGGCTGCTGGTGTCACCCACCAGCGGCCAGAACTCGAGCCCACGCCGCAGCCGGAAAATACAACCGGCGATGTCGCAGTCTGCAAGATCCCGGAACTCGTCTCGCAGCAGTTCGTCCCCTATCGGCGCAGGCAATCCCCACCCCGAATCTTCCAGGTCCGCCAACACGTTCCGGAGATCCCGTTCCAAATAGAATGGCAATGCATAGCGTTCGTGCAGCACGATGCCCCAGTCGGTCAGCGCAGTATCGAATGCGCTTTTCATCAGCATGGCGGTAACGGCGCGCAGCAGGCAAACCAGGGCGGTGGCCTTTTCTGGTGTGTGCTGCATCCGAAAAGCACGAAATTCGACCAGTCCAAGTTGTCCGCGGCCCGGTACGAACGGATTCCACAACTTCTCGATGTTCAGTTCCGCACGGTGGGAATTGCCGGATGGGTCGGTCAGGAACGGGGCCAGACTCCGCCATAGGATCTCCGGCGTCGGCGACCCGTTCCGGTCGAGCAACTCCAAAGCGAGGCTCAATTCCCGAAAAGCATCCCTGCCGCGTTCATCCGGCCGCACCGACTGCCCGGAACTACCGATGGAATCATGCGAAAACAGATACGACAGACTCGGATGGCGGTTGCAGTATCGAATCAGGCGCGGCAGCAGCCGGGGCTCGATGAAGAACGGACTGTTGCCCGGCGAGGGCCCGCCGAGCGTGATTTGCCCTCCTCCCCCTGAATCCGCGACAGCCCCATTGAAATAGAGCCGAAACGGCGACAAGCCGACGGATTCGGCAGCGCGGTACACGGCACGGCTGCGCGCCAGAAAATCCGAAGCTCTACCGTCCGGGGCCATGTTGATTTCGATCACGGCCGGATCCGGCGTGACCGTCGCCCATTCCACCGTGTGGTCCACCGGCGGCGGAAACCCGCACAATACCAGACAGGTCAGCCCCGCCTGCCCAGATGCATCGGCGATTGCGCGAAGCACCGAGACGAACGTCGGAACGTCACCGAAAGCAGGCAGTTCGACGCGTGTCCAGGCGCGACCGTCGGCGTGTTCGACCGATACGACAAACAGCCACAAGCCCTCCACGGTCAACTCATCCCGCAATCCCGCTTTGGGAATCTCCTCGGCGTGGACGGAGCACCGACGCAAGCGTGGATCGCTCCAATCGGGTGGTTCGGAAACGCCCCAGCGCATCACGAGGCGCTGCTCCGAGGCCGATTGCTCCGGCATCTGCCAGACATGGGCCCCGATCGCGGCCAGTGTCTGCAGCAGCGCCTCGCAGAAACGATTCAGGTCCGGCCGACCGGCGACGTCTGCCTCGACCAGTAACGGATCACGAGCCGCCGACCACAGCACGCGGCCGTCACGATAGCGATAAAGCCCCAGGTTCCATCTGGGGCGCTCCTCCCCCGCGTACTGGCGACCGACGGTCCTGAGTACCACCCCGCCCGGAAACACACGGTGCAATTCGCGCAGCAGACGCTGTGCCCGTTGTTTCTTGTCGAGGCCCAGCGCCTGATTGGTCCATTCCGGATCGGTCGAATGACGGTCGGTGAAGGTCGGCTCGCTCCCTGCCCAGATCTCGATACCATGGCGGCTCAATTCGGCATCATGCCGGGAAACGGCCTCGGCGAAGGTGGATGCACTCGACGCCCTTTCACCGGACATGATGGCCACCTCCCACGTACGCGATGCGCTGGGGGGGTCGGTTACCGCCGGCGGCGGACAAACGTTTCATCGGGACTCCGGTTGATCGCTTCAAAATGGGACAAGGCCGCTTTGCGGGCATGGATGCAGTTTTCATCCATGTTGCGGAAGCCGTAAACTACCGGCGGAAGCGACGCGACGGTCGCGCGGCCTGTTCGTCGGTTCGATCTCGGCAGTTTCACCGATGGCGGAAGGTTTCATGACTATCACGGACGTCGGAAGAATCACGATGAATGCCGGCCGGCTGCAGGTGCCGGACCGGCCCATCATCCCATTCATCCGCGGAGACGGCACCGGTCCCGACATCTGGACGGCGTCCCAGCGCGTATTCGATGCGGCGGTTGAAAAGGCGTACGGCGGAAGCCGCTCGGTTGCCTGGTTCGAAGTGTTCGCTGGCCAAGCGGCACACGACCGCTTCGGTACCTGGCTCCCCGAGGCCACGGTCGATGCGTTCAATGAGTATCGGGTAGGCATCAAAGGGCCGTTGACGACGCCGGTTGGCGGCGGTATCCGATCGTTGAATGTGGCACTGAGACAACTGCTGGACCTCTATGTCTGCCTGCGCCCCGTGCAGTATTTCCAGGGCGTACCTTCGCCGGTCAAACACCCGGAAAAGGTCGATATGGTCATTTTCCGCGAAAACACCGAAGACATCTACGCCGGCATCGAATATCCGGGCGGTTCTCCCGAGGCCCAGCAACTCCTCGATTTCGTTGCCGAACGCTTCCCTCAGGATTTCGCCAAGATCCGCTTCGGCACGCCGGCGAAACTGGCGGAGTATGCCCGGCTGTCGGGATCCGGTGATCCGGCGGAAGTTTGTGTCGGAATCGGCATCAAGCCGGTCAGCCGGGCCGGAACGGCGCGCCTGGTACGCAGCGCGATCGAGTACGCCATTCGGCACCATCGACGCAGCGTAACGCTGGTCCACAAGGGCAATATCATGAAGTTCACCGAGGGCGCCTTCCGCGATTGGGGTTATGCAGTGGCCCGACAGGACTTCGGAGCCGAACCGCTCGACGGCGGGCCATGGTGCCGAATTCCAGCAGGGAAACCGGGAGCGGGCGTGGTCATCAAGGATGCCATCGCCGATATTACGCTGCAGCAGGTATTGACTCGACCGGACGAGTTCGACGTGATCGCCACTTTGAATCTGAACGGCGACTATCTGTCCGATGCGCTGGCGGCCCAGGTCGGCGGTATCGGCATCGCACCGGGAGGAAACATCAATTACATCACCGGACACGCGATTTTCGAGGCGACCCATGGCACGGCACCGAAATACGCCAACCTGGATCGGGTGAATCCCGGCAGCGTCGTGTTGAGCGGCGAAATGATGTTTCGTTATCTCGGCTGGACGGAAGCGGCGGATCGCATTCTGCAAGGTTTGAACGGCGCAATCGGCTCGAGGCGCGTCACTTACGACTTCGCCCGATTGATGGACGGTGCTACCGAGATCAAGTGCTCCGAATTCGGCGACAACATCATCGCGCACATGGCGTAGCTGAGGAACCCGTCGGAAGCGTGACGACAAGTGGCAGAAAATCGGGTCCAACGGGTGTGCGTAATTGCGGTGAACCCCTATGTTCCAACATCCCTTCCTGCTGCCTTTCGAGAAACTTCCGGTCACACTGCCGTTATTTCCTCTGGCGAATGCAGTGGTGATGCCGGGTTGTCAATTGCCGCTGAACATCTTCGAGCCGCGCTACCTGAATCTGGTGTTCGATGCTTTGGGGGCCGATCGGCTGATCGGCATGATTCAGGCAAGGCCGGGCGAGCCCGACGTCCGGGAGAGCGCCCTTTACGGTACTGGCACTGCAGGACGCATCATCTCGTTCAATGAGACCGGCGATGGCCGACTTTTGGTCGTGCTGGCCGGAGTCTGCCGGTTCGATGTGGACCAAGAAATTCCGACCACGCGAGGTTATCGCCGCGCTTCGGTCGCATGGGACCGTTTTCTCGACGATTATAACGACAATCCGCCGTTGCGTTTTCCTAGGAGCAGGATCCTGGAAGTGCTGCGCGAGTATTTCAACGTCAAGAAACTGGATGCGGAATGGGATGCCATCGAACGCTTCGACGACCTGCTGCTCTGTAACGTGCTGACCGGCGTACTACCATTCGGTGTCGCGGAACGCCAAGCCCTGATCGATGCGGTGACGTTGGAGGAACGCGCGATCAAACTAGCGAGCCTGCTCGAATTCGAGATCGCCAATCCGACCCCTGGGAGTGCCAAGCGGCATTGACTGCCGGGACCGACCAATCGGTCTCGACTGGATTCGGCGCAAAGGGATCTGCAACGATCCAGACAGGCAGACTGTCGCCTGGATCGTGATAAACCCGGCCCTCGCGCCGAAGTACGCACATTCCTGGCGCCGGTCGAATCGGCCGCCCCGCAGCAAAGCGGCCGCGAGCCTGCGGAATGGTGAGGAAGACCGATGTCGACGAAAAGAGCGTCCCGCTCGCTGCATCAGCCGCGCTTGATCAGCTTCCGGGTCTTCGATTCCTTGATGACCCCGATACCCCAAATACCCCAAGAAGCGGTTTTCAACATCAACAGTGGAATGGCCACGGTCTGAAGGCCCCAGATGATGATGGCCACGGCACTGGCTCCGGAAACGCTCCATGCCACAAGACCCAAGGGCCCACCTATGGCAATCCGAATCCACCGGAGCAATTTTTCTTGTAGTTGTTTCATCGCGGACCTGCAGCGTCGCTCGTGTGTGTGTACTCCGGCTGCCCCGGCGATGCCAAGACCCTGAGGTCACGCGGTCCGAGTCCTCGATTGTCGCTAAACGCGGACTGGGGGCAAGGCAATGGCGAAGGGACTCTCACCGAGCGCGGTGGCACCCCGATCGTAACAATTGCATGTAGCGCATGCAATTGAAATTTCGTGGGAACGGGTCGAAGGCCGACGTCGCCCGGACATTCCTTCAAGGCCGCTGCGATTCGGCACGGGATGTCCCGCCGGCACAATCCTCGACATGCACGGAGGGTGCGGCAGCGGAGCGGAAACAGCCCCGGCTGCCGCGATCTGTCGGCTATGGATCCTGAAGGTCTAACCCCAGCAACTTCCAGTTTGCGCGGTCGGCTTCGTCGCCACCCGTGAATTGCACATTGCAGGCGTAGTTTTTTCGTTCCCGTTTACCCGATTCGTCCGTCTGCAATATGTGTGAGCTGATCAAATAGCGTCCGCTCGCCAGTTCCCAAGACCGGTAATCTTCTCCGGCGAACTGGATGGGGCCATTGTTGCCACGATCCGCCAGAATGAAATCATTGCACTGACTAAAGGCAACGCGACCGCGGTCCTTTCCCTCCAGCTCACTGGTATCGGCGTCGAACAAGTCCGACTCGACGACGCTTTCGACGAACGGCATCACGGCTTTGTTTTGCAGGACATAGATGCCGACGATGAATAGAATCAAAAGCAGACCGGACGTCTTCTTCCCGAATCGTCTGCCCGGCGGGGCTGTACTTGCCATCGAGTAACCCTCTCGCGTTGAATTATGGAATTTGCGGGATGCCAGCGAAAGGACCCACGCGCGCATCGGCCGTCAGTCGCTGGCGAAAACAAAGAAGCCACCGCCGGGACAACGTTCCGACAGTGGCCTCCAATTCCTCCTCACCAAGGCTGCCGATGAAGCTAGCGCTCAAGTTGGAGGTGTCGACGAGACCCCGAATCAGGGCAGATCGGGGCAGAGATCCTTCTTGATCAGCTTGGTGAAGCTGTAGAAGGTCTGGGTCAAGGTGCCCATCACCGCCAGCGCCAGCCAGCCGAAGATCACGAAGCCGTAGTGCAACGGCGCCACGA
>CAZXXC010000164.1:0-5890 GCA_964644665.1 uncultured Methylococcaceae bacterium
TGTGGATTCTGATCGCCAACGGCTGGATGCAGCATCCGGTCGGCGCCGAGTTCAACTATGAGACTCTGCGTATGGAAATGAGCAGCTTCGCCGACGTGTTCTTCAACCCGGTCGCCCAGGTCAAATTCGTGCACACGGTGGCAGCCGGCTATGTGACCGGCTCGATGTTCGTGCTGGGGGTCAGTTCGTGGTATTTGCTGAACCACCGCGACATCGGCTTCGCTCGCCGCTCCTTCTCGATCGCATCCGCTTTCGGGCTGGCTTCGGTGCTGTCGGTCATCGTGCTGGGCGATGAAAGCGGCTATACCTCGGGCGAAACGCAAAAGATCAAGTTGGCCGCGATCGAAGCGGAATGGGATACGCACCCGCCGCCAGCCAGCTTCACGGTGATCGGCTTCCCCGATCAGAAGAACGAAAGGACCGACTTCGCGATCAAGATTCCGTTCGTGCTGGGACTCATCGCGACCCGCTCCGTAGACGAAGACGTGAAGGGTCTGAAGCAACTTCGAAACGAGAGTGCAGACCGTATCCGCCGCGGCATCGTGGCCTACGGTGAACTGCAGAAACTGCGAAACGGCGATCACAGCGCCGAGACCCGGCAGCGCTTCGACCAATACAAAGCCGATCTGGGTTACGGTCTGCTGCTGAAAAAATACACCGCGAACGTGGTCGACGCCGACGAGTCGATGGTTCAACAGGCCGCCGACGATACGATCCCGCGCGTCGCCCCGCTGTTCTGGAGTTTCCGCATCATGGTGGCCTGCGGCTTCACGCTGCTGTTCATCTTCACAATGGCGTTTTACTTCTGCGCAACCCGAGTCGCCGATCAGAAGCGCTGGTTGATGCATCTGGCGGTATGGGCCATCCCGCTGCCGTGGATCGCCGCGGAGACCGGTTGGTTCGTCGCGGAATACGGCCGCCAGCCCTGGACCATCTCCGGCATCCTGCCGACACATCTCAGCGTCTCCAGTATCAGCACGGATCAACTCTGGTTCAGCATCGCCGGTTTCCTGTTCTTCTACACCGTGCTGCTCGTCATCGAACTGTATCTGATGGTCAAGTACGTGAGGCTGGGGCCCAGCAGCTTGCATACCGGGCGATACCACTTCGAAACTGGCGCCGCGCGGACGGCGTGACCTAGGACTCACGGACCCTCCATCCGACACTGAACGGAGCAAACCGACGATGTTCGACTATGAAACCATCCGCCTGATCTGGTGGCTCTTTATCGGGATCGTGATCATCGCGTTCGCGGTCACCGAAGGGTTTGACTTTGGCATCGGAGCGCTGTTGCCTTTCCTTGGCCGAACCGACGTGGAACGGCGGGTCATCATCAACACCGTGGCTGCGACCTGGGAAGGCAATCAGGTCTGGCTGGTCCTGCTGGGCGGCGCCATTTTCGCCATCTGGCCGGCGGTGTATGCCACACTGTTCTCGGGGCTGTATGCCGCGATGTTGCTGGTGTTGTTCGCGCTGTTCTTCCGGCCGGCCGGCTTCGACTACCGCAGCAAGATCGAGAATCCCGGCTGGCGCAATGCCTGGGACTGGGGACTCTTCGTCGGCGGCGCGGTACCGCCGGTCCTGTTCGGCGTGCTGGTGGGCAATCTGTTGCTCGGGCTGCCGTTCCACCTGGATCAAGACTTGCGGCCGTTCTACGACGGCTCGTTCCTCGCGTTGCTGAGCCCGTTCGCGCTGTTGTGCGGCGTGGTCGGTCTGCTGCTGAACCTGTTTCACGGCGCGATCTTCCTCGCCTGGCGCACCGAAGGAGTCATCCATGGTCGGGCCAAGGCCGCGCTGGGCATTCTCGGGCCGGTTCTGCTGCTGAGCCTGGCCGTCGCGACGATCTGGCTGATCGCCGGTATGGATCGGCCCGAGATTACCCGCATGGCCGCGACCGACGCGCCTTCGAACCCGCTGAACAAGACCGTCGAGGCAGCCGCCACCGGTTGGTTACAGCACTTTCTGACGCATCCCCCGATGCTGATCGCACCGGCGCTGGGATTCGGCGGCTTGTCCATCGCCTGGATGCTGGCTCGGGGTACCGCACCGGCGGCCGCATTCCTGTTCAGTTCCCTAGGACTCGCCGGCATGCTGCTCACCGTCGGCTTCGGCTTATTCCCGTTTCTGCTGATCTCGTCGACGGACCCTCGCAGCAGCCTGACGCTGTGGGATGCCAGTTCCAGCCACACGACCCTGTTGTGGTCGTTCTGGATCACGGTGGTCTTTCTGCCCATCGTTCTGCTGTACACCCGCTGGGTATACAAGGTGATCTGGGGCAGCGTCACGGAGACGAAGGTGCTGCAGGATACCCATACCCTTTATTGATCGAGAGGCACGCGGATGTGGTACTTCACCTGGATACTCGGTGTCGGCTTCGCGGCCGCATTCGGAATCATCAACGCAATGTGGCTGGAAACAGTGTGCGATATCGACACACACGGCATCGATCCGACTTGCGACAGCCTGCGACGCGGCGAGGAAAACTGAGTCGTTGCCTTTCGCCGGTCGACATCGGCTCGCAACCACCACGCCAATGAGGAGGAACTTCAACCCATGACTACCGACCGCATCGTCCGCATCGTCGCCGGATTCTTTGTGCTGCTCTCGCTGAGCCTCGGCGTAGAGGCAAGTCCGGTGTTTCACAATGTCAACTGGCTTTGGTTCACGGCATTCGTCGGAGCCAATCTGTTTCAGAGCGGCTTTACCCGGTTTTGCCCGCTGGAAATGATCCTGAAAAAACTGGGAATCAAGGAATCGGCGTAGCTGGGAAAGGCCTGAACCATCCCAGTGATCAATCCGAAACCAACAAATCCATTTAGGCTACCGGAGAAACTCGCATGGCCAAGATCGTCATCGTCGGCGCCGGGATCGGCGGCATCCCCATGGCATTCGAAATGAAGGAAAACGCACGCAAGGAGGACGAGGTCGTCGTGATCGCCGACACCCCCACGTTCCATTTCGTACCGTCCAACCCCTGGGTCGCGGTGAACTGGCGAAAACCTTCCGACATCAAGGTCGAATTGGCGCCGGTGTTCAAGAAGAAAAAAATCACCTTCATTCAGCAGAAGGTCGAAAAGGTCAAACCGGAAGCGAGTCAGTTGGCACTGGCAGACGGCAGCACCCTCGACTACGACTATCTGATCATCGCCACCGGTCCGAAACTGGCTTTCGACGAGATTCCAGGCTTGGGTCCGGACGGTCATACGCAGTCGGTCTGCCATGTCGATCATGCGGGCCCCTCGGGCGAGTTCTGGAACGAGTTCGTCAAGGATCCGGGGCCAATCGTGATCGGCGCGGTCCAGGGCGCCTCGTGTTTCGGTCCGGCCTATGAGTATCTGTTCATCGCCGAGACGGATCTCAGAAGGCGCAAGATCCGCGACAAGGTGAAGATGACCTATGTCACCTCCGAGCCCTACATCGGCCATTTAGGGCTAGGCGGCGTGGGCGACACCAAGGGTTTGCTGGAGAGCGAACTGCGCGACAAGCACATCAACTGGATCTGCAACGCCAAGGTGGACAGGATCGAAGCCGGCGTGATGCATGTCACCGAGATGGACGAGAATGGTCAGGAGAAGAAGAAGCACGAACTGCCGTTCAAGCACAGCATGATGCTGCCAGCGTTCAAGGGGGTCGATGCGGTGTTCGGCATCGACAAACTGGTCAACCCGCGGGGATTCGTGATCGTCGATGAACATCAGCGGAATCCGACCTACAAGAACATCTACTCGATCGGCGTCTGTATCGCGATTCCGCCGCTGGAACAGACTCCGGTCCCGACTGGCGTGCCGAAGACCGGCTACATGATCGAGTCGATGGTGACTGCAACCGCGCACAACATCCGCGCCGAACTGGACGGCAAGGAGCCGACCGACAAGGGTACCTGGAACGCGCTGTGCCTTGCCGACTTCGGCGATTCGGGCGTCGCGTTCCTGGCCATGCCGCAGATTCCGCCGCGCAATGTCCAGTGGGCTTCGCAGGGGCGATGGGTGCACTGGGCCAAGATCGCCTACGAAAAATACTTCATGCGTAAGGTCCGCAAGGGGATCAGCGAACCAACCTACGAGCGCCTCACGCTGAAGGCCATGGGGATCATGCGGCTGAAACGGTAGTTCAACCGTCGTCGCCTTTATCCGTCCTTGATATCGGAGCGGTGATCAACGCCCTTTTCGCCTGCTTCACCGCTCGCCACTCGGAGTCCCGGCATGAGTTTCCTGCCCAAACTTCCCGGACCGCATGATGTGCCGTTCGCTGGACCGTTGATGGTCGCCGCGCTGCTCGGTTTCGTCATCGGCTTCGTGATCCTCAAGCTGCTCGACCGAGTCGGTATCGGCAAGGACGATCAACAGCCGTGATGAAGCTGCCGACGGCTGCTTGCGGTGCCAATCGGTGACTCGAAATCATTGGAAATGCTTTGCGATTAGCAGGATCATTGCACGATCGTTCGGTCGCACCGTCGACCACGGCCGCCATCACCCAATCCCTGCCCCGCATCGCGGGGCAGCCCTAGCGATTCGAGAAGACGAAAACGTCCGAGGAGGATTTATGCCAACTTTCACTGATGCAAGACGCCGCTTCTTGTCCCAAACCGGACTCGGTCTGCTGGCCTATGCCGCAATGCCCGGCTGGCTGCGGGCGATGCAAGGCATGGCCGAAATGCCGAAGATGGCGCCCAACAAGGCATCGCCGAGCTTCAACCCCGATGTGGAACTGGAATTGATCTGCCGCCAAGGCCCGGTTTCCATCCTGCCCGGACCGTCCACGCGGGTTCAGCAATACGTCGGCCGTCTGCTCCAGGGGCCGGAGGATTCGCTGACGATGTTGCCGAATTCCTATCTCGGCCCGCTGATGCGCTTTCAGACCGGACAAAAGATCCGCATCCATCTGCGCAACGAACTGGACGAGCCCACGATCACCCATTGGCACGGCCTGAACGTCCCGGCGCTGATGGACGGCCATCCGATGTACGCACTCGACAAAGGTCAGACTTTCGTCTACGAGTTCGAAATGCGGAACCGCGCCAGCATGATCCTGTATCACCCGCACACCCACGGCATTACCGGCCGGCAGGTCTATCACGGACTGGCCGGTGCCATGCTGGTGACCGACGCCGAGGAACAGAAGCTCGGCTTGCCGTCCGGCGAGTACGAGATCCCGATCGTGATCCAGGACCGGATGTTCGACGAACAAAACCAGTTGATCTATGTCCGGCACATGCACGACCGGATGACCGGTTTTCATGGCGACCGCATCCTGGTCAACGGCCGTCCGGATTTCAGTGTGGATGTCGCGACCCGGGCTTACCGACTGCGCATTCTGAACGGCTCGAATGCGCGCATTTACAAGCTGGCCTGGGATGACGGTTCACCGATGACGGTGATCGGCGTCGACGGCGGCCTGCTGGAAGTCCCTGTGAACAAGCCCTACGTGATGCTTGCGCCTGGCGAGCGCGTCGATGTCTGGGCGGATTTCACCGGCCGTCCCGTAAGCTCGCAACTGGTGATGCGCAGCCGACCGTTCACGGGGGTACTTCCCAAGATGGGCATGGGCATGATGGGCGGCCGCATGGGCGGCATGCGCCACAGAGGTGACGAACAGGGACGGGACCGTGACCGCGGCATGGGCGGGATGGGAGGAATGCACGGAATGATGGGCAGCACACTCCCGGTCGGTAGCGACTATCCCATCTTCACAATCCGCGTAACCCGTCAAGTCGGCGACAGCCCTTCCCTGCCGACCCACTTGAGCAAGATCACCCGTTACAGCCTCGAAGACACGGCCAATCCGGACAAGCCGGTGCCGCTCGGCATCTCCGAAGCGCCCGGCGCGATGCTGCTGAATGGCCGACCGTATGCGCCCAATGATTTTCTCCCTTCCGAGCGCATCCCCTACG
>CAZXXC010000165.1:0-5841 GCA_964644665.1 uncultured Methylococcaceae bacterium
CGAAGATGATGAAGCCCGGCATCGGCACCTACGACCGCTTCAAGGCGATGTTCGACCGATTTTCGCGCGAGGCCGGGAAGGAACAGTATCTGATCCCCTATTTCATCGCGGCCCATCCCGGCACCCGTGACGAGGACATGCTGCAACTGGCGCTGTGGCTGAAACGGAACGGCTTTCGGGCCGATCAGGTCCAGGCGTTCCTGCCGTCGCCGATGGCGCTGGCGACCGCGATGTACCATTCCGGCAAGAACCCGCTGCACCGGGTCCGCCGCGACAGCGAGGCCGTGTTCGTGCCCCGGAATCTTCGGCAGCGGCGCCTGCACAAGGCCTTCCTGCGTTACCACGACCCGGAAAACTGGCCGCTGCTGCGCGAGGCATTGAAGCGGATGGGCCGCGCCGACCTGATCGGCAACGGCAAGCACCAGTTGATTCCGTCCTGGCAACCCAGCCGGGATTCCGGTCGCAAGTCCGCGGATCGGCCCGGCCGCGGCTTTCGCACGCAACATAGCGGCTGGAAATCTCTGGCTCAGCGTCCGTCACCGGCACCGAAAGCGCGGCGGGCAAGACCCCGCGACGATTAGCCCGCAGGTCCCGGCGCATTCTCCCCGAAATCACTTGGCACTCCGGAGGTAACGGCAAGATGTGGGATTTCAGTTTGTTGACGGCGATGCAGACGGTCGAAAAGAGTATGGGCTTCCTGCTGCATCGGTGGCTGATCTTTTTCGGACTGGCGACCGGGTTTGTGCTGGCCACGCTGGCCGGTGCGGGAACGGCCATCGGCATCGGCTCGCTCAGTTCCACCCCGCTGCTGTTCGGGAATTTCGGCGCAGTGACGGCATTCCTTGCCTTCGGCTGGATTTGTCACCGTCTGCGTCGCACGCTGTATCGCTGGCTTCGCTGTCCGCACCTGCTGTTGCTGGCTTCCTTGTCGAAGAAGGAGGGCGAAATTCCGGAAGGCTGGGCACAGGTCGAGTTCGCCCGGCGAGGGGTAGCGGAGCGGGTGTCCGAATCCAGTCCGGTCTGGGAAATTCGCCGGGCGACCGCTGCCGTCTTGGGCCGACTGCCCGACCTGTTCGCTGCGGCGGATCGCGGTGCCGCGCCTTCCTGGCGCCGCGCGGTGGAAGCGAGAGTGCGTGCCTGGCTGGCCGCCGCGAATGCCGATTTGATCATCGCCGGGATAGTCCAGGGGCCTGCGGGACGCAACCCCTGGCAACAGGCTCGCACCGGAATCCTGATGCAGGCGAACAATCTTGCCCTGCTATTGAAGAATCGATTCGCGCTGGCGGTCTTCGAAGGCGTGATCTTCCTGCTCGCCTATCTGCTGTGGCTGCTCGCGTTCCAGAAGATCGCCGCGGCCCTCCCCTTTCCCGCCGGGGTCTGGCCGCACGTGTTTGCATTCCTGTTCGCCTGGAATATCAAGGCCTCTTTTCTGGAGCCCATCTCGGATGCCGCGATGATGCAGCTCGTTCTGCGACCGCCCGAGGCCGGCGAAGCCCAATCACGAGCCGAGAGGCTTGCCGCCGAGTCGGAGTCGTTCCGTTCGATCGAATCCGCCGCCGGGCAATGACCGGTCAGTTCTTGTGGCGATGCTTGCCGCTGTGCGGATGGGTATGGCGATGCGGAGCCGGATCAGGCGGCGAAGCCGTATCCGCCGCGGGTGACGGTGCCGTGGCGGGGACGGGCGGGGGTTCCGAGCGCAGCTCCGTTATCGCGTCGCACTGACAGGGAGCGTTCACGGCGACGCCGTGACCGTAAACGAGCAAGCCGCCCAGATCGG
This sequence comes from uncultured Methylococcaceae bacterium, assembly GCA_964644665.1. Lineage (GTDB taxonomy): Bacteria > Pseudomonadota > Gammaproteobacteria > Methylococcales > Methylococcaceae > Methylotetracoccus. Next base: position 1,778 of record CAZXXC010000165.1, read on the forward strand.
CACCGCGGGTGATGGCGGCAACCAGCGTCAAGGCCAGCACCCATTCGGCTAGACGGCCCGCCACCGACCGGCTCGACCGCAGGAACCCGTGCACGGCGGACAGCAGCACGCCCAGAGCCAACACGACGAATCCATAGGTCTCGTGCAGTTCCATGATGGCGTGAACGGCCTCGTCGTGTTCCACCGAATCGGCGGCACTCAGACCCGCGACAACCGCGGCCGCAGCCCCCGCGGTGCCGAAATAGAGCATCCAGGAGCCCGCCCGCCGCAGCGAATCGGAACGCGCGATCAGCGCCAATCCGCTCGCCAGCAGGAAGGCGTAATACAGCGCAATGGGGAAATGGACCAGCAACGGGTGCACGTTCGGCATCGCCGCGACACCCGGAAACCACTCGCCGAAACTGAGCGTCATGAACCGCCTCTTCCGATTGATTGGTGTTTGTTGTTGGATTCGTTGGCCGGCGCCCGGCGTTCCATGCCGCATCACCGACCCGGCCGCAGGCGGCGGCGTCGCCGAACGGAACGCGTGGCCGTTAGAGAGGCGATTTATACGGCGGAACCGCCCTCAGCGGACGGAACAGGGACGTCCCGCACGAACGCCGTGCGCGACCCGCAGAGCCTGCCTCGCCCGCGCGCTCTCCGCTGCCCGGCAGCGAAGCCGATGAGCTGTCGCCGCACGATGCATTCCCGTTGACGTCCGGCGCCAGACGGTGCTTCTTCAGCAGATAGGGCAGATTCCGCGCATCGATCCCGAGCATATCGGCGGCATGCTTCTTGACCCCCTTCGCTTTGAACAAGGTTTCCAGCAGGATCTGCCGCTCCAGCAGCGTCAGCTTCTCCCGGAGCCCCATTTCGCCCGGGTGCTCGCCACCGCTTTCGGCGCGGCGCGCGGGAACCAGATTCATCGGCAGACTGGACGGCAACACCAGCGCCCCCTTCTCGACGATCACCGCATGTTCGATCGCATTCTCCAATTCGCGCACATTGCCCGGCCAATCATATTCGATCAGGGCCGCGAACGTCTCCGGTGCAATCGCATCGATCCGCTTACCCAGCGCCCGGCTGTACCGTGACAGCAGATGCCCTGCCAGCAACAGGATGTCCTCCTTGCGTTCACGCAACGGCGGTAGCGGAATCGCGAACACGTTCAGTCGGTAGTACAGGTCATCGCGAAACCTTCCCTCACTCGCCGCCCTGGCCAGATCGACGTTCGTCGCGGCGATGACCCGGACATTGACCGAAGTCGTCAGCGAGCTACCGACCGGCTCGAATTCCTGCTCCTGCAGGACCCGCAACAGCTTGGCCTGACCCGACAGCGACATGCTGCCGATCTCATCCAGCAGGATCGTCCCTCCGTCCGCCTGCTTGAAGCGGCCGCAGCGGTCACGAATCGCGCCGGTGAAGGCGCCTTTCACGTGGCCGAACAGCTCGCTTTCCAGCAGCGTTTCCGAAAGCGCCGCACAATTCACCTTGACGAACGGGGCCTGCCGGCGGTGGCTGTGCACGTGGATCGCATTGGCGATCACTTCTTTGCCGGTCCCGCTTTCGCCCTGAATCAGCACCGTCACGTCGCTCTTGGCCACTGCACCGATCAGCCGGCAGACCTCCCGGATCTTCTCGCTCTGGCCGATGATCGTCGGGAACTCCTCCGGTTCCGACCAGGCGATATCGGCAAGGTCCGCGACCGGGCACGTTCCGGGCCCGTCGACGTCGGCCTCTCGAGCCGCCAGGAACAGTATCTCCGCGCCGTCCCAGGCGACCTTCGCGACGCTGACCGTGACCGCCAGCGATTTCCCGCCGCTCGTCCGCATCTGCACCCGGTTGCATCCGGACCTCGAGGCCCCGGCGCAGTTTTCCAGAAAGAACGGCAGACCTAGGCCGTTCTGCGCCTGAAACACACGTTCCACCGACTGGCCGACAACGGCTTCCCGCGGCAATCCCGAGTTCCGGATCGCGCTTGCGTTCGCCGTCAGGACCGTGCCGGTCGCCGCATCCACCGCGAAGATGGGTTCATTCACGGCCTCGAAAAAGGCTCGATAAAGCTCGGCTGGGTATGTCATGGTCCCCCCTCCCGCAGCCACCGATGGACTCGGCGATGCCCGACGTGCCGCTACACTACATCAATTCCAGCAGATTCGAAAATACGTATTCCTTGATCAGACAGTCGCGCGAGGCGTCCCGGATCAATGGCTGATCCTTCGCATCGAGCAGGAACAGGATCCGGGCGTCGCGTTGCCGCCGCTTGGCGATGCCGGCCAGCCGCAGCCCACGCGAGAACGGCTGCGACAGTCCGATCAGCACACAGCCGTAGCCGAACCGCCGCAGGTTCGGCAGGGCCTCGCGCGCGCTCGCCACGGCGTCGACGCGGCAGTATCCCGCCGCCAACAGGAAGTTCTTGAGGGCTTCGCAGAAAGCGATGTCGCGATCGCAGATCAGAACCGCCGGCGACGGTCCCGGCTCCGGCCGAAGGTGCCGGCCGCCCTGCGGTCCGGTCTCAGCGGCTCGCGCGGAATGCCTTCCCGGACCTCCGCTGGCTGCCGTTCCGAGCGGTTCGAGGCGGCGATCGACGCCGGATAGTGGGGTGCAGCGGGACCGTGCCGGCGACGTGCCGGACCATCGACTCGGCGGGATCCGAGGCGTCACGCCCGTCGACCGCTGTCCCGGACGCCGCGCGCAGGCCGCATGCCCATCGCTCATCACGCCGGCACATCGTTCAGGGTTTCTGCCGCTCGGTCAGCACCAGACGACCGTCCGGAGTGCAGGTATAGCGGTAGAAACGGGTGCCATCAGCGGGCTTCGGATACCAGCGTGCCGCCGCGACGAAATCCGGGATCTTCGCGAACGTCAGGTAGACGGCAATGCCGTCGGGGAAATCGGCCCGCCACGCGGTCGCGGTGACCTGGCTCATCCGCCTGACCGGGAGTGATTTCCCCATCACGGTCTGTAGGTGGTGCTTGGCGACCGCCACACCGAAACTCTGCGGGTCACGTTCCCACCCGGAACAGTCCGAAGCCGTTTGCGCCAGGCTGCTTGCTAGATACATGGCGACATCTCCTGCTGTTTCACGGACAAGCCCTCACGTCAATCCTGGTCGAACCGGCCGGATTCACCCGGAAGCGCCGCGGCATTGCCGATTCCGGCCCGGCGGTGAACCGTGTTTCCGGCCTTCGCACCGCAACACGGTCACTTGGTTCGTTTCGGCGCAGCGCGCTTGGTTCGCTCCTGTTCGACCCGCTGTTTGAACGCCGGATCCTTGGTTTGCATCATCTCGCCGTACCGTCGCAGCATGCTGCCCAACTGAGTCAGATGCGCTTCGGATATTTCGCTCTTCATGATTCGCTCCACCAATGTCGACGGCAGGAATTTCTTGGCGAAGCTCAGGACTTGACGCCAGGAGTCATAGGTGTAGCCCGTCAGCAACGCATCGAGAAGCGCCGGCTCGAGTTCCGGAGGAACCTTGTTGCCCTGGGTCCTCAGCAGCGCGTCGCGAACCAGGCGGCCGACCGTTTTGAACAGGACCTTTCGCAGCCTTAATTCCGCTTCGATCCGTTGACGGAATCCGGAATCGGCTTTCCGGCGGGCATCGCGAATCCGCCGCAGCTCATCGAGAATATCCACAAGCTGAGCATTCGACATCAGCACCTCGTCCACGAGGAACCGGGGCTTTCCCTTGTAGACGAAGCTCAGCCTGCCGTAGACCGGGTTGAAACTCGGCGTCGGATGAAACGTGATGGTCAGCAACAGCTTCCGATAGGTGTCCGGTTTACGGCGCACCTGGTTGAAGAATTCCGCGATCTCGGGCGAGAATGCCGGCCCACCCAAGGTCCCGCCCGACAAGCCGCGCGGTACCGGTGACTGTTGTGACCATTCTTGTGTCTGTGTGTACATGACTATCTCCTCGCCCGGGTATCCACAGCGAGCGCCGTGGATCGCCGCGCCGTGCCGGATCGGCCCGTGGCGGAACACCTGCTCGCTCGACCGGCGCGGCACGATGCCGGCGCGGACTCGTTATTCCCGCACCGAGACATCGTATAGGTCGGTCAAATCCTGTTTCCAAAACACCA
>CAZXXC010000166.1:0-5811 GCA_964644665.1 uncultured Methylococcaceae bacterium
ATCGCCGACGGCGTCCGCGGCTTGCGACGCGTGGCCGTCGACGGCACGATCACTACGCTCAGCGCACCGCCTGCGGGTACGTTGACGCGCTTTCAGGCGGTGGTTGGCGACGCCGAAGGCAACCTTTATGCGACCACGCAAGGGCCGGATCACCTTGTGCAGATCGATTCGGCCACCGGCACGGCCACGGCGGTGGTCGGCACCGGCATCTCGGGTTACAACGGCACGTCCGACGACGACGGACTCCTTCCCGGCACCGAGGTTCAAGTGAATCTGCCGGAGGGACTTGCGGTCGACCTCGACGGCAACATCCTCTTCGCCGACAGCGGCAACGCGCTGATCCGCGGCTACGTCCCCGCCACCGACCACGTCATCGACCTGGCCGGATCGGTTGTCAATGGCATCCCGCAGAGCGGTTTCAACGGCGACGGACACTGGGCTGGCGACACGGTGTTGGCGCAGCCCTGGAGCGTGGCGGCCACGCGCGGGGCACTGTTCGTGGTCGCCGATACCGGAAACCAGCGCGTCCGGCAACTCGGGCCCAATCCGGTCACCACGGTCGGCGGCGGGCGCCAACCCGAGGTCGTCCTGTCCTGCCGCCCGCGCGCGATCTGGGCTTGCCGGAGGCTGCCGGTCAGTTCGGGTTCGGCCGCTGGCAGGCGGCCCGGCGCCGCCACGATTCGCCACAAAGGGATGGTTTTCGCGACCGGCCGGAGGCTCGTCAAGTTTCGCGGCAATGTCCTGTTCCTCTTCACCGAGCAGCGCCCGCTCGCTCCAGGAAGGTACGTGATGACCGTACGGCGCGCTGCGGGGACGCAGAAGCGGGCAATTCGGATTCGGTAATCACCTCGCCTGAATCCGGTGTGCGGTTTTCAGGCACTCATTCGCCCGGTGTTTCGTTCTGCTGCGTCTCGCCGGCAATCGCCGCCTCTCCGAGCGCGGCGGTCGCAAAGGTGAATGCGCGTATCCGCTGATCGATCGATACCGATGCGCTCAGTGTTGCCGCAAGCCGGGTCAGCGCGTCAGCGAGTCCGTCCTCCGACATCGTCCAGGTTTCGTTCGGGTAGCAGTCCCGGTCCGTGTCATCGATGAACAATCGGCCGTCCGTCCGTCCAAGATACCGACGGGCGATCTCGGCATTGCCCTGCTGGTGGTTTTCGAGCAGTTGGCGCCGCTCCGACCTTCCGAGGATCCGGGTGGAGCCGCCGGCGATCTCCAGTTGGGAGATGATCTTCATCAAATGCCGGTTGCGAAGTTGAGCCCTGCGCGCGGGTGATCGCTTCGTCAAGACGCACCCGTTGATGTGACGCAGCAATTCGATCACCTCGCGCGGGGGAGACACATTCGTCCTCCTGCACGGCAGGGGGCCCAGGATCGGGATGGAAAGCCGATCGAAGATGCTCTCGATCAATCCCCTCTGCAGCATGGGTTCCTCGAACAGCATCACGTGGATCGCCCGGGTTCCGAACGCGGCTTCCCACCAGGCGAGCATGGAGCGGTAGTCCAGCCGTCGCTGAATGTCGGTGCTGTTGATGAACTCGGTCAGGCTACGCGTCTCCCGCTGTTTTCGAATCAACTGGCTATGCAGTGATTCGGCGAACAGATCCTGTCGCCGCAGGATCGCCAGCACTTCTACATCGAAATACTCCGAAAAGGCCGCATATTCCTCCGCGATTTCCGGCCAGGGCATACTCAGACCCTCGGTACTGAGCAGCGCCGTTTCGGCCGGTGTCGCGTAAATCTCCTCGGCAATCTGTTTGACCACCTGCTGCGGGGAAGGTGTCGACGCGGCGGCTTTGGGCTGCAGCCGGTGCTGGGTCACGGCGGCGCTCAGAAAAAAATGGCGCGGTTCCTCTGCCAGGGGCTTTCTGTCGGTCCGCGGATAATACAGCTTGTAGTCTTCGAGATTACTCTGGCGGTTTCGCTCGAAGAAGTTCTGGATCGCCGTGGTACCGGTCTTGTGCATCCCGATATGGAGAATCAGCTTTCTTTTCATGGGCTCGAAACGATGAAAGGGTCTGCGATCGCGTCCTGCGGATCGGATCGAGACGCTGCCGGCTTTCTCAGCGAATGTTGGAACAGCCGGGCAGGTGTTTTCTCGATTCGGTCAACGCGTCGTAGTGGGTGGAGATCTTCAGCAGAGGGGTCAGTTGTTGGCACACCAAGGCAATCCTGAACTGCTTCGCGGCGGTTCCATGCTACCGGCGCCGGCCGCCCTGCAGCAGCGGAACCTGCGCCGGCCATTCGACAGAGAAGCGCAGTTGGTCTTGCCGTTCGTTGGCAACAGCGATTCCAACGCGGGTGCTTCAGGCACAAATTCCGCGCTTTGGAGGCCGACCCATGGTACCAAATTGTTGCGATCGGGCGCCCCGCGGTTGCTGCAACAAGCGCGGTGGGCGTTGCATCGATGCTGGGAAGGAGGCCGGAAGAGTCCTGCCGCACGAGTAGGCGAAAAAACGGCCCGTCAACATCGCTGGCAATCCATAGGAGGGCGGTACTGTAGGGTAACCGCGGCGTCACCTTGGCGTGTGAACAGCACGATACCGAACGAGCCGCAAAAGGCGGCGACAGGCAGGCATTGAAATTCCCGCCTATCGGGAAAGAATTCGTCGAGGTCCGAATTGGCGAGAACCCCACCGCGTAATCCGGGTTCAAGCAACGCCATGGAACAGGGCTGATACGGATCGGCTCGGGTACCCGAGCTTCGCCGTCTTCCCGATAGGACCAGATCGCCCTTGGAGGCCCTTTGGACTCGCCGCGGTCGCTGCGTCGTTCATGCGGAACTGCGTCGTCCACGCTTTGGTGAACGCCGGGCGGTGCCGTTACAATTCGCTCAGGTTAGTGGATCGCTGCGCGATCATCTCGGCAATGAAGAAACGACTCGTCATTCACATCGGCACCCACAAGACCGGCAGCACCTCGATTCAGCATTTCCTTCATGCGAATCGGCAGCAACATCTGGAGAGCTACCGGCTATATTACCCGAGAACCGATCGCGACCCGGAACCCCGGCCGACGCGGCACACGTTTCTCACATTGGCGGCTCTCGATCATGCGGGCCATCCGGTTGCGCAGCCGCGGACGCCGCCGCCTGAGGCGCTGGTCCGGGAGATCACCGAGGAGATCGAGACAGCCGGAGCCGACGTCGCGCTGCTCAGCGAGGAGTCGCTCAGCATGCCGGACCCGAAGATTGCCGAGGCGTATCGCGGATTTGCCAAACATTTCGAGGTCAAGGTGCTGGTTTTCCTGCGGCGTCAGGATTTGTTCGTCGAGGCCTTACACAATCAATTCATCCGGGATCGGGGCGAACAGCGGAGCCTGGCGGATTTCGCCGCGGTGCCGAGGACCCAGGCCCGCATGGACTATCGAACGGTGCTGCAGGCGTGGGAAGCGGCATTCGGGCGCGATGCGATCGTCGTGATTCCGTTCGAGCGACCGGTACGGGAAGAAGGTCTGCTGAATACCGTATTTCGCGTACTGGGAATTTCCCCGGCGGTGCCGCTGCAGGATCCGCTGCACAATGTTTCGCCGGGGCGCGAGGCGGCCGAACTGATCCGGCGATTGAACGGTAGCCGCGCGCCGAAGCGGATGTCTCCCATCGAGCGGGTCATCGAAGAACTCGGTCTCACACGCGGCACGACCCGCATACTGAGCAATGAGCAAAGGCGAACTCTGCTCGCAGCACATGCCGAAGGCAATGCGGAAATCGCCCGGCGCTATCTGGGGCGCGAGGACGGTGCGTTGTTCCGGGAGCAACCGGACCACGATGCGGACAGTGAGCAGGCCTGGCAGATGTCGGATGCCGAAGTGATCGATCACCTGGCGAAGGTCTGCTGCCGCATGAGCACGATCATTCACAAGCTCCGAGCCAGACAAAGGTCAGCTCCGTAGAATCCAGGCCCCGCTTGTGATCGGCGCTTTCCTGACGTCAGTCGGTGGAGCCGGTCGAAAGGCGAGATGCAGGGTGCAACAACGTCCAGCGGCGTCTTAGAGTTTGATGTTGTCGGATGGTCGCTGTGCGGCTCGGCGGTTCCGCGCCGCTGCCGGAGAACGGTCTTCCGGTCATTCTCCAAGTTGCGGTAGCCAGACTTCGACGAACGGGGATCGGTCGCCGCCAGCGCCAAGCGCGTAAATCTGATCCCCTACCACGTTGATGGATCCCCAGTAGAGGTGAAGCATTTGTAGTCTTCGATGCGGGCCATGTTTCCATCCTCGTCATTCTTGTTTGTCGTGCCGACCTATCAATCAGGTCGCCGATTTCGCCGATGAGTCGTTCGAGTGTTGCGAGTAATTGGAGGTCTGCCATCAGTCGACCTCCGCTTCGAGTCGCTGCTGGTCCGGGGATCTGTAACCAGGGGCCAGGATCGCGTTCTTGACGCCATATATAGCAAGGTGATCCCTGAGCCAGAGGCGGAACTCCGGCCCGCGCAGACTGTGGTCAGGAGAGCAGTCCACGCTCCACTTGCGCAGGATGTACCCGGCCGTAGCAGCGCGCAGCTTCATGCGCAGCACACCGTCGCGCATGCCGTAATCCATCTCGGTGATCTCCGGCCGAGGTTGATCCGGGTGCGGCACCATCTCCAGCTCGACGATCCGGGTCCACTGGATGTCCTGATCACTGCGCTCATGGGGCTGCACATCTGCATCCCTCATAAGGACCGGGTGCTTGATCCGGGTGATGACGAAATCCCGGAACTCCTGTGACTTCCGGTCGAAGGCGCGGACGTGCCAGCGCAGGCCGTTGTCGATCAAGGCAAAGGCACGATCTCCCGCTCAGTGCGGCCGCTGGAGATGGAGTGGTACTCGATGCCCAGCGGGCATTCCTGATGGATTGCCCGGGTCACACTCGCAAGGACGTCCAGATCCGAATGGGTGAGCCGGGACGGGCTCTCACTGACCACCCACGCCTTGAGCCGCATCGGCTCGCCGTCGCCAAAGCCCTGGGTCAGCCACGACAGCACCCGCTCCGGGGGAAAGCGGAAGACCGGCTGGAAGTTTGGCCCCAGGACGTAGGACTTGGCCTTGGAGTCGTAGTCGATGTTGCCCGGTGCCAACTCCTTGTACAGCGCCAGGTCCCTGGATGCGGCGGCGGACTGGATGCCAAACCGCGTGACCAAGTCCTGGCGGCGTATCTCCCCGATGAAGCGCACGCGCAACTCCACGAACGCGAGCCGGTCGCGTTGTGGCTGGGTTAGATCTGCAAGCTGTTCGTTCGACATCCTGGCTGGCTCGTTCGGGTTAGCGAATGCTTGTGCGGGTTATTGCCGAAAGCATATGGTCTGCCTTAGAGTCTGTCCATAAATCTATTTTGATTTGCGTGTGCGTCGCATGGTGATAACTAGAGCGGCGCAGCGATAAAAAGATCGGTACGGGCGCCATGCAAAATTTCGCAGAGCTTCACCTCAAACCAGCGACGCTGGCGCGGTATGGCTTGCCCGACATCCCGTACCCTCTCTCGGCAGCCGATCTGAGCTCGGCGCTCGATGACGGGAACCTGCCACTGGCCAAGATGCTGCACGGTCTGCAACAGCGTAGCCGGGACGGCGAGGCCGAATGGCGCCAGATCGGACCCGCAATGGATCGGATTGCCGAGCTGTTGGCGCCCGACGATGCCCGCGATGTCGTTTCAGCCGCTGGTGACCACTGGTGGCTCGAGGTCGGGCCCGTGGACCTCGGCGGCAATCTGGTCGCCATCCAACGTGGCGATGTTCTGATCGCTGCTATCACCGCCCGGGACGACGGACGCTTGCGGGTGACCGTGTTTCGCCCGTTGGACGCCAAGAGCGCGGAATACCTGATCGGGCTGGGGCA
>CAZXXC010000167.1:0-5796 GCA_964644665.1 uncultured Methylococcaceae bacterium
CGCGGGCTCGACGCGTCACGCGCGGAACCGACGATCGCGGAACATTTCCAACCGTTCCCGCCAACCATGTCGTCTGCCCGTGCCCGCTGCGCGAACTGTGTCCATGAGTTCCCGGCCGCCTTTGCCTGCAAGGGGTGGGGCGTATGCTCGCCGTGCAGTACCCGGTGCATGGCCGAAACCGCGGCACATTTGGTGGGCCACGTCTTTGCCCATTTGCCGCGTACTGAGATTGTTTGAGCGTCGGGCGCTGTTGCCGGAGGACGCTACGGCGCTCACGCTCAACTGGGACCATAGGGGCTTTTCCCTCAACGCCGAGGTCTGAGTGTCGGCCCGGGATCGGGCCGGCTTGGAGCGGCTGCTCCGCTATTGCGCACCCCATCCCTGTGGTTTGGCTTTCTGGCCGCGCGATGTACGTACTAGTCCGCTTCCGGCGAACTGGTGCGCCCGTCCGCTGTTCGCCGGCGAGCGGCTGGCCTGGGTCGAGCCCGGCGAGCGTTTGGTCTACAACTTCCCACAATTTCACCGGGAGCGAAATTGGACGCGCGTAGAGCGCGGGCAGGGTGAAGCCCGGCATGGTTTTTATCTCTCCCAGACCGGACGGTCAAGCGGAACTCTCCCTGACGCCGCTGGAACTCATGCCGCACCTCCATGTGCGGCACCTGCGGGCGGTCCTGCTCGCCCCGACCTCCGAAATTCTCCCGCTGATCTGTCCGGTCTGTGGCAGCGAAATGCGGCTGATCGCCGGGGTGACCGAGCGGGAACCAGTGCAGCCTTCCGGCGCCTGCCTCTGCCCCTTCCTGATGGTTCTCGCTCGTTGACAAGACCCCTTCGGGGGCGCATTCTCGCCCCCAAATGGGCGACATCGCACATTGAGCCTATTATCCGTAACACAGGAGGACCCGAGCCATGGCTCACACCCATACCGGCCTCTTCCGACCGAGTCTGGCCATCTCCTGCAGTGCCATCGTGCTCTTGCTCTCGTCCGCATCTCCGGCCGCAGCGGCCTGCCCTCCGTGTCCGGCAGGAAGCGACACAGAGACCTGCGTCTTCAACTGCTGCCTGGCCATGACCTGCTCGTCGCCAGCGGGACCCGGTTGCATTGCCTTCTGCGCACTCGGGAAGATCCTCACGGACGTCTTCGACGACGACGAAGGTTTCGCGCTCATGTTCGACACGGGCGTTTCGCCCTTCGACCCTGATGACCCGAGTTGTGCGCTGCAGCAGGGAGCCGGAGTGCTCACGGGACTCGGAAACGGTCCCGTGGAACTCGTCGCGGGTTTCTACAACGTCGGTAGCAAGAGCTTCGATGAGGTCTGGGCCGACCGCCCAGACAAGGTGTCGTTCTTCTACAAGCCACTGACGGATTTCAGCCGGGATGCCGTGAACGGGTGGACGCGAATCGGTGCGGCCTCGTTCGATAGTGCCAAACCCGCGCGGTACGTCGTGAGATGGGACCGGACGGGCGTGCCAGTCGACCAGGACATAGTGGTCATGGTGCAGGGCAAGCGGGGCCATGGCCCGGCGCCGAAAGATGTACGCTTCGGTAGGAACCTCCTCCGCGCCTACATCGTCGCGGTCGCCGAGCGCACACCGTAGGGTGGCGGAGTCTCTCTTTTCGGGGTGCCCTCGAAGCCCTTCACAAACCGCCGGATCATGACCGTTGGTTCATCCTCCCGACGGGCGGTCTCGAGTGCGATGCGCTTGCCGTTACGGCCGATGAACGGCCTCGGCTCCCGACCGTGCACGACTTAGTTGCCCCTCCTCAGCCCGGGCGATCTCCTCCCGCGAAGCAGGTATCTCCTGCCGGCGCTCGAGCGACACCCGGGTGATCTGGCGGGCGTAATCGGCGAGGACTCGGTGCGAGCACCGAAACTCTGCCCGCGGCAGGCACACGCCCGCTCCGTGTGGGCGGTTCACATCGCGGATTTAGGCCATCCTGCCGCTGATCTGTCCCGTCTGTTGGAATGGCATGCGGCTGATCGCGGCCCTCACCGACTCCACGTCGGCGAACCGACGGCTCCGCCGTCGGTCTCACTGGCCCGTTGTCCGCTCTGTGGGACACTGTCGATTGGAATCAAACCCCGGCCGATGACCAGGTGAATGGCCGACCGGTTCGGGAGTTCGAGTTCGACCAAACCCTTAGCCGGTAGCCCGCTCGCTTTCCACACCGCCCCCCCGACTTCCCGTCGAGTCTGGCGCAGAACCCCTTTCGCCCGTCATCTCCGAGCCGACCCCAAAAGCATGCGACGAGCCGTCCGGCGATTCTCTTTCATCACCCGGCGCTACCTTCTGTGCCATTCCTGATCGTTCTCACGCGTTGACAAAGTTCGACGTCGGGCGCATCTTCCCCTCAAAGCGGCCGCGACGGCCGTTGAATTTCTAATTCTTCTGCGCTACCGACGTTATCGCGGAGTGGGGTAGGCCATTCGACGAGGCTCTCCTGAGCGTAGCCGAAGGATTCAGCCTTCAACCGGGGGGTGGTTGCAATGGCCGATGAAGGGCAACTCTTCACGATCAGAAGCGCGGCGCCGTCGCCGATTCAGGTTACGGGCTCGCCCGAAGTTTACATCCTCAGCGTCTTCGCACGCACCACCGCCGGTTCGACGCCCGGCGTCGTTGTCTCCGGAGTGGCGGCCGCCACGCCAGCCGTGCAGATCGCGCTGCGGATGGACGACGAATCCGTCGGGACCTTCGAAGCTCCAGTCGACCCTGCGGGCGGGGCGTGGAGTCTGGATACGATGCTGCCGTCCCGGGTCGGTATCGTCGCCATCGAGGCGACGGATCCATCAGGCGCCGCAGCAGAGTTCGCCCATGTCCACCTGACATCCGGCCTCGAGCCCGTTCCTCCGGGCCTGCAGGCGAATCTCGACGGCCGGGAGACGGCATTTCTCGCCGGTGCCGCCGATCGCCTGGTCCGCGCACGGTCGTTCGCCTTGATCGAATCCGGAGGATTGTTCGAACTCGTGGACCCGATCGATATCTTCATCAATGGAATCGAGGCAATCGGTTTGCCGGTCACGATGGTGAAGATTCTGCTACAAGGCGAAGAGTTCGAGGCCGAGGTGAACGCGAAGGACTATCGCGAAAGCCTGAAGACCCTTGTCGAGGAGATGCGCGGCGAATTTCGCGCCAAGCGGTACGATGATAAGGCGATACGACGTACAGCCGCCGCATGCATCGACGCGAACCTCGCGAAGATGCTCCGCTTGTCGAAACTGACACCCGCAGCAAGGGGGAAAATGGCGAAGCACCCGCGAGGGGGCTTCGAGCACGACCTGAGAACCCAAATGGCTACGCTGATCCTTCCTCGCCTGACCCCGAGAAGCGGCCTCCCGATCACGGCAAGGTTGCAAGATGCGAATCCGCCCAAACTTCTCACCGCTCTGGCCGGGTTCTACGACCGGCCCAGCAGCGTCGGGATCTGCTTCGACGAGCTGTTCCGTTTCCGTCCCGCCGGCATCGTGCGCGGCGAGCCGATCTATTCCTTGTCACTCGACGCTGGCGAAGAGGTACAGCTCAAGCAATCCAGCGAGACGGTCCTTTCGCGAACCGCCGAAGAGGTGCTGGAGCTCGAAAGCGAGGCGAGCCTGACACTCAGCAGCACTTGGTCGACCGATGTGTCGAACGCGTTCAACGAGCAGTACGGCAGCACTTCGGGCTGGAACATCGGCGGCAACGCGGGACTCTCCGGCGCGCCTAAGGTGCCGGTCAATGTCGGCATTTCCGGCGGGTATTCCGCCAGCGCAGCGGCGCAAAACTCGATCGGCGTCACCGTGCAGACGGCCTATCAGATGTCGAGAGAAGCGATGGCGCGCTTGCGTGCGCAGCACCGGACCCGCATGGAGGTGCAGGAACAAACGTCCATCGGCGTGTCCTCGGTGCGAGTCCTGCACAACCGGGACGCGGTCCGGCCGCGTCGGGTCGATTTCTTCAAGGTCTACCGTAAGGAAATGGCGACCTACGAGCGCCACGATGCCCGGATGTGCTTGCGCCTTCCGATCGACGATCCGGCCCATCGGCTGCGACAGGAGTTCGCAACCAATCTGGACCAGATCGACCCGGACAGCGCGTCTCACTATGACGATCTGCCTGCGCCGCCCGCGACGTTGGTAAGCACGGTCACCGTTCCCTGGCATCCGAATCAACCGCTGACACAGCGCAGTTACGGCTTATCGAAGGAACTGTTGGAAATCGACATCAAGTCAGGTTCACCGGCGGTGCCGGCCCATTACGTGCTGCTCAGAAAACCGTCCGTCAGGCTGGCGCAATATACCGTGTCGCAGTGGTACTGGATGGAGGAAAACCCCCTCGAACTCACGTTGTTTGCGGAGTCCGAGGGTTTGGTCACCCTGGAACCCGGGATCGATGTTCCCTCACCGTTTCCGACTTCTGGTCAGGATCTTTCCTGGGTGTCCCCGTGGGGCTTGGAAACCTCCTCGTCGACCGGGTGGATGCAACTGGATTACCTGAACTATACGACGAGCGAGATTCAGCAGACGGTCGTCGAATTACAGCTCGAAATCACCAGCGAATGGGCGCCGCCGAGCAGTGAGCTGGAAAGTTTTCAGCAGCAGCGCGAAGACCTTCGGACCCGGATTGCCAATGAACTGACCGCCGAGAAGGTCCTGCGGCTGAGCGAAATCGCGAAGGCGGACTATCTCGGCGAGGTCGTTTCCCGAGCGATGCGGGAGCACCTTGGGGCCGGGTCCTTGTCGATCTTGGAAAACATGGCCAACCCACACGATTTCCAGGCCTGGTTCGCCATCGAGGATGCTTATTTCGAAAGCGCGCCGTACTGGGCCACCTGGGAGGGAAACCATCGGTACGCCTTGCTGCGCGAACGCGTCAGCAGGCTGAATCTGGGTCTGCCGTTGTCACAGGTCCTGATTCCGGAACTGACGGCTTCCCAAGCGGTGTTGTATCTGCCGATACGCCTTGGAGCGGAGGAAGATGCACTGAGTTTGCTCGGCAAGTACTGGCCGGCGCAGGTCGATGCAATGGTGAAGGAATTCCGCGAGTATCGCGAGCAGGCATTCGGTCCGACCGCGCACGCGTCTGAGTTGCCGGATTGGGACGCTGTTTCATCGCCCGAACCAGTCGAAGCGACGCCGCTCGGCGAGCCGGAATGGAGGACGCCGTGGGAGCCCGCTCAGCGCAAGTTTCAGGTCTTGGCGCAGTGGGCGGACCTGGTGCCGACCGACGGCGTCGATGCCCAGACCGTTCTATCGACGACTTCCAAAGCTGACGAAGCGGTGCTGCGCGGCATCGCCGAGTCGCCGCGCCTGCGGTAAGGGACGGCGTCTGTGCCCGTCATCGCCGACAAGGCCGGCGTCGAAGAGGCGCTGAACCACAGGGGCTTCGTCCCGGTGACCGACGCACTACGGCGCGCAACCACCATCAGCGTCGAACTGGGCGACATCGGCGGGTACGAGGTGGTCGTGGCCTTCGAGGCTTACGATGCTTTGCGCGGCCGCGTCGAGCGCCTGTGGTCGGCACTCTACTTCATCGGCCGGATCGGTAAGGGCACCAAGGATTATTATCAGATCGAGCAGCAACATCAGCGGCTGGACCTGATGAGGACATACCGCTTTTCGGAAACCGATCCCACGATTTGGGCGCTGCTGTTGATCCATGCCGAGAATACCCATCAGCCCGCGGCCCTCACTGCGGAAACCCCCCGCATCAACCGGCTGGCGCACGCGATGGGCTTCCTGCCCGCTTATGGAACGATCGGCTCGCTGTTGGGCGTAGACCCCGTGTCCGAGCTTGCGCGCAACAGGTACGGCGCGGAAGACC
>CAZXXC010000168.1:0-5749 GCA_964644665.1 uncultured Methylococcaceae bacterium
TCTGCACCATCGATCACCTGATGCCTGCCTGCCAGGGCACACGCGGCGGCCATCAGATACCGCCCATGCTGCGGCTCATGACCAGCGATCTGGTGCTCGACGAGCCGGACGATTTCGGCATCGACGATTTGCCTGCCCTCAGCCGCCTCGTCCACTGGGTCGGCCTGCTCGGCAGCCGCGTACTGCTCTCCTCCGCCACCCTGCCGCCGGCCCTGGTCGAAGGGCTGTTCGAGGCCTACCGCGCCGGACGGGCGGAATTCGTCCAGCATCGGGGTCAATCCCACCGATCGGCCCCCATCTGCTGTGCCTGGTTTGACGAATTCGGCGCGGAAGCCTCCGAGCATGGCGAAACCGGCAGCTACCGTGCCGCGCATGCCAGCTTCGTCGGCAAACGCCTGACCCACCTGGGCAACGCCCCGGTGCGTCGCAATGCCGACATTCTGCCGCTGTCCATCACCCGCGCCAGCCGTGAACGCGTCTGCGCCGATCTCGCCGAGGCCCTGCAACCCGCCATCACCCGCCTGCATGCCGACAACCATCAAACCGACCCGGTCAGCGGCAAGCGCGTCAGCATCGGCCTCATCCGCATGGCCAACATCGATCCTCTGGTCCTGGTCGCCCGCAGCCTGCTTGCCCGGGGCGCGCCCGCCGGCCAGCGCATTCATCTGTGCGCCTATCATTCGCGCCACCCACTGCTGGTGCGCTCGGCCATCGAACAGCGCCTGGATCGCCTGCTCACGCGCCACGATCCGGCGCTACTGTTTGCTGATGCCGAACTGCGCCAGCCACTCGACCGGCACCCGGAGCCGGACCAGATTTTCATCGTTCTGGCGACGGCGGTCGCCGAAGTCGGGCGGGATCACGACTATGACTGGGCCATCGTCGAGCCTTCGTCGATGCGCTCCATCATCCAGATTGCTGGCCGCATCCGCCGCCACCGGCCCGAGGCCTACGCGCAAACCAACCTGCTGCTGCTCGACACCAACATCAAGCACCTGGTCGACGGCCCCGGCAAACCCGCCTTCCTGCGCCCCGGCTTCGAACACCTGGCGGACAAAGGCTTTCAACTCCGCCGCCACCACCTCAGCGCAGCCTTGAGCCCGGAGCAACTCGCCCGTATCGACGCCGCCAGCCGCATCCGCGAACGCGCCGAACCGCACCCGCAAGACAATCTCGTCGACCTCGAACATGCCCGCCTGCGGAACCTGATGCAAGGCGCAACCGAAGGCCAGCGGCAACTCGAATCTGCTGTCCCGCTCTGGTGGCAAACCCCGGCCCACCTCACCGGCTACCTGCAAAAGCAGCAGCCCTTCCGCCACGAGCCGCTCGGCCGGCAACGCTATGCCCTGCTGCCGGACGAGGACGGCGCGATCCGCTTCTATCGCATCGAGGACCCGTTCGAAGGCGGGATGACCGCGGTCGACCACCTGTTACACCCCATGTCCATCACCCCCGCCGACGGCATCAGCCTCTGGGGTGATTCCGACTACGCCAGCGCCCTCCAGCGCCTGGCCGAACACATGAACCTCGACCCCGCCGACTGCGCCCGCCGCTACGGCACGCTGGAACTGCCCTGCAAGGGTTTCGAGGAGGGACAGGGGATCCCGGAAGAGTGGGCCTACCACCACGCACTCGGCTTCAGCCGTTTTCACGAATGATTTTTACCGGAGGCCATGAATGACCGATAACAACGCACTGGCGCCGCCGCCATCCACAGCCGACATCAAAGCCGTCATCACCCAATTCCTCGCCGAGCGCCTCCAGCCCAAGCTGGACAAGGTCGCTGAAGATGACAGCGAGCAACACGAGCGGTTGCGCGCAGCCCATGCGCCGAACACCTGGATTGCCGATGCCGCACGACGAGTCGGGCAGATTCAACAGGTGACCCACGCCATCAAATACACCCATCCGGATGCACGCGGCTCCAGCCTCTATTCGACAGGCAACCCGCATGCCGCTGACACTGAGGTCGGCACGCATACGCTGGGCATGGACCTCGCTGCCGATGTCGTCGGCAATGCAGCGGCGCTGGATGTGTATAAATTCCTCAATCTGCGCCTGGGTGAGCGCAGCCTTCTGGATCTGGCCGTTGCCGGTGAACCCGCGCTGGCGGACGCATTTTCGGATAATCCCGAGGAAGCCAAGGCCTGGATGACTGCATTTGCCACGCTGCCAGATGCCAAGAGCGAAACGGCGTCGCACAAGCTCACCAGGCAGGTGTACTGGCCGCTGGGCGACGGCAATTACCATCTGCTGGCCCCCCTCTTTCCGACGTCACTGGTGCATGGCTTGTGGAAAACCGTCCGCGAACACCGTTTTTCCGATGCAGCCAAGGCGGCCCGCGAAGCCAGGAAAGCCGGGGTCGCCCACCCACACGGCTTCCATGAATATCCGGAACTGGCCATCCGAAGCTTCGGCGGCACCAAGCCGCAGAACATCAGCCAACTGAACAGCGAGCGTTATGGCGAGAACTACCTCCTCCCCGCCCTGCCACCCACCTGGCAATCGCCCGCCATCCGCCCGCCTTTTGCGGTCGGCAGCGTGTTTGACCGCACTTTCGGCAACCGGCCACGGGTGCGGGAACGGGTGCGCACCCTGCGCGCCTTCCTCGAACGCGTTGCCCATTACAACAACATCCAAATCCGCGACAAGCGTGCCGAGCTGACCGCCGACCTCTGCGACGAGGCTCTGCTCTACGCGGCCGAACTGCGCGATGCCGTGGAGAGCGGCGAACTGACGGCAGGCTGGACGCAGGACGCCCGCTGCCAGCTCAACCGCGCCGAACAGCTCTGGCTCGACCCGCTACGCCGCCATCTCGATGCCGACTTCGCCCGTGACTATCAACGCGACGAATGGCCGGATGACATCTGCCGCCGTTTCGGCAACTGGCTCAACGCCCGCCTGACGACCGACAAGCTACCGATGAGCGCAGTCGAAGCCGACCACTGGCGCGTCGTACTGGAAAAAGAAATGCGCCTCTTGCGCCGGGAGCTTGCCGACCATGAATGACATCAGCGGACTCATCCTGCTCCCGCGCCTGCGGGTGCAAAACGCCAACGCCATTTCCGGGCCCTTGAGCTGGGGCTTTCCTTCCCCCACCGCCTTTACCGGCTTTGTCCATGCGCTGGAACGCAAGCTGACGGATCAGCTATCCGAGGGCTTTGCCGGGGTAGGCATCGTCTGCCACCACTTCGAGCCGCAGGTATCGCAACCGGCGGGCTGTCGCCACCGTGTTTTCTGCCTGAGCCGCAATCCGGCCGGCAGGGATGGCGGCGCGCCGGCCACCGTGGAAGAAGGCCGCGCCCACCTGGAAATCAGCCTGCTGATTGCCGTGCGCGACTACTTTGCCGACAATGAAGGCCAATACTTGGCCGAAGACCTGCAACACGCCGCCTACGGCATGCGTCTGGCCGGCGGCAGCCCGCTGTATCGCCCCGGCAAGCGCCACGAAGCGAGCTGGCACCCTCTCGCTGGCAATCTCGACGCCGACATTGACGTCTTCCGCAAACTCCGCCGCCGGTTGCTACCCGGCTTTGCCCTGGTGCAGCGCGACGACCTGCTCCAGGCCCATCTGGCGGACATGCGGCAAACCGACCCCGCCAGCACCGCGCTGGATGCGCTGCTCGACCTGTCCCGACTCAACTTCGAGCCGGCCAGCGAGCCGAACAGTACCGGGAAAGTCACGTGGGAAATCCGCAAGAAGCCGGGCTGGCTGGTGCCGCTGCCCGTCGGCTATGCCGGCATTTCGCCGCTTTACGCCCCCGGCGAGGTCGCCAACAGTCGTGATGATGGCACGCCTTTCCGTTTTGTCGAAAGCCTCTATTCCCTCGGCGAATGGGTCAGCCCGCACCGGCTGGACACCCTCGAGCAACTGCTGTGGACGCATGAAGCCGACCCCGACGCAGGGCTGTACCGCTGCCGCAACCGCCACGCCGAATTCATGGCCGACCACTTCACCGAATCCCAAGCATCCACCCAGGAGTAACCATCATGGCCAACAACGACCTCAAGACCGCCTCCGTCCTCGCCTTTGAACGCAAGCTTGATCCTTCCGACGCGCTTTTCAGCGCCGGCAAATGGGATGACCGCAACCAGGGCGAAACCTGGGCCAATGTGACCGTTCGAGAAAAATCAGTCCGAGGAACAATCTCGCACCGCAAAGCAGGACAGGGAGCAGGTGCAGCCAAGCTCTCCGGCGAAATCGAGTCACCCAATCCACAAACCATCGACACCGCCACCCTGCCCAATAGTGCCGACACCCTGCGCGCCCGCTTCACCCTGCGCGTGCTGGGCGGCGCGGGCACGCCCTCGGCCTGCAATAACGCCGCTTATCAGGCCAAGCTGCAAGCCACGGTGCAGGACTACGTGAACACTACCGGCTTTGCCGAGCTTGCCCGCCGCTACGCCACCAACCTCGCCAATGGGCGTTTTCTCTGGCGCAACCGCATGGGTGCCGAGCAGATTGAAATCCAGGTGCGCCAACTGGCCCAAGGTGTAGCCACGCAGTGCTGGCAATTCGACGCACTGAGCTTTTCGCTGCGCCATTTGGACACGAGTAGTCCCGAACTCGACGCGCTGGCCCAGGCCATCGAACATGGCCTCAGCGGCCAATCGCACACGCTGCTGGAAGTCATCGCCTATGCCCGCATCGGCGATGGCCAGGAGGTTTACCCCTCGCAGGAATTGATTCTCGACAAGGGCGACAAGAAAGGGCAGAAGAGCAAGACGCTCTACAAGGTCGGCAATGTCGCCGCCCTGCACAGCCAGAAAATCGGCAATGCCCTGCGCACCATCGACACCTGGTATCCCAGGGGAGAAGCCGACGAGGACCTCGGCCCGATTGCCGTCGAGCCCTACGGTTCCGTCACCTCGCAAGGCAAGGCCTACCGTCAGCCCAGGGACAAGGCCGATTTCTACAACCTGCTGGATGCCTGGGTGCTAAAAGGCAAGGCTCCGGAAATCGGCGACCGGCATTTCGTGATGGCGACGCTGATTCGCGGCGGCGTCTTCGGCGAGAAGGACTGAGGCATGGACGCCTATATCGATCTCCAACTGCTGCCTGACCCGGAATTTCCCGCCCCGATGCTGAGGAATGCGCTTTTCGCCAAGCTGCACCGCGCCCTGGTCAGCCACGGCCAGGGTCGCATCGGCATCAGCTTTCCCCAGGTCGGAAAGAAAGCCGGGGACCTCGGCGACTGCCTGCGCCTGCACGGACAGGCCAGCGATCTGGAAACGCTGATGGCCAGCGGCTGGCTGCAAGGCATGCGTGACCACCTCACCACCTTCGCCATCCGGCCGGTGCCGGAGGGGACACAGCACCGCGTCGTTCGCCGCGTCCAGGCGCAAAGCAGCCCGGAGCGGTTGCGCCGGCGCCTGATGCGTCGCAAGGGCCTCGCCGCCGATGAAGCCAGGGCCGCCATTCCGGACAGCGCCGCGGAACGTCTGAACCTGCCCTGGCTGGACATCGGCAGCCAGAGCACCCGGCAGACATTCCGGCTGTTCATCGAACACCTGCCGCCACAGGCAACACCGAGCCCGGGGACCTTCAGCGCCTATGGTCTCAGTAACCAGGCCAGCATCCCCTGGTTCTGAACCCATTTTTCAGGGAGAGCTCCTATCCAATGAAAATCAATGGCTTGGCCGGCATGCCAAAAAAAGGTCCGCTTGCCGAAATGACAGGCTTTTCTTTAAAAATTAGATAAATACGCCCACTGAAATCTCGTTCACTGCCGCACAGGCAGCTCAGAAA
>CAZXXC010000169.1:0-5484 GCA_964644665.1 uncultured Methylococcaceae bacterium
GCCTTGTATGGCAATCCCCTCACCAATCAGCTGGTTGCAGATCCCCTCCCCGACCGAAAACTTCGTGCGGAACTACGGCCCGCGGCTGCACCACATTGCTTTCGCGGTCGCCGACGGGGATCGGGACGGTCAGACCAATATCGATTTCGCGGTCGACTCGATCCGTCACGCCGGCAAGGACTTCCTGCTGGAGGTGATCGGTTCGCGTGAGGAAGGGTTGAAGCAGATCTTCTCCAGCGCCTCGGAACATTCCTCACTGATCATCGAATACGTCCAGCGCTTCAACGACTTCCGCGGCTTTTTCACGAAGCGGAACGTGTCGGAACTGACTCATGCCGCCGGCGTCGAGGAAACGCTGCAAGCACTGGAGGCGGAAGCCCAGGGCGGCGGTGTGGTTTCCTGAAGCCGGCAGGGCGGTTGCAGCTCCCGGGGCGCCGCCGCCGGTCGCGGAGCGACCGCCAACGGCGCCAACGGCGGGTCGAGCGGCTAGCCGGCCCCCGGGGTCTTTTCGGCCACCGTTTCGGCCGCCTGCTCCGCGGAAGCCACGCCGAGCCGCTCGGCCGCCAGGTCGGCCTTGACCTCGGCAACCAGATCCTCGAACGCTTCCCCCGCTTCCGCGATCAACTCCCGGCTGCGTTCGAAACACACCAGACCGGTCTTCAGCACCGCCCGCGCGACCGGCCGCACCGCCGGCAACAGGAACGCCGCAGCCGTCGCCACGCCGATGCCGATGGCGGCGCCGCGGGCAATATCGCTCTTGAACACATCATCGATGGAGGGCATGACAAACCTTGCACAACAAATCGGGTGCCATCAGGGTAAAACAGAACGCCCGGCAAGACCAGACCGGCCGCGCATTCGGCACCCGGCGATTGCGCCGCGACGCCGGCCGTGCGATTGTTCTTGCCTGTCGGCGGTACGGCGGCCTCGCTGACCGACGCGCCACATCGGCGTACCGTTTTACAATGTAATTCTCCGACGTGACAGTTCCATGACCGTAACCGGCCGATCTTCACTTGGCGACCGCTCCGAGCAGGCCGCCGGGGCTTCATGACCTGCTGACCCGACCGCGATGGCGGAACATATCCTGTTCCTGACCGGCAAGCTGGCCGAACGCCAGTTGCGCCGGACTCTGGCGGAGATCGAGCCCGAGTTCACCTATACCGTGCATCAACTGGGCCTGAGCGTCGCCGCGCTGATGACGGCCGAGATGATCCGGCGGCGATTGAAGGACACGTTCGGTGCCGACCGGGTTCTGGTGCCGGGACGTTGCCGCGGCGATCTCGATGCGTTGTCCGCGGCGATCGGAATCCCGTTCGAACGCGGACCCGAAGAGTTGCGCGATCTCCCCGAGTTCTTCGGCAAAAAGGCCAAGCGGCCGGATCTTTCCCTCTACGACATCCAGATCTTCGCCGAAATCACCGATGCGCCCCGTCTGAGCATCGACGGCATGTTGCGCCAGGCACGCGATTACCGCCGCGACGGGGCCGACGTGATCGACGTGGGCTGCCTGCCGGACACCCCGTTTCCGCATCTGGAGACCAGCATCGAGGCGCTGAAGTCCGAGGGATTCGCCGTCAGCGTCGACTCGCTCGACGAGCAGGATCTGCTGCGCGGCGGGAGGGCCGGCGCCGATTACCTGCTGAGCCTGCACGAACAGACCCTGTGGATCGCCGACGAAGTGCGCGCGGTGCCGATCCTGATCCCTGCCCGCCACGGCGACCTCGCTTCGCGCGACCGGGCAATCGAGGAACTGCTGCGGCGGCAGCGCACGTTCATCGTCGATCCGATCCTGGACCCGATCCATTTCGGGTTCAGCGCATCGCTGGTCCGCTATCATGACGTCCGCCGCCGCCATCCGGACATCGAAATGATGATGGGGGTCGGCAACCTGACCGAGCTGACCCATGCCGATACCGCGGGCATCAACGCGACCCTGCTGGGCATCTGTTCCGAACTCGGAATCCACCGGATTCTGACGACGCAGGTCAGCAAGCACGCCCGCCGGGCGGTCAAGGAAGCGGACCTTGCACGCCGCATCCTGTATGCCGCGCGGCAGCTCGACAGTTTGCCCAAGCACATCGATGACGGACTGATGGCCCTGCACGAACGCTCGCCTTTCCCGTACTCCCCCGAAGAAGTCGGCGAACTCGCCGCGCAAATCCATGACCCCAGCTATCGCATCCAGATCAGCCGGGAAGGCATCCACGTGTTCAACCGCGACGGCTGCCGAACCGCGACCGATCCGTTCGCGCTTTACCCGCAACTCGGAGTGGAGCAGGACGGCGGCCATGCGTTCTACCTGGGCGTCGAACTCGGCCGGGCGCAGATCGCCTGGCAACTCGGTAAACGCTACACGCAGGACCAAGCCCTGGCCTGGGGTTGCGCGGTCGACCCGGAACCGGCGAGCATAGACGTGCACGACTACAAGCCCGCCGGCTCCACGCTGCAGCGGAAGAAACAGGACCCCGAATGATTTTCGAAACCATCGTCACCAGTTGCGCGCGTGACGGCACCCCCCACATCGCACCGATGGGCGTTCATGTCCTCGAGCAGGACTACCTGATCATGCCGTTTCGCCCCTCCACCACGCTGAACAACCTGCTCGACACCGGCTGCGCGGTGATCAACGCGACCGACGATGTGCGCATCTTCGCCGGCTGCCTGACCGGTCGACGCGACTGGCCGCTGGAGCGTGCCGAGCACGTGCCGGCGGTACGCCTGCGGGACGCATTGAGTCACAGCGAGGTGGAGCTGGTCCGGACCGAGCACGACGAACTGCGGCCGAAGCTGTACTGCCGCGCGGTGCACCGCGCGAATCACCGCCCGTTTCGCGGCTTCAACCGGGCGCAGCATTCGGTGATCGAGGCCGCGATCCTGGTGAGCCGGCTTCATCTGCTGCCGGCAGACAAGATCGACCGCGAACTCGACTACCTCCGCATCGGTCTCGACAAGACCGCCGGACCGCACGAGCGCGAAGCCTGGGACTGGCTGATGACGGCCGTCGCCGATCACCGGCAGCGGGGCGACCGAGCCGGGGTGCCGGCATGACCCGGTTCCTCGCCAGTGTCCGATCCCTCGACGAAGCCCACACCGCGGCCGCCGCCGGAGCCGACATCATCGACCTGAAGGCGCCGGATCGGGGCAGCCTCGGCGCATTGCCGCTCGCTGAAATCGCGACGGTCGCGGCGGCCCTGCGCGATCGGAAGCCGACCAGCGCCACCGTGGGAGACCTGCCGATGGAGCCCGAACGGGTCGCGGCGGCGGTCGCAGCGACCCTCGCAACCGGCGTCGATTACGTCAAGATCGGGCTCTATCCGGGCGGCGACGCGGCCGCGACGGTCCGAAGGGTCGGCACGCTGGCCGGTCACGGCCGGCGGCTGATCGCGGTATTGTTTGCGGACCAGACACCCTGGCGGCTGACGCCGGCCGAGCTGGCCGCGGCCGGATTCGCCGGGTGCATGCTGGACACGCTGGACAAGCACAAGGGCTCGCTGACCGCGATCTGCCCGCTCCGCCGGTTGCGGCGCTTCGTCGCCGAGGCGCGCGACAGCGACCTGCTGTGCGGCCTGGCCGGTTCGCTGAGCGCGGCGGACATCGAGACCTTGCTGCCTTTGCAGCCGGACTATCTGGGCTTCCGCGGCGCGTTGTGCCGCGACCGGCGGCGCACCGACCGGCTCGACGAAGCCGGGGTCCGCCGGATCGCCGCGCTGATCGTGGCGGGCCGGACTTCAGACCGCGCCGCAGTGACTCCCCTGCCGTCACCATCCATCACCCACGATCCGCTGGAGGAGATCGTCTGAATGAGCGAGCATCCTGCCGCGACGATGCATCATCTGCTGTACCGCGTACTGCGCCCGCTGCTGTTCCGGCTCGACCCGGAAACCGCACATCACCTGAGCCTGGCGTCGCTCCAGTACGCCGCCCGCCTCGGGCGGCTGAACCCGCTGCGCCTGGCGCCGCCCGTGCTGGAGCGGCAAATGATGGGCCTCCGCTTTCCGAATCCGGTGGGTCTTGCCGCCGGCATGGACAAGAACGGCGATTATCTCGATGGGCTTGCGGCGCTCGGTTTCGGGTTCATCGAACTGGGCACCGTCACACCGCGGCCGCAGCCCGGCAATCCCAGGCCGCGGCTGTTCCGGCTACCGAAGGCGGGCGCGCTGATCAACCGGATGGGATTCAACAACAAGGGGGTGGATCATCTGATCCAGCGAGTCCGGACCGCACGCTTTCGCGGCATGCTCGGCATCAACATCGGCAAAAACCGCGACACGCCGGTCGAGCACGCGCTCGACGACTACCGGCAGGGTCTGGCGAAGGTCTATGCCCACGCGGGCTACGTGGCGATCAACATCTCGTCGCCGAACACGCCGGGACTCAGGACCCTGCAACATGGCGATCAGCTCGATCGGCTGCTCGGCGGCATCAAGAGCGACCAGCATCGGCTCGAGCGCGAGCATGGCCGCTACGTGCCGGTGGTGGTGAAGATCTCTCCCGACCTGAGTCCGGAGGAACTGGAACCGCTCGCCGCGACCATGCGCCGGCATGGCATCGACGCGGTGATCGCCACGAACACCACCGCCGGACGCAGCGAGGTCCGGGGACTCCCGCACGGCGAGGAAGAAGGCGGACTCAGCGGCAGACCCCTCGCCGGGCTGTCGACCGGCATCGTCACCGAGCTGCACCGGATCACCGGCGGCGCGTTACCGATCATCGGCTGCGGCGGTATCTTCTCCGGCGACGACGCCGTCCGGAAGGTCAGGGCCGGCGCGGCGCTGGTGCAGATCTACACCGGCTTCATCTACCGCGGTCCGGCCCTGATCCCTGAAATCGTGGCCGCGCTCGCCGGCGCCGACGGAGAGCGCTGACCCGCACTGAGCCTTTCCGTTATCACGGGTCGCGACACCCGGCCGGCAGCGAACGCCCCGCCGAACCCGCCGGAGCCGGGCCGGTACCCTCCGTGCCAGGCTTGCCATCGGAGCCTTCCTGACCGGGCTTGCGCTACGCTGGCCCCATGAACAGGCGACCGCCCGCGGCGGCGCCGAGGCGCGTCCGACGACGATTGACGAACGTGATTCAATCGGCGACCATCGTCCACGTGGTGTATCGACCGGAGGTCCGGATGCTACATGCAAGATCGGTGTCTTTTTTGCAGGGCGATTTCCTGCTAAAGGCCCCTGCAACCATTTGTTTTAACAGAGGAAATCTGAGCGAGGAGTTTGAGCGTAGACCTGATTAAGAAGGGATTAAGACGCCTAGCCGATGCGCTCGTCGGCCAGCACCAGCGGTTTGAACGTAGACCTGATGAAGTAGGGATCAAGACGGAAGCGCACCGGTCGATCGTTACCGTGAAAGCATCGTGCGGCGATACGCCGT
Source organism: uncultured Methylococcaceae bacterium (assembly GCA_964644665.1). Taxonomy (GTDB): domain Bacteria; phylum Pseudomonadota; class Gammaproteobacteria; order Methylococcales; family Methylococcaceae; genus Methylotetracoccus. The sequence goes on from CAZXXC010000169.1 coordinate 5,377, forward strand.
GGCTCACTATCCAGCACCGGAGTGGACCGGGGTCACGAACGCCGAAATAGTCAGGCGGCTCGGCGGATTTCAGCTTGTCCGCGGACCTTCCGGCGATCCGGGCCGCAC
>CAZXXC010000170.1:0-3424 GCA_964644665.1 uncultured Methylococcaceae bacterium
AGATTCGCGCCGCGGTGGAAGCCGGCGTCGCCGACGAACTGCCGCTGATCCAGTAGCATGGTCCGGCTGGTCGGGCCGGCGAGGGTCGGGGTGGCCTCTTTGTTGAGAGAGACTCGCTGCTGCCGGGTTCGCCAAACGGCAATGGTGCTCGCGGTGGCCGGACTCGGGTTGATCGGTTGCACCGCAACGGGCCAGGTGGTCGGGAACCCCGAAGGTGCAGGCCCGTCAGCTTCCCAACGCTTCCACAGCTTGGGCGCGGAGACGCCGGCCGAGGGTGCCACCGTGGCCGGCACGGCAGCAGCTTACGCATCATTCCGGAATTTCGGCCGCCTGGTGGCCAGGACGGTATGGCGCAGGGCGCGCCGGGAGTCCAGCGGTGCCCTGTCCGCCCCGCCCACGTTCGATGGCAGCCATGAACTTCGTGCACTGGCTCGAACGCAAGCGCGAGAGACTGATGAGACGTTCTTCAAGGGCAGGTACGACCGTTCGCGGGCCCGGCTGCCGGAGAATGTCGAGCAGTGGCGTTCGCGGCCTGACATCGCCAATCCGGGTCCCGACCTCGCGAACTTTCCCAATAGCGCCTTCACGCTTCCACAGGGGCGCGCCTACGCCGAACTTTCCCCGTTCACCTATTACGGCACGGCCGTGAATCAGCCGGTGCAGTACAACGCGGAATATTTGCTGCGCTACGGGCTGACCGACGACATCGAACTGCGGCTGTTCGGCAACGGGCCGAGCTGGACCGGTGGCGCCGACTCGAGCTGGGGCTTTTCACCGATCGCGTTCGATACCAAAATTCATCTATGGCTGGAGAAACCGGAGTATTTCCTTCCGGCCGCGGGGTTCGAGGCATACATCCAGACCCAGTGGCTCGGCAGTGCTCCATTCAACGGCGGTACCCAGCCTTCGTTCACGCTGAACTTTGATCAGTCGCTGCCGTTCGAAATCGACTTCGAGTACAACCTCGGGGCCACACGTGTGCAGACCAGCGACGGGGCGAACGTGTGGGAGTTCAGTTTCCAATGGGCTTTGCAGCGGGACCTGTTCGACAAGGACTTCGCGCTGTTCATCCACGGCTTCCACAATGCGATGACCCTACCCAGGCTGCCGAATGTCGCCGTACCCAGGAGTTTCTATGACCACGTTACGCAGGACGCGGTCGGTGCCGGTTTCATCTGGACCGCCAATCGGCGGCTTGCAATCTACGGGCAGGTCAGCGGCGGGACGACAAAGTTCACGCCGTCCACGATCAGTATGCTTGGGCTCGCCGTCTCGTTCTGAGGCACTCCGCCGTTGCCGCTGATGTGCAGTCCATCGCTGCTCGCTTGTGGGGCCGTTGCCAGAGGAAGGCGCGCGATCCCCGACTTTCCGGAAGCGGATATCAGGCTGACGCACGCCAAACGGTGCCGGCGCTGACGGGACTATGCCATGTACTTCGATTTACGCGATCTCGAACTGTTCGTCGCCGTCGCCGAGACCGGCAGCATCGCCAAGGCGGCCGATCAGTGCCATACCGTGTCCTCGGCGATCAGCAAGCGCTTGTCCGACCTGGAAGCGGCCTATGGTACGGCGTTGCTGCTGCGCAGCAGCAAGGGCGTCGCGCCGACGCCGGCCGGTCTCGCCTTGCTCGCGCGCGCCCGCGCCGTGTTGCATCATGCGGGACAACTGGACCGGGAGTTGCGCGGCTATTCCGCCGGAATCCGGGGGCAGGTGCGGGTGTTCGCGAACATCTCGGCGATCGTGGAATTTCTGCCGTCGGCGCTCGCCTCGTTCCTGTCGGTTCATCCGGAGATTCAGGTGGAGCTGGAAGAACAGGTGAGCGGGGCCGTTGCCCAAGCCGTCGCCGACAATCTCGCCGACCTGGGGCTGGTGAGCGAGATTCCCGCCGGCCATGATCTGGTGTTGATCCCGTTCCGCGAAGACGAACTGGTCTTGCTGGTGCAGCCCCGGCATCCCTTGGCCCTGCGTCGGCGCATCGATTTCCGGGAGGCGCTGGATTACGATTTCGTCGGCCTGCACGGCGACAGCGCCTTGCACTACCGGTTGCTGCGCGCCGCCGCCGATGCGGAGCGAGCGCTTCATCTGAAGATACGGGTCACCAGCTTCGATGCGGTCTGTGCCATGGTCGCAGCTGGACTCGGCATCGGTGTGGTACCGCGGGCCGCGACCACACCTTACACCGCCTCGCTGGGACTGGTGCCGCTGGCTTTGAACGACGACTGGGCCAAGCGCCGGCTTCATCTGTGCGTTCGCTCTCTGGAGGGCTTGTCCGCCGCAGCGCGGCTGCTGCTGGATCACCTCATCGCCGGAGCGGTTTGACGTCGGCCATCGCGCACGGCGATGGTGCCTTCGCCTAAGATCAATTTCCCTCGGGTTCCGCCTTCGGCATGCTGATCTCCGTTCCTTCACGAAGAGGAGAAAGCGATGAGTTATCAATGGAACCCGGCGGACTATACCCGCCATTCGGCCAACCAGGAGCAGTGGGCGCGCGAACTCTTGGCCGACCTGACTCTGCGCCCGGAAGACAGCGTTCTGGACATCGGCTGCGGCGACGGGCGCATCACCGCGGCCATTGCCGAGCAGGTTCCTGAAGGCCGCGTGATCGGGGTGGACTCGTCGGCGGACATGATTGCCCATGCCCAAGCCCATCACAGCCGTCCCAATCTCGCGTTCCGGCAGGTGGACGCCCGGACGTTGCCTTTCGAATCCGAATTCTCAGCGGTCTTTTCGAACGCGGCTCTGCACTGGGTGCGGGACCCGCGGCCGGTGTTGGCCGGAATCGCCCGGGCGTTGAGACCGGGCGGCCGCTGCCGGATGGAAATGGGTGGGCGCGGCAGTGCCGCCGCGCTGATCGCGACGTTCGAAGCCGTCGCAGGGGGTCCCGAGTGGCGCGACAGTTTCGCAGGGTTCGAATCCACCTACGGCTTCCACGATACGGAAAGCTACCGCCGCTGGCTCAGGGAAGCCGGCCTGGAGCCGGGGCGGGTTGAGCTGATCGGCAAGGACATGGCGCACGCGAGTCTCGAAGCCTTCGTCGGCTGGCTGCGCACGGCCTGGCATCCGTACACGTCGAGGGTTTCGGCGGGGCGACGGGAACGGTTCACCGAGATCGTCGCTGCACGGTATCTGGCTGAGGCTGGATGCATTTCCGATTCGACCGGTCCGATTCACATCGCCATGATGAGGCTCCAGGTGGAGGCGTGGAAGCCGGAGGACGACTGAGCGCCGAACGTGGCGGCAGGAGACCCCCATGAATCGGGTATGGACGGCAAGAGCACGGTTGCTATCCTACCCATGATCCTGGCCGAAGCGTAATGACAAACATGAACACGGAAGAATCCTTCACATTGCCCGCGCTCAATCCCTCCGCCGTGCCCGCCAGGAGCGGCTCGATCTGTCCGACGGAAAAACTCCGGTCGTTGAT
>CAZXXC010000170.1:3524-5424 GCA_964644665.1 uncultured Methylococcaceae bacterium
TACGGCCTTTTCCATAAGGACGGGACGCCCTACCAGGCGGTGAGTGGATAGCGGTTCCGGCGCCTAGCCATGGAGATCCGCCTTGCAACCCTTGCCGATGTGCCCCGTATCAGCGCCCTCGTGCGTGATCTCACCGGGAAGTACGTCGCGCATGAATTTTCCAGGCAGGCGGCAGATCGGCTCCTCGGCTCCATGGAAGAACCCGCCATCAGAGGCTATCTGGCATCCGGGTATCGCTACCACGTCGCCGAGGACAATGGCGAACTGGCCGGTGTCGTCGCCATGCGGAACGAGCGGCATCTTTATCACCTGTTCGTGGCCGAGCATTTCCAGGGCATGGGGTTGGCGCGAGCGCTCTGGCAGACGGCCAGGACGGCCAGTCTCGAAGCCGGAAATCCCGGCTTGTTCACCGTGAATTCCTCGCGTTTTGCGGTCGGGATGTATGAGAAGTTCGGCTTTGTCCGGAACGGCGAAGTGGTCGATGAATGGGGCGTGATTTATATCCCGATGAAACTGGAGCGGATGACCTGATGCACCGCTCGCCTACCGGCGGCTCGACGCGGGGCCAGATCGTCGGCTGATTTCCACGGTGCTCCCGACGCACCCTGTTTTCGTGCCTCGGACGAGACGATTTCCCGGAAGGCTGGCGGAGCACCAGCTGAGCGGATCCGTTTTTCCATCGGTGCCTTCGTGGCCTTGCAGAAATCCTGCCTTTATCATTGCGGTGGAACGAATCCGCATGCAACTCGTACGTCCGAAGGGCGGATCGGACCGTCCTGGAGTTTCCCATGCCCAAATCCACCGTCACCTATTGGAACCCGCTGTTCCCCGACAACGGTGGAAAATGGCAGCCTATCTCCGGATTGGAAGGGATGGCCGAGGAACTCACCCTGAGCCTGGATGAGGAGACCGGCGAATATACCCGCCTGACCCGCTTTCATCCGGGGGCCGACACCGGCGCTGTCGGCGGCAAGCGCCACCCCTACCCGGAGGAAATCTTCATCGTCAGCGGCCGCCTGTATGACGAGGCTTTCGGTGTTTGGCTGGAGCCGGGGCATTACGCCAGCCGTCCGCCCGGCGAGTTGCACGGGCCGTTTCGGACGGACGTAGGCTGCGTGGTGCTGGAGGTCTCGTTTCCCGATCGAACCGGCGTGGCGCAGCCTCGGAGTTCTCCGGAAGAACAATGGAATACCTGATCGGCGGTTTACTGGCGGGTGTGACCGCCTTGCTCGCCAATGCCTTGGGCTTTGCCCGGGACCGCTCCTTCTTCCCGACGATCCTGATCGTCATCGCGAGCTACTACGTGCTGTTCGCGGCGATGGGAGGTTCCGTCCCGGCCTTGTGGAAGGAATCCGCCATCGGATTGGCTTTTGCCGCGGTGGCGGTGCTCGGGTTTAGGACCGGCCTCTGGTGGGTGGCGGCCGCCCTGGCCGGGCATGGGGTGTTCGACTTCTTTCACCATGACTTGGTCGACAACCCGTCGGTACCGGCCTGGTGGCCGGGATTCTGCCTGTCGTTCGATATCGTTCTGGGATTGGCGCTGGCCATCCGGCTCGTTTCCGGACGGCAACGGCGGGCTTCCGGCCTCACGCAACAGGAAATGCCGTGAATCGCATCGAAGCGCGCTCGCCGAACCCCGCCGGGGAACTGGAAACCGCACGCCTGAAGTTGCGTCAGTGGCAGACTTCCGACCTGGAACCTTTTGCGGAGATGAACGCGGACCCGCGGGTCATGGCGTTTTTCCCCGCCCTCCTGAGCCGGGCGGAGAGCGATGCCCTGGCCGACCGCATACGCTCCCTCATCGCCCAACGCGGCTTTGGATTCTGGGCGGTGGAACTCAAGGAATCGCGGGAGTTCATCGGCTTCGTCGGGCTGCACATCCCGACCGCAGCGCTGCCCT
>CAZXXC010000171.1:0-1021 GCA_964644665.1 uncultured Methylococcaceae bacterium
CATCTTTGCCTGAACCCGCGCCAGTTCGACGTGATGGTCATGGAAAACATGTTCGGCGACATCCTGAGCGATCAGGGCGGCGGCATCCTGGGATCGTTGGGGCTGATGCCGTCGGCCTGCCTCGGCGACACCAAGGCCTATTACGAGCCCTCGCACGGCTCGGCGCCCGATATCGCCGGCAAGAACATCGCGAACCCCTATTCGATGATCGGCTCGGTCGCGATGATGCTGGAGAACAGCTTCGATATGGTGGAGGAGGCCCGCAATGTCTGGGCCGCGATGCAGAGCGTGTTCGCCGACGGCTTTTCGACGCCCGATCTATCGAAACCGGGCAGCGGCGTCACGATGATCGGCACCGACGCATTCGGCGACCGCGTGGTCGAGAAACTGCGCTCCATGCCGCGGGTCTGATGTCGGCAGCGGCCGGGTAGTCCGCTACGACCCGGCCGCCCAGACCCGCATCAGGCCGGCTCGATCAGGCTGGGATCGTAGTCTTCGGGCGCCTCGAAACCCAGCAGGTTCAGAATGGTGGCCGCGACATTGGACAGGCCCGGCGCCGGGAGGTCCTGCCGCAGCCGGTAGCCGGGATCGGCCTGACTCGAGATCAGCACGAACGGCACCGGGTTCAGCGTATGCGACGTCTTGGCCTTGGTATGCCCGGCCGCATCGCGCTTGACGTTGCCCTTCTTGTCCAGCTCGTACATCTCGTCCGCGTTGCCGTGGTCGGCGGTGATCATCAATGTGCCGTCGGCGGCCAGGATCACCGGGATCAGCCGCGCGAGCTGCAGATCCAGCGCCTGCATCGCGGTGACCGCCGCCTCGAAATTGCCGGTATGGCCGACCATGTCGCCGTTCGCGTAATTGACCCGGAGGTACCGGTATTTCCGGCTCCGGATCGCCTCGATCAGCGTGTCGGTGATCTCGGCGCACTTCATCCACGGCCGCTGCTCGAACGGCACCACATCGCTAGTAATTTCGACGTAAGTCTCCAGCGCCTCGTCGAACTTGCCGGAACGGTTGC
>CAZXXC010000171.1:1031-5377 GCA_964644665.1 uncultured Methylococcaceae bacterium
CGTTCCAGAAGTAGGTCACATGGCCGTATTTCTGCGTCTCGCTGATCGCGTACTGCGGGATGGCGTTCCTGGCCAGGTATTCGCCCAGCGTGCGGTCGATCGCCGGCGGTTCGACCAGAAACCGGGCCGGCATCCTGGTATCGCCGTCGTACTGCATCATGCCGGCATAAACGACCTTCGGCAGCGGGCCGCGGTCGAACGGAGTGAACGTTTCCTCGGTGAACGCCCGTGAAATCTCGATCGCGCGGTCTCCGCGGAAGTTGAAGAAAACGACCGCATCGCCGTCGACGATCGGCCCCAGCGGCTTGCCGTCCTTCGCAATCACAAAGCCGGGCAAATCCTGATCGATCACCTTGGCTTCGCTGCGGTAGGTTTCGATCGCTTCGCGGGCACTGGCGAACTGGCGACCTTCGCCGCGCACGTGGATCGCCCAGCCGCGCTGGACCATCGCCCAGTCGGCTTCATAGCGATCCATCGTGATGTTCATGCGGCCGCCGCCGGAAGCGATCGCGACATCGAAATCGGCGCTGCGCAGCTCCGACAGGAACGCCTCGAACGGGTCGACATACTCCAACGCCGAGGTTTCACCGACATCGCGGCCGTCGAGCAGGATGTGGACGCGAATCCGGCCGACGCCTTCCGCCTTGGCCCGTTCGAGCATCGCCTTCAGATGATCGATGTGCGAATGCACGTTGCCGTCCGAGAACAGGCCGATGAAATGCAGCGTGCTGCCGGCTTTCGCGGCGCCGATCACCTCGTGCCAGGCGTGGCCCTGCCACAGGTTCCCGCTTTCGATGGACTGCGCGACCAGCTTGGCGCCCTGCGCGAAAACGCGCCCGGCGCCGAACGCATTGTGGCCGACCTCGCTGTTACCCATGTCCTCGTCACTGGGCATGCCGACCGCGATGCCGTGTGCGCGCAGCACCGTCATCGGGTACTTCGCCATCAGCGCATCCAGTGTCGGTGTGCGTGCGGTCTTCACGGCATCGCCGTCGTCGCGCGGGGAAATGCCGACGCCGTCGAGCACGACGGTCACCAGCGGACCGGCACAGGGTTTGAAGTGCGCAGATTGTTCAAGCTTCATGAAGGATCACGGGGTATCGAATGGGGGAGAGACGTGGCCGCGCCGCTGTCATCGCTGGCGGGCCGGCAGAATGTGGCGATATTTTAACCGGATTTCCCCCTCTTCTGCCTGCCGCGCGCGAGAGCCGGGTGCAGGAAACCGTGCCGGCTTGCAAGCCATGCCGAGGCGGACCATGCCTGCGCGACCCTGCGGATGGTTCACGGTGCCGATCGCCTCTCCCTGACGTTCGCCATGGCCGGAGGCCGCTTGCGGCATATCCGGTCAGCGGGTTCCACTCCGTCGAGGTTCGGTGAAAGAGCGGCAGACCGACTGCGCCTCCCGCCATGCCGCGGCAAAGCCGTGCAGCGAAAAACGCGCGACCAGCATGCCATGCATCATGACCTTCATCCGACTTCGGCCGGTGAGTCGTGCGGGATCGAATCCGCCTTCGAAATTCAGGAATGCGAAACGGTCGCCGAGCGGAATTACGATTTGGATCGGCAAGATCGCCGGCTCCGCGTCGTCCACCACCATTTCGATCTGAGACGGTTCATCGATCGCGTCCCGTTCGCTGGGTGAATCGAGTTCGACCACAATGACCGTATCCGCTCCGCAGCCGGTTTTCGGGCTGACCGTCAAGGTCAATGTGGCCCCCCGTTCCGCATCCTCGGTGCCGGCCCGACCGAACGCATACTTTCCCATCGTCGGATCCCGGAACTGGACCACCATCCAGTCGCCGTGGCTACTGATGCGGCGCGCCCAGGAGCTGAGATCGATGGCTCCGAGGGGCCACAGCAAGACCGTCAGAACGATACCGGTCAACCGGGCGAAGCAGCGCAGAATGCGGTGGTGTGCCGGCATTGCCCGGCCCGATGCGACCGCATCCGGAGAGACCCGAACCGCATCCGCCACCCCGGGAACGCTCGAGAGCCTGCCCCAGAAATGCGGATGGTTCGCCGACGCATCGCCGATGTTCATGCCTCATTGGACCATCACCGCCGGATTTCGTTTACCGATTTCGCCCCGGGGCACCAAACATCAACAAACGGTCCAGGAAGCACGGTCAAATGCGATGATCCTGCCTCCTCGGCCTGCCGATTCCCTTCGATGAGGCGCGGCGCGATCCGAGAGCCGCGATCTGCGTCTTGAATCGATCGCTGTCCAACGCTCAACCCTTGTGGGTGCAGTCCCGGATGCATCACGCCTCCTATCCGGTTCTTGTTCACCTGCCTGTGCGTTCGCACGCAACCAGGTCGCCCCGCAGTTTCGGATTGGGCTTCCTTCAGACCCCGCCTCGCGACGACGCCCTTGCCCTTCTCCTTGCCTTCGGCTCCGCGAAAACCTGGGCATAAGACTTTCCCCTGTGAAGTAGCGCGCCATGCCCCGCGCACACGTTTAAGCTCAGGGCGGCGCCCCATGCGGCGTATCCCCTGGAGCGGCGGGTTGGGCAGCAATGGGATATAGCCAAGATACAAGAACGCCATAAACACAGAATTCGATGAAGCCGAAAAGAAACCACGCGGCGGCTAATGAACCGGGAACTGGATACAAAAAGTACTGATTCAAGTCGACGAGCAATCCAGCTATGGCAGCAAAGAACACCCCATGGCCGAGTGCCCGCTTGATACCAGGTGTGCGGACAAATAAGGCATACGAATAGACAAAAAGTGCCGACACTCCAAAGGTCAGCAAAAGACCAAGCACCATGTTCCGTTCCGCTGCCGGTCGAGCCACCTTCTCAAAGGCCAGACTTGCCTCTTTGAGAAGCACCATGTGGACAAGCCCGTTCCACACCATGGCGAAAATGGATATCGCAAATACTGCAACGAAAAATCGCCTCCAATTCATGGAACGCTCCGAGAGTGAAATGCAAAACGTGAAGCCCAAGCCGACGCTTGGCGCGTAGCGGAAAGCGGTCGGTTGGAGCGCGAAGTTAGGTGTTTACGGGGATCTCCCAAATCTCCCTGTAATATTCTCGATTAACCGCTTTCCGTGAATTACCGCTACGACGAGAATCCGATTCCCTTCCACCTGGTACACCACGCGATAGCTATATACGAAACGCTCCCTGATTTTCTCGTCACCCAACTCTGGAGCCACCCTTCCAATCCATGGAAAATCTTTAATATCACGTGCTACTCCTACAATGTTCTGCACTACTGCCCGAGCATAGAATTCTGAGTCGCGGCTAATATATTCTGCGATCGATTGCAGGTCTTCGATTGCTTCGGGTGACCAGGTTACGGTGAAATCCATTTGCTAAGCCGCTTTTCAACTTCCTCTTGAGAGACCACTCCTTCGCTCTCGGCTCTTGCTATACCTTTACGTACCTTCTCAATGACATAAAGATGATATTGAACGTCTTCGAACGTGCAGTCATCAGGGAGTTTTTGAAGTAACGCTTGAATCTCGTCTTTTGCGGTATTCACTACAGCCTCCAAGAAATGTTCTTTGCACGTCGACTGAGCAACCGGGAACAGACCACGGTTTTCAACGTTCAGGCCACTGCAATTCGCCCGTGACAGCGTCAAGCCGGCGTTTGGGTCGACCGGATCGTCCGCGAACCACGCGACGCCCTAATGCCTTGGTCACCTCTTCCGCAAAGCGGCCGCTGCCCAACGCGTAGTTGCTATTGGTAGCCGCACGGATCTGGTCCACCAGACCCGGATCGAGCTGATAACGAAACAGCGCGCGATAGGCCATTTGTCGTCCCTGGTTATCTGCCGCCAACGCACGATAGCACTCGTGAGGCTCCAGCCAGTCGCTCCCCTCTCCGTGAGCGTTCGCTCGATAACTGGACCACCGATAATCCCCAGGATGCTCAACCATACGCGCACGCACCGGGTTCAGCTCGATGTAGCGATAGCAACCCAGCACGTAGGACTCTTCCTGGGTGAGGCATGACCGGAAACGACCCTCCCACAAGGTTCCGCTGCGTCGATACGTCCGGTTGATGTACTGGACGTAACGTTGCCCCAATCGTTTCATCATCGCCCCAACGCCACCCGCGGTGGCCGACGTCAGCAACAGGTGAACATGATTGGTCATGAGTACATAGGCGTGCACCGCGCACCCGGTTTCCTCCGCGTAGGTTCGAAGCCACTCCAGATAAGACTGATAGTCGTCCTCCGCAAAAAAGCAGGCTTGCCGGTTGTTTCCCCGCTGAATCACGTGTAACGGCACACCGGATAGCACCACTCGTGGTCGTCGTGGCATAGTCTCTGGCCTGCACAGCCAACTCCACTCAAACATAGCACAACGAAACCGTGGTCTGTCCCCTATT
>CAZXXC010000172.1:0-5338 GCA_964644665.1 uncultured Methylococcaceae bacterium
CGCGCCTGCGGCCGTTAGCCCGCCAATGGGGCGGAATCAACGCCGCGCTGCTGGCGACGTTGACTTTGTCGGTCGTCGGCTTGCTGGCATTCGGGGTGCTGCTGTTGGACCGGTCGAAGTACACTGCACAACCGCTGCCCGAAGGTACGAGCGAGATTACCGTAGCGGATGACCAGGGCGCGGTTGTGCTGCGTATGGTGGGTTCGAACACCATCGGCAGCCGCCTCGGGCCGCAACTCGCCAAGGCTTATCTGGAGCAGCGGCTCGGGGCGACCGGTGTGACCATTCACTCCGATCTGGCTGAACATCGGCATCGGATCCTGGGTGTTCTGCCCGGAGAGACGGCTCCCCGCCGCATCAATGTTTATGCACCCGGCTCGGGATACGCATTCGAGGCGCTGGCGCGGGGCGAAACGGACATCGGCATGTCGTCGCGGCCGATCCATCCAGCCGAAGAGAAGAGGTTGGCCACGCTCGGGCCGATGCGGGATCGAAAATCCGAACACATCGTCGGCTTGGATGGTATCGCGGTGATCGTGCATCCCGACAACCCGATCGATCTGCTAACCGTGGACCAGGTGCGGCGCATATTCAGTGGCTCGGTGCAACTCTGGTCCGACGTGGGCGGTCCGAAACTGACGATACGCCGGTATTCCCGTAACCGTGAATCCGGTACCTATCCATCGTTTTTGGAACTGGTCGGACTGACCGGCTCCGAGTTCGACGCGCACACGACCTACGTCGTGGAGAGCCAGGAATTGTCCGATGCGGTCGCCAACGACCGCGAAGCCATCGGTTTCGTGGCGTTACCCTACATCGGCCGAGCCAAGGCCTTGAAATTGTCAGGGGGAAACGGCGCCGCGTTTGCGGCGACGCCGCTCAACGTCTACCGCGAATATTACCCGCTGGCCCGTCGGCTTTATCTCTACGTGCCGAACGAGCCGACCAACCCGCTGGTCAACGACTTCTTGAACTTTGCTGCGACGACAACCGGCCAGACCATCGTCGAAGATACGGGGTTTGTCGGGCGCAAAGTCGAGCCGGTTCCAGCCGCCTACGCACTAAGCTGGGTTGCTGCAGAAGCTCCTCGTCGATACCTCGAACTCGCATCGGCCGCAGAGGCCGCCCCATTCACGATTCGGTTCAAGCCCGGTAGTGCTGAACCGGACAACAAGGCGTGGAATGACTTGCCTCGCCTCCTGCAGCTCCTGATATCGCCACAATACCGAAACCGGGAAGTCATTCTGGCGTCGTTTGGCGATGGCGGGACGGATGCGGCGGAGCCCAAGCTGCCGGAAGCCATTGCGGTGCTGAAGGCAGAACTGGAAAGCCGCGGCATCAAGAATGTCCGGGTCGAAGATTTCGGTCCGAGTCTGCCGCTGGCCTCCGAGGAAACTTCAGTCGGACGAGAGCGCAACCGCCGAGTCGAGTTGTGGCTCAAACACTGACCGGCGGCGTTTGCCTTATGATCTATTGAACGATACGCGCTGCACCAGTCTAACCTGTCGTACGATCCGACCCGCCGCTTTCGTCGTCACGCCGTTACCGTATTCGCCCGGATCCGATCCAACCGGCGCCTCGCCCGATTCGGTTTCTGCGGTCGCCTGACCACGGATGCCGCGAAGTCTTTGATCGACCGCGATCCGCTTCGTATCGCCAACGTTACTGGTGTTTTCGAGCACAGTAAGGACCGGGAATTGATTCGACCGCTGTGGCCCCCACTTCACAATCCGCCGGCCCACCGTCGGCTACCGCTGGCTTCCTGGCCCGCAGCAACTACTCTCGCGCCCTCAGTCTCTGTGCGCTGGCCCTGGCCAATTTCTTGCTGTTCTACGTCACCAACATCGCATTGGCGCGGAAGCTGTCGTTACGCGATTTCGACGACTACAGTGTCGCGGTTTCGATCGTCACGGTCCTGAGCACCGTGGCGACCTTGGGGCTGGAGAAGTATGCGCTGCGCTGTCTGCCGGTCTACCGGGAGCGCGGGGACTGGCACTACGCGGCTGGATTCTGGCACTTCTCGCTCCGAACCATCATTCCATGCAGCATTGCGCTGACGCTAATGCTCTCCGTTTCGCTGGAGATCGTCCTAGCCCACCGTCATGGCGAGGCGCATTTGGCGGTGATTGTGCTCGCCGCGTTCCTGCCGGTCATCACGTCGGTACTTTACTTGGTAGAAGTCGCCACCGCGACCGGCGCGCAAATTCAGGCGGTCGTAATCTATCGGTTCCTGCTCCCCGCCAGCCTGTTCGTATTGGTCCAACTGGCCGATTTGTTCGAGCTGTCCGGCACGGCGGTCGGTGTCGCGTTCTGCTACGGGGTGGCATGGTTCCTGGCACTGATTGCAGTCGCCCATCTGGTCGGAGATTCGATGCCCCAGGAGGTTTGGCGCGCCGAGCCCTCGATGCTGCACCGAAAGTGGCTCAGGCGGTCCGCGCCTTTCCTGTTCAATAGCTGGATGCTCAGTATGATCGCGAGTTCCGGAGTCATCGTGCTGGAGATTCTGTTCACTTCCCAGTCGGTCGTCGGCACTTTCGCCGTGGCTGCCCAAACCGGAACGTTCATCGTGCTGCTGGCCAACACGACGAACCGTTTTTATCTCCCGCTGATGTCGCTCTACATGGAAAGGCACGACAGAGCATCGATGCAGCATTTGATGTGGCATCGGCTCATGGTGATCGGCGGGCTGGCTGCGTTGTTCGTCAGCGCAGTGTTGGTATTCGGTAGAGATATTCTGGGATGGTTCGGACCGAGTTTCCGCAGCGGTTACTCCGCCCTTTGCGTACTGGCCATCGGTGCATCGGTGAACGCATTGTTCTCTGATGCGCCCTACTATCTGCAGTTCATGAAGCATGAGCGCGACGTTTTTGTCACGACCGGAATCGCGGTTGTCGTGAATCTCACGCTGACCGTTCTCTTGGGGTACAGGTTCGGTGCCGTCGGCGCCGCCTTGGGCTACTCGGTGTCCATGGGTTTGCTGTTCGGTACCCAGCGGCTACTCGCTTCGCGTCACTTTGTTCGTCATTTCTCGATGCACGGCCGCGAGGCCACGCCGTAGCTGTCGTAACTGAAGCGTGTGGCCGGATGCGGCTTCGGGGACACCCGCCGCGACCAATCCGTCGAATTCACATGCCTGTAACAAACTTGTGGCAGGCTTCTTGGCCTCACCTCTTTTCTGATTGCCGTTCGTTCTGCGTACCGGTCTTGTGATCCCTCTGCACAACGACAGCGGCGGACCCGGGTTTGCGGCGTCCGCCATGTACCGCTGTTCAATTTCGGAGAGAATGTCCATGAATCCCCGTTCCGTGCTACTGCTGGTTGTTGTCGCCACCGTCGCGACCTTCGCACCCGGTTCCGGTGCATTCGGCGCGGTGGTATTTCTCGGGGAAGGGTCGATCGCGGGTGATGCGCGCGATCATTCGAAACTGACCGGTGTACTGGAAGACGGCAAGTCAAGACACGATCAGGTCGGTGGGCTGGGCTCCGCAATCGATTATAGCGGTCAGGGCGATATCTACTACGCCCTTCCCGACCGCGGCCCGGCAGGAGGCAAGACTTCTTACATCAATCGTTTCCACCGTGTCGAGATCAAGCTGACCCGGTTGGGTGAGAACCGATATCGCATCGAACCCTCGCTCAAAGGGACGTCGTTGTTGCAAACTGAAGACGGACGACTCTTCACGGGGCTGGCTACAGCCTACGATGCGATCAATTCGCCCGAAGGGCTCCGGCTTGATCCCGAAGGTATTCGGGTCGCCCCCTGCGCGAAATCGGCATTCATCTGTGACGAGTACGGTCCCCATCTCTACGAAATCGACGTTGCTACCGGAAAGCGCATTCGTGCGTTACCGGTGCCGAGAAAGTTCCTGATCGACTATCCGTCCGACAAGTATCAGGACGAACGGGAAAAGAACCTGGGTGGTCGACAGCACAACCGCGGCTTCGAGGGGTTGGCCATTACGCCGGACGGCACCCGCTTGGTGACCGCCGTTCAGCAACCGCTGCTGCAGGATGGCGCACTGGACAGTGACAACAAGCCGCTCGGCGTCAATTGTCGAATCCTCGAGATGGACTTGACATCCGGTGCGGTGCGCGAATTCGTCTATCCGATGGACTCCAAGTCGAACGGACTGAGTGAAATCCTGGCCATCAGCGACCACGAATTCTTGGTGATCGAACATGACTCGAAGGCCGCTCCGCAGACGACCTTCAAGAAAATCTTCCGGATCAATTTGGCCGAGGCCTCCGATGTACGTGCCATCGCAGCTCTGCCGGCAACCGGCACCCGCGTGCAGCAGGGCGAGCAAAACCTCGAAATCAAGCCGGTCGCCAAGACATTATTCGTGGATCTGCTGAACGCCGGGATACCGGACATGCCTGAAAAGGTGGAAGGAATCACCTTCGGGCCTGATCTGGAAGACGGCCGGCACCTGTTGATCGCGAGTTCCGACAATGACTTCTCGAGAGAACTCGCCAGCCGCTTCTGGGCATTCGCGGTCGATCCGGCCGACCTTCCCGGGTACCAGCCTGCGGCCTGGAAATCCCGAAATGCCAGTGCCTGCTCCGGTCGGCCGCACAATGTGAGCCAAAAACAACGACCGTCCATCCTTCGTACCAGGTTGAATCGGTTGTTGAGCCATTCTTCGCATTAGACCGCGGTACGACCCGCCATGAACGCGCATGGTCGCGGTGGGACCAACCGCTGCTCAATATCCGGCTCGCCAACCCATTTCCCGATACCATCCTCAATAAGGAACCACTGCCATTCGGCATGCCGGCGGTTCGTCGCGTCGGTGCCCCGAGCGCGCTATCGCGCACACGGGATCGGGGAACATTGCGGGTGGGTTACAACGCCGACCGCATTCCGTTGTCATTCTTCCATTCGCGACAGGAACTGGTTGGATTCGATGTGGATCTGGCCGGATTGCTGACGCGGGACATCGGTGTGACGCTGGAGTTGGTGCCGTTCACCTGGCACGACATGGCGCAGCAGTTGTCCGCGGGGACCGTCGATATCATACCGAGCCTCGCATATAACACCGCGTGGATCGGTGACATCCGGTTTTCTATTTCGTACCACGACGCGGTGTTGGGACTCGCCGTATAAGGACGCGCGGCGCGCGAAGTTCGCGTCGCTGGAATCGATCGCAAAACTCGGCAAGCTGACTATCGGAGTGCCGGTTGACAGCCCAATGATCCAGCGGGAAGTTCGAAACGATCTCGCGAGTAATGAGATCGATGTCGTAACGGTCGATCGTCCTGCTCGCTTTTTTGAACGAAGCCTGCCCGAGGCGGATGCCCTGGTGGTCAGCGCGGAGGTTGGCACTGCCTGGACACT
>CAZXXC010000173.1:0-5133 GCA_964644665.1 uncultured Methylococcaceae bacterium
ACATCCGACAGCGCATCGTGGGCGGCTTGATGTGAAATATCGTTGGCTTGCGTGATGGCTTCCAGGCGAAAACTGGGCGTGCCGTCTTCGCTGACTGGCCAGTTGATACCCTCGGGACGTAAGGCACGGGCGGCGCGGGCGATGTCGATCAAGTCCCAACGTGAATTGCCGTTTTGCCATTCGCGCGCATAAGGATCGAAAAAGTTCCGATACAGCAAATTGCGGGTGACTTCGTCGTCGAAACGAATGGAGTTATAGCCCAGGCTGCAGGTGTCGGGTTGGGCCAGTTGCGCGTGGATGGTGCCAATAAACTCTGCTTCGCAAATACCTTTTTCATCGGCTAGTTGAGGGGTGATGCCGGTGATCAGGCAGGCTTCCGGATTGGGGAGGTAATCGTCCGCGGTTTTGCAATACAACATGACAGGTTCGCCGACGATGTTGAAATCCAGATCGGTACGAATGCCGGCAAATTGGCAGGCCCGGTCGCGTTGCGGATCTGTGCCGAAGGTTTCGTAATCGTGCCAGAAATAAGTCGCCGTGCTCATCGCATCATCCTGAATAGGGAAAGGTTATAGGGGAATTTTTCCGCAATCGAGCTTTTGCGGCTACCCGATCCTGGAATTTATTTTATAATTCAGGATTCAATTTTATGTGACCACCATAGGAAAGTGTTATGAAAAAAACCTCGCTATTTGTTTCGGCTGCTTTGCTGATGTTTACCGGCATGGTCAATGCCCACGGGCCGGTCAGAGGAAAAATGACTGCAACCGTCGTCATCGACGCGCCGGCCGCCAAAGTTTGGGAAGTCATTAAAAATTATAACGATATGTCCTGGCACCCCAGCATCAAAAGCGTCGAAGGCGGTAGCAACGAAAAAGGCGCGGTTCGTAAGCTGACTTTGGCCAATGGTGGCACGATCACCGAAGAACTGAAATC
Source organism: uncultured Methylococcaceae bacterium (assembly GCA_964644665.1). Classification (GTDB taxonomy): domain Bacteria; phylum Pseudomonadota; class Gammaproteobacteria; order Methylococcales; family Methylococcaceae; genus Methylotetracoccus. Next base: position 937 of record CAZXXC010000173.1, read on the forward strand.
GCATGATGACAGCAAAATGTCCTACAAATACAAAATCACCGACATGAGCTCAACCGGCACCATCAAACACGCCGGTCAAGACGAGGAAATTCCGGTATTGCCAGTGGGTAACTATGCCGCAGAACTGTCCGTTGCAGACAAGGGCGGCAAGGCCGAAGTGGAATGGGTAGCGACTTACTACCGAGCGTATGTCAATAACAATCCGCCTGCGGAACTGAATGAAGAAGCAGCCGACAAGGCCGTTACCGACGTGTTGACGACCGGTCTGAAAGCGCTGGACAAAAAAGTGGGTTCTGGTTCCGCCGAAGTCAAAATCGACCTGAAACGTTAAAAATCCGTCCTATCACGGTTTCCATCGGCTGATGGAAACCGTTTCGCATCTTCTTCCCAGCTAAAAACATGCCCAATAAATCGATTGTCGTATTGGCGTTGTTGTCTGTTTTCACCGGCAACGCTCACGCCAAACCTTATGCGTTTATCACGAATCAGCTGGATAACTCGGTTTCCGTCATCGATACCGATCGACAGCAAGTGATGGAAACGGTCAAAGTCAACGGCAAACCCGCAGGGGTCGCGGTTAATCCGCAACGTCAACAGATTTATATCAGCACACCAGAAGGGGGCGGTTTTGCAGTGATCGACAACGGTTCGTTCAAAGTCCGGAAAACCGTGAAGGTGGGCGGAGCATCGTTGGGTATCGCGGTCGACAAATCGGGTGAACAAGTGTTTGTGGCCGATTGGTATGAAAACACCGTTGCGGTTTTCGATACGCAGAGTTTTGAAAAAACGGCGGTGCTATCGGTCGGCAAATCACCATCCGGCATGACTGTCAGTCCGGATAACAAATGGCTTTATGTTGCCAACCGGATAGACGATTCGATCTCCCAGATCGATCTAAAAAAACTGACTATCCGTAACACGACCAAGGTGGGAGCACATCCCTTTGGCATCACGTTGGACAAGGATGGTAAACGGCTTTATACCGCGAATGTCGAAAGCAACGACGTCACCGTGCTGGATACTCGCCGCTTGAAGCGCGTGGCTACCATCAAGGTTGGCGCCAGGCCATACGCGGTAGCTCTGGCCAAGAACGACAGCCTGTTGTTCGTGACCAATCAAGACGATGGCACGGTATCGGTGATCGATACGACGAGTTTGAAAACCCTGAAGGAAATCCAGGTCGGCGATAAACCAGAAGGCATCAGCACGCATCCGGACGGACGGTTTGTTTATGTCGCCAATTGGTTTGACAACAACGTATCGGTGATCGACGCGGACACACTGGAAGTCGTGAATACGATAAAAACAGGCGAGGGCAGTCGTGCCTTCGGCGAATTCATCAGCCCGTGATAAACTTGCGCGCGATTAAACTCCACTTGAGAATGCTATGGCAGAAACCGTTGAAGAATTGACCATTCGTTATGAAGATGGCGGCATCGAAACCGTCAAGGAACTGGACAAAAAAATATTGAGTAAGGGGGCTTGGGCGACCGTGATTTATCGCTACCAGGATTGGGAGCCCAGTAAAAACCAATATAGCCAAGACAGATTCAGCATCCGTCGTTACCAAAAACGCAACGGCGAATATCAACAAAAATCCAAATTCAACATTTCCAGTGAAAAGCAAGCACTGGAACTGATCGAAGCATTACAAGGCTGGTTGGCCGATAAGTAAGCGTTTCATTGGGGCAGGGCCGCATCGGCCGTGCCTCGTATCAATCCACCCATTCATAAATTTCCGTCAGCAACGGATCGCATTTACAACAGCTGGCGCCACAATTGCTGCCAGCCGGAGATATGCGCACTTTGCCCTTGCTGATCCATTTGGCCAGCATGCCGCGCAAGGCATTGGCATCGACATGAAAATGCAAGACCAAGTCGTTCAATGTGACTCGGCGTTTATTCTGTAAGTATGTCCGTAAATCCGAAAGAATCACGATAAAACCCCTCTCTGTTGCCGGGAACCATAGAATCGCAATAAAGACAGCGCGAGCACGAACAGCAACGCCAGCAAACCAAACCATAGACTTGCCGTCGCTGGCTGCTCGGCGAACTTCATGCCTTGATAGAATAGGGTGGCGGTCGTGTACGCCAGGAAAGTCGTCCAGCACACCACAAACAAAGCCCAGCCTGCGCTGGTTTCTTTATAAATGGCGGCCGTGGCAGCCACGCAGGGCGCATACAGCAAAATGAACAGCAGGTAAGCGAAAGCACCGGCTTTGCCGTCGAATTGATTTTGCATGACGCCAAAAGTCGCCAGTTTGACCTCCTGTTGTTCGGCGGCCGTTGCTACATCCTCGACATTGGCAATCCCCAGGCCCAGGGGGTCGAGGACTTTATCGGCAATTTCTGCCAGATTGTCCGGTACCGTCTGGCAGGCCACCAGCAGGGCTTCCGCCAAATCGAAGGGCTTGTCGGTTTGTTCTTGAGCACCAGCCGCCATTTGACTATAGAGTGCGTCCAGCGTGCCAACCACGGCTTCCTTGGCCAGGATGCCGGTGAAAATCCCGACCGTGGCCGGCCAATTGTCTTCACTGATACCCATGGGGCTAAATGCGGGCGTCAGCGCGCGGCCGATTTGGCTTAACACCGATTGATCGCTATTCTCGCGACCAAAGCTGCCGTCGGTACCCAGGGAATTGAGGATATTCAGTATCAAGACCATCGGTACGATGAGCTTGCCGGCATTGAAGATAAAGGTTTTGAGTCTATCCCAGGTTTTGATGTAAATACCGCGCAGGGTAGGGAGGTGGTAGGTGGGCAACTCCATCAAAAACGGGGTGGGTTCGCCTTTCAATAAGGTATGGCGCATGATCAAGCCGGTCAAAACGGCAACCAAGATACCAAACAAATACAAGCCAAAAACCAGGTTTTGTCCGCCAACCGGGAAAAATGCCGCGGCAAAAAGCGCATAGACCGGCAAACGCGCACCACAGGACATGAAAGGATTCATCAGGTTGGTCAAAATCCGATCTCGCGGGTTTTCCAGCGTTCGGGTGGCGATAATGGCGGGCACATTACAACCAAAACCAACGATCATCGGTACGAAGGATTTCCCCGGCAAGCCAATCACGCACATGAAGTGGTCCATGACAAACGCGGCCCGGGACATGTATCCGGAGTCTTCCAGCATCGACAAAAAGATGAACAAAAAGCCAACGATGGGAATAAAAGTGGCCACTACTTGCACGCCGCCACCGATGCCATTACTCAACAGCACCACTAACCAATCCGGCCAATTCAATGAAGTGAGCAGGGCGCTCATGCCGTCGACCAATAAAGCGCCGACCGCTTGATCGAAAAAATCGACGAAGGCGCTACCGACATTGATCGTGAACATGAACATCGTGTACATCACCAATAAAAATACTGGTATGCCCAAGAAACGATTCAGGACCACCGCATCGATCTTATCGGTGGTGTGGCGCGACACCTCATTCAGCTTGCATACGGTCGTTTGGACCAGTTTATTGACCAAGCCGTAACGAGCATCGGCGGCCAGAATGTCGATTTCGTCGTTCGTTTCCTGTTCTATGCGTTGCCGCAATATTTCCGCGGCGTTTTGTAGCTCCGATCCGGCCAGTCGCTTGGCCAGTGTGTCATTTTCTAACAAACGCAATGCCAACCAGCGCAGATCACATTGGGCTTGATGCTCGGTCAATAGTGGCTGTAACTCGGTCACACCCCTCTCGATGGCAGGATGATAATCCACATTGAGTGCGGGAATGGAGGGGTGCTGACAGGCCTTGTCAATGGCTTGTCGCAATTCCTTGATACCTTGGCCGGTAGCGGCCGTCACGGCGATAATCGGGCAGGACAACAGGGAAGACAATGAGGTGAGATCGATTTTAATGCCGCGTTTTTTCACGGCGTCCATCATATTCAACACCACGATCATCGGCACCCGCATTTCGAGCAATTGCGAGGTCAGATATAAATTCCGTTCTATATTCGAGGCATCGATGATGTTGATGATCAAATCCGCTTCGCGGGACGCAACATAGTCGCGCGCCACTTTTTCGTCCAACGACACGCTGTCATCATCGGCCTCCAGCGAATAGGTGCCAGGCAAATCAACCACGGCAATGCGTTTACCTTGGAATTGATATTCGCCGGTCTTTTTTTCTACTGTGACGCCTGGCCAGTTACCGACATGCTGACGCGAACCGGTCAAGGCATTGAACAGCGTAGTTTTAC
>CAZXXC010000174.1:0-3825 GCA_964644665.1 uncultured Methylococcaceae bacterium
GGAATCTGCGTCGAGTAGAAGAGCTGGCCCGGCAGCGCGACCATGCAGTCCACGAGGTCGGCCTCGATCAGGCTCCTGCGGATCGCGCCCTCGCCGGACTGCTTGGACGACATCGAGCCGTCGGCCAGCACGGAGCCGGCCACGCCCGCGGGCGCGCGGTGGTGCACGATGTGCTGCACCCAGGCGAAGTTGGCGTTGCCGGCCGGGGGTAGGCCGTACTACCAGCGTTTGTCGTCGCGCTGCCGCTCGCCGCCCACCTTGATGTTGCTGATCAGGTCGATCAACTGGCCCAGGCGCTGCTTGTCGAGCGCCGGGCGGGCATAGTCCTTGGGCAGCACGCCCTTGAGGCCTATGTTGTCGCGCTCGATGCCGGCCATGGCGTCGTCGACGAGCTGGCCAATCGTGCTCTGGCGGGCCTGCCGCCTTCAGGTGCGGTCAGCGCGCCTCGGGCGGCAACCAGAAGTTGCTCTGGGCGCGGTACTCGTCGGGGTCTTCGGGGTCGGCGCCCTGGTCCTGCTCGGCCACCGGCTCGGCATGCTTCTCCTCGAAGGCGTCGGAGATGTACTTCAGGAACAGCAGGCCGAGGCAGACATGCTTGTGTTCGGCGGCGTCCATGCTGCCGCGCAGCGCGTCGACCATCTGCCAGAGCTGGGCTTCGTAGCCGAAAGTGGCGGCGCTCGTCGCGGTTGCATCTGTTCGGGTCTTCCGTTTGGCCAAGTGCTAGCTCGCGAGCGAATCGTCGATAAGTGTGGTTTTTATGTGTCTACGGTTTGACGGCTATCCTTGCAAACGCGGCGGATCCGGGTGCAGCTGATTGGCCTGGGTCTGTTCTTGCCGCGCCGATTGAACTACCGCATAACCGCGTTCGATCTCACGGCGGAAGGTGTCCGGAATGCGTGCCCAGTCCATGACATCGACGCGAATCGGCAGATTGCTTTCCACGAAGGCGTCGCGCAGGTCGAGCAGGTTCTCACAGGGCCGACGCAGGTCGGCCGGGTGACGCGTCACCAGGTCGAGATCGCTGGCTTCGAAGGCGCCGCCGGTGACCCGGCTGCCGTAGGCCCAGACATCATAGTCCGGGACATGCCGTCGCAGAATCGCGCGCACCTCTTCGAGGTAGCGTTCGGCCAGTTCGAGTCCGGCGATCGCGGTCATGCCGAACCGCCGGTGTCCTGATCGCCGGTGTGCAGGCGTGCTGCGAGCGCATAGGCATCATGAATGAACCCGGCCATGAGGACGAGCGTCTCCTGCGCGAAAGCCTCCCCGTAGTCATGAGCGGTGTCGTTGCGGTTGTCGCGGTAGAGGAACCAGCGCTCGACCTCCTCCAGCGTGAGCAGGCCATGTTGGGCGGCCAGCCGCAAGAGTTCCTTGACTGGGGTGGCTTCGAGCTTGCGGCCGCCATGGCCGAAGTCCTTCAAACGGCGCTTGATGAGCTTGAAGCAGACTTCCTGCGTGCGTTCGAACCCCTTGACGATGGCCATGCGGAAGATCTCCTGATCGATGGCTTCGTTCTCCGTCACGGCGCGCTGGTAGAGCGCCACAGCCGAGTCCAGGGCACGCAGGGTGTTGTGTAAATGGTCGGTGTTCAGCGCCATACGCCAGACTCCTCAAATCCACCTCGATCGCCGCATTGAGCCGCAAGACTTCCTGCTGTTTTTCGCGCCGCCGCACGGCCGGTCGGTGTCCGCACGCGGCGGGAAATCTTCCGCCGGGAGACCGCGCCCCCGCGAGGAGGCTGCGGATCGGCTCGAAGGCCGCGGGCCGGCCGGGAATCTTCTGGAAAACCCCGTTGATCCGCCAATCGGGCTGCCCGGGTGGCCGCGTCCTCGCGGCGGAAACGGGTGGGTCGGTCGACGCACTCATGATTGTGCGTCACTTTACTCAGCATCTCGAGCAGCGGCAATCAAGCGGTGTTTGCGGCAGGGGTGCCTGGAGGGGCAGATGATTGCACGGCTTGGCCACGCCGAGTGCGAACGGTCGAAGACCACGGCCCGGCCGCGGCATGGGCGGCGATGGGGCCGGACCGCCCGCTGCGGCCGATGCCGCCGCTTGACGGCCTGTGCTGCCCGGAGCATCCTTCCGCCGAAATGGGTGATTCGCCTCTCGGGGTTCCATTGTTCCTTCTATCGCCGATGCACATCGAAAGTGGCTTACCCACGACCGTTCGAAGGGATGGGCCGGACGAGCGCGGCGCATTCGGTGATGTGCGCTCGGATCGAGACGGCTGATTCGTGCGCCGGTTCTGCCTTGGGCGACGTTTTCACGGTAACCGGAGGAACGCTCGACGTGGATCGTGAAGCCTTCTACGCCACCGGGACCGGCGCTGATTCCGACTACGAGGCCTATCTGAAGACCGGAACGCTGCTTTCGTGCCAAAAGCAGCCTTTCGAACTGTGCCATTCGGAGGAAATGGTCTTCCAGATCGTCCACCAGGTCCTGGAGTTGTGGATGAAGGCAATCGGACACACCCTGCTGGACATCGACGATCTCATCCGGTCGGAGCGCACGTTGCGCGCCCTCACCCTCTTCCGCCGTGTCCATATGCTGCAGTCCCGGCTCATCGACGGCCTGGCGGTACTCGAGACCTTGTCTCCCAAGGACTATCAGGAGATCCGTCAGCACCTCGGTAACGGCAGCGGACAGGATTCGCCCGGATTCCGCAGGTTACTGCGGATGAGTCCGTGTCTGTGGGAGTCGTTCGCGTCCTCGTACCTGGAGCGGCGCGGGCTCAGCGTCGACGCGATCTACGATGCCGAATACCGCCACGACAGTGCGTACATGCTGGCGGAAGCATTGGTCGAGTACGACGAACTGTTCCAACGGTTCCGGTTTCATCATTTCCAATTGATCGAGCGCACTCTCGGGAAGAACGCGCGATCGCTGAATGGGTGTCCCGTCGCACTTCTCGAGGAGGGCGTGCGGCACCGCTTTTTCCCCGAACTATGGGAAGTACGCAGTCGAATGACGGATGAGTGGGCTGCCACGCATGGTGTCAAGCGAGACCCCCTCCAGCGGTGAGCCATGGGTCGCGACCAACTGCTGGAATCGATCGAACTCGGTCTCTTTCTGCTGCCGGAAATGCCCGGCGTGATCGACAAGTTGCCCTTCGAAGGAGTGCACGCTCGGGTCACCCGCGTCTCTCATCCGCTCGCGAACATCGTCGGAGCGGCGAGGCTGAGCCGCTCCGAGGTCCCGCCGACGGTTCGACGAGTGACGACATTGTTTGCGGACGCCGGCAGGTCCTTCAGTTGGCGAGTGGGACCGAGCACCCGGCCGAAGGACCTGGGAAGGGAACTGCGGAAGTCGGGCCTGACCCGGGGGCCAAGTCTTTCCGCGATGACTCTGACGAATCTGACGCGTGCTCCGAACCTGCGCAAGATCACGGTCCGGCAGGCGGTACCCGGCGATGCGGCCGTCGTGGAGGACTTGATCGCGAACGGGTATCCGGTTCCGGCGGCTCTGGCCAGGGTGTTGAGCCGGGCGTTCCTGCAGGACGCACGAGCGGCCAACCCGACGGTCCGAGCGTACCTGGCCAGCGAGAGCGAGCGGGAACCGCCGGTCGCGATTGGAACGATGTTCCGCTTTGCCGACCGGCCCGTGGTAATGCTGGGCGGTGCTGCCACGCTGCCGGGGTACCGTGGCCGGGGCATTTACGCGGCGCTGGTCGAGCACCGTCTGAGGCAAGCGAGCCGGGGCGGTGCCCGGGCCGCGGTGATCCAGGCAGTCCGCGATACATCGGCACCGGTGTGCAGGAAGTTGGGCTTCGTCGAAGTCGGCGATATCGAAACTTTTGTCTGGCGCTGCGATGAAGCCGGATAACGGGGG
>CAZXXC010000174.1:3925-5121 GCA_964644665.1 uncultured Methylococcaceae bacterium
GATGCCGCTTGGCCGGCCGGACGGCTGCAGCGAATGCTGCGCGAACTGCACCCGCATGTGGTTCTCGTCGACCAAGAATCGGCCGCGCTGGCCGTGGAGTGCATCGACGACGTGGGTCGGCTCATCGGCGTTGATCAGCGCGTCGACGAAGTCACGATCGACCCTGCAGTCGAGCGGTGCAGCGCCGGCGACCTGGCGTGGATCCTCTTCACGTCGGGCTCCACCGGGCAGCCGAAGGGAATCATGCAGACGATCCGGAATGCATGTCACTATGTCCGCACAGTACAGGAGGGGCTTGATATCCGGGCGGAGGATCGCATCGCCATGGCCTCGTCGTTGACCGTTCACGGCGGAGTCGTCTACACATTGGCCGCCTTTTCGGCCGGAGCCACGTTGTATCCGATCGATTTCCGCCGGCTCGGCCCGCAGGCGCTGGCCGACCTGCTCCAGATGGAGCAGATCACCGTGCTGTTCACGGTGCCGACCATCCTGAGGCAGTTGTCGGCGTTCCTTGACCGAGATCAGAGGCTGTCGTCCGTCCGGGTCGTCCGATTGACCGGCGAAGCGGTGACCGAGCGAGATGTCGATATCGTTGGAGCCTATTTCGGGGAAGGCTGTGTCCTGTCGGTCGGCCTCGGTGCGACGGAGACCGGCGGAATCTGCCATGCGTACTTCGACCGCGAGAATCCACCCCGGCCGGGGCGACCGCCTGTAGGCTACCCGGTGGAGGGGGTCCAAATCAGGCTGCTGGACTCGGAAGGGCGCGACGTGGGGTCCAATCAGCAGGGAGAGATCACCGTGATCGGAGATTATCTGTCTCCGGGTTACTGGAAGCAGCCGGAACTGACGGAGGCTGCCTTTTCGCGGATGCCCGATGGTCGCCGCATGTTTCGAACCGGCGATCTGGGGGTCTTTCGTTCCGACGGGGCACTGGAACACCGGGGCCGCAAGGATTTGCAGGTGAAGATCCGCGGCCAGCGGGTCGAGATCGAGGAAATCGAGGCGGCGCTGCTGCGTTTTCCCTTCGTGCGTCAGGCGGCGGTGGTCGCTCGGGACGATCGCGGGAGAGACAGGCTGGTGGCCTTCGTGGCCGTCGATAGTGCCAGGACGTCAGTGAGGCAACAACTGCGCGAAGGTTTGCTCGGAGTACTGCCGCAAGTGATGGTTCCCGGCAAGATCCTGCTCCTGGATGCCCT
>CAZXXC010000175.1:0-5114 GCA_964644665.1 uncultured Methylococcaceae bacterium
GCCTTGGCATGGCGATGGTCGGCGGCGCACTGGAGTATCGTCGTCTCGAGGACGACCGCGTCATCCTCGACCGCGACTATCGCAAACCGTAGCGGGTAGGTGTGGTCGTTCAGATGGGCACCCATCCAGTTCGAGACCGCATCCAGCCAGCAGCCGTCCCGGCGGACATGAAATCGATGTGCCTGATTGCTGATTTTCATGCCGATCGTCGATGACCAATGAAACCAAGTTCGGACCGAGGCCCCCGCTCTGACGGGCTCGACACCAGCATCCTTTCACGTGGACGTGACAGGTCCGGATTCCTCCGGACAACAACCCGCACCGAGCGATTCGGGCCGTGTATAGACACCGTCCGGCGACCACCAAAAGGCCCGGATTTACCGGGCCTTACGATCACTGCGGGGTGCTGTCTGGTCGCGAATTGGTGCCTCGGGCCGGGATCGAACCGGCATGGCTTGCGCCGCAGGATTTTAAGTCCTGTGTGTCTACCTGTTCCACCACCGAGGCGAAGCGCGTCAGGTGCAGAATAGCAGATTTAACACTGCATCGGCTCCGCGGGGTAACGGTGACGATACGGCGACCTCTCCCCCTCGGCGGCCCCGGCTAAACGGCTGCCCTGGCTTTCAACAGGAACAGTCGATAGACGAGGACCGCGACCAACGCGCCGACCAGAATCCACGAATGGCCGATCAGAAAAGACGACATCGTGGTCTTTGCCGCGGTGCTGCGCAACCCGGTCAGATAAGGCCTGGAGAACAGGATCATCCACGCCCAGGCCGGGACCTGATAGGCGATCGCGCCGGCGACGGCCCATGGGATGGGCTTGATGCCGATCCGCTCGGCGGTCCGGTAGTACCAGTAAGCCGTTCCCGCCGTCAGCAACATCGAGATGAACAGGGGCATGGAAATTCTCCGTATTGGTCATGGATGATGGATGGCCTTCTTCGGGCGCGTGCGACGCATCGTACGCCCGCAATTCAGACCGAACTCGGCCGGTAAAGTTTACCCCGGCCGCACTAGGCCGGCACCGGCTGCACCGAGGCTGCGGCCTGCTGTGCCGTTTGCCGAGCTTCCGCCACGGTGTCGGCGGCGGCCAGCGCCACCCCCATCCGCCGGCGGACATGCGAAACGGGTTTGCCGAACAGCCGGATCTCGGTCCGCGGCAAATGCAGCGCATCGTCCACGCCGGTGAACGCGATGCCCTCCCCTTCGAGCCGGCCGTAGATCACCGCACTCGCGCCGGGATTCCGCAGCGCCGTACTGACCGGCAGACCCAATATCGCGCGTGCGTGGAGTTCGAATTCGCTCTGCGCCTGCGTGATCATCGTGACCATGCCGGTGTCGTGCGGCCTGGGACTGACCTCGCTGAACCAGACCCGATCGCCGGAGATGAACAGTTCCACACCGAACAGACCACGCCCGCCCAGATTGTCCGTCACGCGCCGGGCGATGTGTTGCGCTTCCGCACGAGCCGCCGGACTCATCGGCTGAGGCTGCCAGCTTTCCACGTAGTCGCCGTTCCGCTGGATGTGGCCGATCGGTTCACAGAAGTGTGTTTCGACCTGCCCGCTGGCGTTCAACGCCCGCACGGTCAGCAACGTGATCTCGTAATCGAAGTCGATCTTGCCCTCGACAATCACCGGCGCATTCTTGACCCGTCCCGACGATTGGGCATGATCCCATGCGCCATCGAGTTCCGCCGCCGACTGCACCAGCGACTGACCCTTGCCGGAAGACGACATGATCGGCTTCACGAAACACGGAAAGCCGATCTGCCCGGCAGCGGCCATGAACTCCTCGCGCGTTTCGGCAAACGCATACGATGATGTCGGCAGTTTCAATTCCTCGGCCGCCAGCCGGCGGATGCCGCGTCGATTCATGGTCAGGCCAATGGCCCGGGCGGTCGGGATCACCTCTACGATTTCGGCCTGCTCCAGTTCCAGCAGCGCATCGGTGGCGATCGCCTCGATTTCCGGCACGATCAGGTTCGGCCTCTCCCGCTCGACCAGCGCCCGTATCGCGGCGCCATCGGTCATGTCGAGCACATGGGCGCGATGCGCGACCTGATGGGCCGGTGCATGAGCATAACGGTCGACGGCGATCACTTCGACTCCATAGCGCTGCAGCGAGATCACCACTTCCTTGCCGAGTTCGCCGCTGCCGAGCAGCATCACGCGCGTGGCGCTGGAACTCAAAGGCGTGCCGATTTTCATGGGGATACTCCGGATCAGAGGAAAATGCGTGAAATGGTTCGTGGCGATTGTTCGCAGTCCCGATTACCGGCATCTCACAGGGGGATCGCCGTGACGTCGATGGGGAAATCGCGGGGCCGTTCTTCGCTGCAGACGGAAGGCACCGGGCGAGTTCACACGGCCGGTGGATACTTGGCCATACAGTCCGCTCGGTGCATGCGCTTCAGGCCTGGAATCATGCCTGAACTGCGCGTGCGAGGCCAGTTGTCGTCGGCCGATTGCTGCCGACCCGGCAGTCAGCCGGCGGCAGTCGGGAACCGCCGGGCACGCATGATGGCCGATGCCGGAAACGCACCCGGTGGTGGTGTACCATGGAACGGCCGATCCGCCATCGGGACAACCATTCGATGCCTGATTCTGCCGCCTCACCGAAACTGCCGATCACCGCGCTGCGCTTTCGCTTCGCGACCGACACCCCGCCCCGGCTTCCTGCGCTCGCCGGCTCGGCGTGGCGCGGGGCGTTCGGCCGTGCACTGAAGCAGAGCGTATGCGTAATCAAAGGCACGACTTGCCCCTCCTGTCTGCTGTACCGGAGCTGCGCCTACCCTTACATTTTCGAAACGCCGCCGCTGGACGCGGACAAGATGCGGCGCTACACGGCGGTTCCACATCCTTACGCGGTACGCATCGAAGGGGTGGTATCGGCATCGGCCTACACCGTCGGCTTGACCCTGTTCGGCCGCGCCGAACGCTACGCGCCTTACGTGATTCATGCGGTCCAGCGTGCCGGCCAGAGCGGAATGGGCCGCACCCGCCAACCGTTCCATCTTGAGGAAGTTGAACAGGCCCACGGGACGGATCTGACGGAATGGTCGGCGATCTACCGGCCGGGCGGCGCGCTGCACCTGCTGCCGCCGGTCACGCCGGTGATTCCGGGCCGTCCGGAACTGGTCCGCCTCGAGATCGACACCCCCCTGCGCTTGCGACGCCGGGAGCACCTGGTCACGCCGTCAACATTTCGCTTCAGCGATCTGTTCGGTTCGCTGCTACGGCGGCTTTCGATGCTGAGCTATTTCCACACCGACACTCCGCTGGAGGCGGACTTCGCCCGTCTGGTGCAGGCGGCGGAACACATCGGCGCGCGCGATACCGACTTGCGCTGGCAGGACTGGACGCGCTATTCCTCCCGGCAGCAGACGACCATGGAGATGGGCGGACTGGTCGGCTCGCTGATGCTCGACGGCAGCGAGCTGGCGGATTTCTGGCCGTACTTGTGGCTAGGCCAGTGGTGCCATGCCGGCAAGGCGACGACCATGGGTTTGGGACGCTACCGCTTGATTTCGGCAAGCTTGCCGCGGAACAATGATGTCGGCTGAAGCCGGAGAATTTCGGTCATGGAAGATATCATCCCTACCCCATCGCTTCCGCGCAGCGTTCGGCCCGGCCGGCAAGCCGGCGCCTGTTCGCGCCGCGTGCTGCTCGCCGTGACCGGGCTCTCGCCGCAGGTCGTCACCGAAACCCTTTACGCGCTGACACAACACCCGACCAGCCCGTATCTGCCCACCGAAATCCATCTGTTGACCACCCGCGACGGCGCCGAGCGCGCGCGGCTGGCCTTACTGTCCGACGAGCCCGGCTGGTTCAGGAAGCTGTGCCTGGATTATGCCTTGCCCGAGATCGCATTCGACGAATCGCACATCCATGTGTTGCACCGCGAAGGCGGCGCAGCGCTCGACGACATCCGCAGCCGCGAGGACAACCGCATCGCCGCCGATCTCATCACCGAGACCGTCCGTGAGCTGACCCGCGATCCGCTGTCCTCGCTGCATGTCTCGATCGCCGGCGGGCGCAAGACGATGGGGTTCTATCTGGGCTACGCCTTGTCGCTGTTCGGGCGCGAGCAGGACCGCCTGTCCCACGTCCTGGTATCGGAACCGTTCGAATCCAGTTGGGATTTCTTCTATCCGACGCCTTACAGCCGCATCATCACGACCCGGGACAACAAGCTCGCCGACACCCGGGATGCCCGCATCACCCTGGCGGAAATCCCGTTCGTCAGTCTGCGCCACGGCTTGCCGGAGCACCTTCTGAACGGCGCGGCCAGTTTCAGCGCCGTCGTCAGCGCGGCCCGCGCGGCCCTGGCGGCCCCCGAGTTGATCATCGACCTGGCGCATCGCCGGATTCGCGCCGCAGGCCGCCTGATCAGCCTGCCTCCCGCCGAACTGGCGATGCTGAGCCTGTTCGCCCGACGCGCGACGAACGGGCAGCCGGCGCTGCCCGCGCCGCCGAAGCTGGTACCGGACCCCGAATGGGCCGAACGCTATCTGGCCGAGTTGCGCCTGATCGTCGGTGCGATGGCCGACCGCGACGAGACCGAACGCGCCCTCGCCTATGGCATGGACGGCGACTACTTCTCGCAGCGCCTGTCGAAGCTGCACGCGCGCCTGAAGAAAGCTCTCGGACCCGCAGCCGCGCCGTACCGGATCGAAAGCGGGGCATGCCGCTCGCGCCGCTACCGTCTCGCACTGCCCGCCGAAGCCGTACGCTTCGTCGATTCCACCGACTGAACCACCGGTAACGACATGACCGACACCATCATTCACCGCCCTCGGTGCCATCATGCGATACCGCTGACCGAAGCGCTGTCCACGCAGTTGCGTGAGCAGATGGAGGCATCCCTGCGCGCCGAGCACGAGACCCGCTTGCAGCAAGTCCTGGCTGAGGCGATACAGCGCAAACAGGCGGTGACCAGTTCCGCCAGAAGGAACAAGGCATCGTCCAAGGCTTCACCGCGCTGCAGGACCAGCTCGCCCGCGAGCGCCGTGTGATGGAGAAACCGTGGAAGGAACGCGAAAAGCAGATCGAACGCGTGATCACCAACACCGTCGGCATGTACGGCGAGATGAGCGGCATCCTCGGCGC
>CAZXXC010000176.1:0-5023 GCA_964644665.1 uncultured Methylococcaceae bacterium
CGGCCGACATCCGCGAACGCTATTTCGCGATCTCGGTGGAACGCCGGCTGTCGCATCCGGCGGTGGTGGCGGTGAGCGAGGCCGCACGCAAAAGCCTGGCCGGGCCCCAGGTCTGATCAGGCGGCCAGCCAGCCGGCCGCTTCCGCCGGAGTCAGAATCGGAAACCGCGCGGCACAGCGCCGCCGCAGCTTCAGCACCGCGCGATCGCGGCTGACCAGCGGCGCGCGCAGGGCGGCGGCCAGATCGAGGAATTTCTGGTCGTCGGCGTCCGCACAGCGCGGCAGGCCCGCCATCGTCCACTCGGGAAAGAAATCGCAGACGGCCCGATACATTTCGACCAAGTCCGCCTGCCGCGCCGGATCGAGCGCAAAACCGGGATAACCGAGCACCCGCCGCCACTCGTCGAAACTCGGCCCGGTCGCGCCGCAGCGTACCTTCCCCGTCCGCATGGCGTGGGCCAACGGACGAACGGACGGGTCGGAAAAATACAGGACGTCGAGCACCACGTTGGTGTCGAGCACGAGCCGGCGGTCAGTCAATGCCGGCGTGCTCGGCAATGAATTCACGTACCCACGCATCGGGTTTGGCGCTGACGAAACGGCCCGCGATCTCGCCTTCGACGAAGAGCAGCACGGTCGGGAAGCCGCGCAGCCCGTAGCGGCCCGCGAGCTTCATGTTATCGCCTGCGTCCACCTCCACCTTGGCGAGCCGGATGCGGCCGGCATACGCCGGGACGACGCGCTCCAGCACCGGCGTCAGCGCGCGGCAGGGCGGGCACCAGTCGGCCCAGAAATCGACCAGGACGGGCTGGACGCGCGAGGCTTCGATCACCTCGCGGTCGAACCGTTCGAGATGCGTATCGAAGACGAGGCCGGTTTCGGCGGCGGATGAAGCGGTCATGGCGGCTTGGAACGGAACGATTCGCGCGCTATTGTGCCTCAAGCTGGACCCCCGAACGTCCGCAAGACATCGTCAATCGCCGCGCGAAGATCAGAACGTCATGGAAGAGCGCTTCTACCGCGAAAAGGAAATCGGCCGCCTGCCGGGCCTGCTGCCCGCAGCCACGTACAACCTCGCGCATACGCTGCTGGCGCGCGCCGGCGCATGTCTGTTCGTCCCGATCCGCAGCATGCAGTACATGGCCGTGCTCGACGCCGAGGAATTCATTTTCGTGGACAGCCAGAACAAGGCCTGGGTGGAGGTTGCCTGGCAACGCTTCCGCCCGCAGGCGCGCGACGCGCTCGACGCGCCCGTGCCGTTCGACGTGGTGCACTACCTGCCGCACGCGACGGAGACGATGAAACGGCTGCCCGGTGAATTCCATCAGGCCCTGCAAGTGCTCGCGGGCCGTCAGAAGCCCGCAACGCCGGCGACCGTACTCGCCTGGCACGGCCGCGAGACGCCAAAAGCCTAGGCCCGCACCGCGCCCGGGCCGAGCCCGAGCCAGGCGCGCAACGCTGCCCGCAGGCGACCGCCGCGCGGCCGCACCGGCGTCGACAGGATCAGCGTATCGCACAGATCGCCGAGCCCGGTCTGCGCATCCCCGGTCACGACCAGATCCGGCCGCCGCGCCGCGACGTACTGCATCAGACGCTGCCGGCGCGGCCCGTACAGGGCGCGGCAAACGGCATCGTCCGCCCCCAGCGTCGTCGTCAGGAAAATCATGCGCCGCTCGGCCGCCTGTTCGAGCGCGCGCGCGGCGGCGTTCGCGCCGCCGCCGAAGGCACCGCCGTGCAGGCCGTCGGGCTCGATCAGGTGCAGCACGTCCAGCGTCGCGTCGTTCTGCCGCGCCAGCAGCAGCGCCTTGCCCACGATCCGGCCGTCGAGCGCGTCGAAATCGAGCAGCGCGAGTACGCGCCGGTAGGACGGCGATTCAGGCATGGGCCACCCGCATGTCGCCTTGCCCGGCAGGGTCGCGCATCGGTTCGCCGCGCTGGCATTCGCGGAAGATGCGCGCGCGGCAGGTTTTGCACACATCCGGGTCGAGCCGACTGTAGATCGTTTCGATCGCCTCGGTCTTGGTGTCGAACAGGTTGGCGCCGCCGATCGTCTTCAAGGCGCCACTCTCGGCGAGCTGCTCCTGCACCGTGTCCTTGACCCGGATGAAACACAGGCCGCCGCCCTGCGCGCGCCGGCGCTGCGCCTCTTCGGCCAGATAGTGCGCGCCCGCCAGATCGATGAAATTGATGCCGTGGGCCACGACCGCCACGTGCTTCTGGCCGGGCGCGGCGGCATCCTGCGCGGCGAGGCTTTCGCGGATGTGCGAGGTGGCACCGAAGAACAGCGAGCCGTCGATCCGCACGAAGCGCAGTTGCGGACATTGCGCGGCATTCTCCGCGTCGGTGAAGCGGCGCTTCTTGTTGTGCGGATCGGGCGCGCGCACCCGCACCTGCGGCTTGGACGTGCGGGCGAGATAGATCGCGAGCGACATCAGCACGCCGACGATGATCGCCTCTTCCAGCGTCAGGAACAGCGTGCAGGCGAAGGTGGCGAGCAGGATCGCCGATTCCTGGCGGCTCGATTTCAGCGTGTGGAATATCTCGTCGAAATCGATCAGGCCCCAGGCCACCATGAACAGGATGCCCGCCATCGCCGCGTTCGGCAGATATTGCGCCCAGGGCGCGACCAACAGCACCAGCACGATCAGGAAGACGCCGGCCATGATCGCCGCCAGCGGCGTTTTCGCGCCAGCCGCGTAGTTCACGCCGCTGCGGTTGAACGAGCCGGTTGCGACGTAGCTCGAGAAGAACGCGCCGGCGATGTTGGAGAGCCCCTGGCCGACGAATTCCTGGTTGCCGTCCACGTGCTGGCCGGAGCGCGCGGCCAGCGCGCGGGCGATGGAGACGGCCTCGGTCAGCGCCAGCAGCGTGACCGCGATCACGCCCGACGCCAGGGTACGCACGGCGTCGAGGTCGAAGCTGGGCATGGACAGCGGCGGCAGCGTGGCCGGCAGCGCGCCGACCGCGGGCAGCGGCACGCCGCTTGCGCGCGCGACGAAATAGCCGAACACCGAGCCGCCCAGCATGGCGACGATCATGTAGGGCAGCCGGGGCAGCCAGCGTTTGACCGCGACGCCCAGGAGCAGCGTGACGAGACCGGTCAACGCGATGTCGGCATGGATGTCGGCGAGATGGGTGAACGCATGGCCCCACACGGTCGCGAAATCGGACCCGCGCGGAATGTCGAGGCCGGTGAAGTGCTTGACCTGGTTGGTCGCGATCAGGATCGCCGCGCCGGCGGTGAAGCCGGTGACGACCGAATGCGAGATGAAGTTGACCAGCGTGCCCAGCTTGGCCAGCCCCATCACCACCTGGACGATGCCGACCATGAAAGTGAGCGTGAGCGCGAGCTTGACGTATTCAGCGCTGCCCGGCTCGGCATGCGGTGCCAGTACCGAGAACAGCACGATGGACGCCGCGGTCGTCGGCCCCGACACCAGATGCCAGCTCGAGCCGAACAGCGCGGCGACGATCGCGGGGATCATGCCCGCGTACAGGCCGTACTCGGGCGGCATGCCGGCGATGGTGGCGAAGGCCACGCACTGCGGCAGTGCCACCAGCGCGCCGGTCAGGCCGGCCATGACGTCGATCCGTGAAGTATCGCGGTTGACGAGCGGCCACCACTGCAAAAAGGCGGTGAAGGGCTTGAGCCAGGACGGCAGGGCGTGCGTAGCGGTAGCGGACATTGCGGGCCAGGAAGCTTCGGTCTGGGATACCGAATAAATACCCCCGTACGCGTCGCCGCGCCGTCAAACCCGTGTCAAACAACCATCAAACCCCGCCGAAGCGAAGCGTCGCCCGCGTGCCGCTGCCTTCCTCGCTCGCCAGTTCGATCGTCCAGCCGTAGCGGTCGCAGATCTTCCTCACCAGTGCGAGCCCGATCCCGGCGCCGGCGCTGTGCGCGCCCTTGTAGTAACGCTGGAACACCTTGTCCAGCGCCTCGCGCGGGATGCCCAGACCGGTGTCGCTCACGCTGAGGCTCGTCGCGTCGAGGCGGACGCGGACGCTGCCGCGTTCGGTGTAGGTGAAGCTGTTGCGCAGTAGGTTGGCGACGACGATGGCGACGAGATTGGCGTCGGCGGCGATCCGGGGATACGCGTCGCAGGTCAGCGTGACTTCGACCGGCCGGTCGCTCAGCAGATGACAGTGCTTGTCGATCGATTCCTGGATCAGCGCGGCCAGATCGACCGATGCCCGGCGCGCGTCGTTGTGTTCGCGCGCCATCGCCAGCAGGGCGGTGGAAAGGTCGGCCATGTCGGCGGCGCCGCGTTCAATGCGCATCAGCCGCTGGCGATCCTTCTCCGGCCGGCGCTCGTCCGCGAGCAGCACCTCGGCCGCGCCGCGGATCGCCGCGATCGGAGTGCGCAGTTCGTGCGAGACATCGGTGGCGAACGCGCGCTCGCGGTCGATGAAATCGGCCAGACGGTTGAGCGTGGACTCGAACGCGCGCGCCAGCTCGCCGACCTCGTCGGCGCCGAAATCCTCGGCCAGGCGGCCAGGATGTGATTCGGGGCCGACCACGCGCACCCGGCGCGCAAGCTCCTTCACCGGCTCGATGACGCGCTCGGCCAGCCACAGCGCGAAACCGCCGGACAGCAGCGCCATCAGGGCGACGAATGCCGCGAGGTACAGCTTCAGGCTGGCCTGCTTTTCGCGGAACAAATCTTCGTTGTAGAGCAGAAAGTAGCGGCTGCCGGCACGCTCGGCGACGGCGACACGGTAATGCACGCCGTTCAGATACGTATCGTGCAGGCCGGGCGGCCATTCCGCGATGGCGGCGGGTGGAACCGGCTCTCCCGGACGGACAGGCAGGGCATAACCCAGCAGCGTCGCAGTGGCCGGCGGCGGTGACGCAGGATTGCGCGTACGGCGCGCCAGGTAGTCCTGGATTTCCGCATCGAGCGTTCTGTCGATCATGCGCTGACCGGCATCGCGCACGCCGAAATAGAGTCCGACGGCGGTCACCAGCGCGATCACGCCGCCCACCAGCGCGAACGCGCTGGCGACGCGAAACCGCAGGCTGC
>CAZXXC010000177.1:0-4933 GCA_964644665.1 uncultured Methylococcaceae bacterium
AAGAAGCCCGCCGCACCTGGCAGGCCCACCGCGGCGCGGCGGCGGCGCGCCGTTTGACGCCGCAGGAACCAGCTTTTCATTGCGCGCTCGGGCACTGCGATGAGCGATAGCTTCGTCGTTTCCGGGCATCGGTCTTCGGCGGGTGGTGCTCACTAACTTCTGGCGCTGGCAGAGGAGCTGAATTTCGGCCGGGCCGCGGCCCGGCTTCACATGGCCCAGCCACCGCTGACGCGGCAGATACGTGCCATCGAAGAGGAGCTGGGCACCGAGTTGTTTGTGCGCACGCCCAAGGGCGTGGAGCTGACGGCGGCAGGCCAGACCCTGCTGGACGAGGTGCCCAACATCCTGTCGCTGGCCGAGCGCGCCCGCGAGCGCACGCAAAGAGCCGGTCAGGGACTGACTGGCCAGCTGGACGTGGGCATTTTTGGCTCCGGCGTGCTGGACGTGATTCCGCGCCTGCTGGCGGCGTTTCACCAGGCCAGGCCCGAGGTGCGCATAGCGCTGCACAACCAGACCAAGGACGAGCAACTGCAGGCGCTGCGCGAACGCAGAATCACCATTGGCTTCAACCGGCTGGTGCCTGCAGAACCTGGCATAGGCGTGCAGACCGTGCTCAAGGAAGCCCTGGTCGTGGGCCTGCCGGCCACGCACAGGCTGTGCGAGCACGACGAGGTCGCACTGTCCGAGCTCGACAACGAGCCCATGATCCTCTACCCCAATCTCTCTTTGCATGGCCTGGCCCAGGAAGTCAGCAATGCCTTCCACCGCGAGGGCCTGCGTCTGAACGTCGCCCAGTCGGTGGAAGATGTGCTGACCTGCGTGGCTTTGGTGGCAGGCGGTTTTGGCGCCTGCATCACCACGCGTTCGGCCACCAGCCTGCGTCTGCCCGGCGTGGAATACCGGCCGCTGCACTCGCGCCACTTGCGTGACATCGAGCTCAGCTGCCTGTACCGCAGCGACGATGCATCGCCGGTGCTGGCGGCCTTTTTGGACGTGGTGCGCACCTTTGCGGGCCAGGGCAAAACCTAGGCCTGGAGGGGCAGGCAGGCGCCAGGTTTTAGCCACCTTGCTGGTCCTCGACCAGGCCCAGGGCCTGCAGGCCGGCCTCGGCAATGATCTCGTCCTGCTGCTCGCTGCCGCCGGACACCCCGATGCCGCCAATGCGCGCGCCCTCCACCACAATGGGCCGCCCACCGCCAAAGCCCACAAAACGCGGTCGCAGGACCAGGCCCTGGCGCACGGCCGGCGAATGCCGGGCCAAGACCTCATGCCACTGGCCCGTGGGCAGGCCAAAGCTCACGGCCGTATAGGCCTTGTCCGTGGCGATGTCCATGGAGTGCAAGGGTGCGCCCGTCATGCGCACAAACGCGGCCTGCACCCCGGCCGCATCCACCACGGCCACATTGACACGCACGCCCAATTCCACTGCCTTGGCTACGGCCGCACCCACGGCGCGCAAGGCAGCTTCGGTGCGGATCACGGGCTGAGAAACCATCAGTGAGTCCAGCATGTCAAGCCTCCTCAAAATGCTTTGACTACTGTGAAGCGCACCAGCGAACCCTTGGGCAGGGCCCCCGTGCCGGCCGTGGCGCTGACTTCCTTGTAGACCGCACCCTTGAGGAACACGCCTGCACCCGGCACCGGGTAGACCAGCTCGGCGCCCAGTGCATGGCGCGAGGAATGCTGGCCCGTGGCACCCGGGCCTTTGTCATCGCTGATCTGCCACTGGCTGTAACCCACCAGGCCGGCTTGCACGGCACCAAAATGCTTGCCCAGACCCCATTCCAGCGTCACCTGGTTGCCGTTGCGAAAGCCCATATCGTTCTTGCCGTTGCGCTCAAAACGCATCAGACCCGAGGCCGAAATGGTCTTGGCAGCGTCAAAGTAATAGGTCAGGCCACCGGTGAGCATGGTGCTTTTGTAACCCTTGCCTGGCGAAGCCGGGTCGCGGCTGCTGGCCGAATCCAGCCAGATACCGGCACCGGCCACAGCGTCCCACTGCGGGCCATGCCAGCCCAGCACCAGCGGACCCAGATAAACGTCGCCCACGCCCGAACGGCTATCGGAAATGCCGGCCGCATTCACCGTGAGTGAGGTACGCATCACCGGCACGATGGCCTCCATGCCGTAGTCGGCGCCGAGCAGCTTGTAGTTGGTGATCCAGACAAAACGGTTGGCCAGGGCCGTCACGGTTCCACGGTTGTGGCCGGGCAGGTTGTCGCTGCTACCCGGCGCGCGGAAATCGTCGATGCTGTAGTTCACCATATAGCCCAGGTAGTACACGCCGGGCGGCGGCACGCTGGGGCCCTGCATGCCCTCTACACCGGGGACGTAATGGCCTTCGGCCTGCACGGCCGAGGCTGCCAACGTACCCAGCAGGGCCAGGGCAGCAGATGCAATCTTGTGGTTCATCTCTATCTCTTTCTTGTGGGTTCACAGATGTCTCGGGGGTCCATGGGGCTGTGCAGGGGGCTACGCCAAAAACTGGCGCGGCCCATATGAGGGCTACCGCGCAAGCGCCGCCCCGCAGCGCTGGCAGCGTCCCCCTGCCCGCATCGCTTGCGATGCGAAGAGCGGGGGGAAGGCGCAAAGCGCCTCAGGGGGTGTTCCCTTTCAGGTGTACACATCCGTAAATGACGCCACGAGCTCACCCGTGTGATAGAAAATGCCGCTGCCAAGACGGTCCTCGCTCCAGGTGGTCACGGGGCGATCGGGCTGGGCCAAATAGCCCAGGCCGGCAAAGGTCTCGTTGCGGTTGCCGCTGGGGTCGAAGAAGTAAATCGTCTCGCCGCGCGTGATGCCGTGGCGCGTGGGCGCCACGTCGATGCGCACCTTGTTCTTGGCCATCACGTCGGCGGCCTTGAGCACGTCGTGCCACGAGTCCAGGAAGAACGCGACGTGGTGCAGGCCGCTGCGCGGGCCGCCCACGAAGGCGATGTCGTGCGGCGTGCTGGTGCGCGCCAGCCAGGTGGCGGCCTGGATGTTGCCCTCGGGTCCTACCATCACCTGCTCGGTCAGGAAGAAGCCCAAGCACTCGGTCACGAAGCGCGTGTTGTCGGCCACGGTGTTGACGCCGGCCTCGGGGTTGAGCTCGCACATCAGCAGCGCGTGGTCCAGCCAGTGGGCGCCGGCGCCCTTCAGGCCGTCGGGCCACGGGTCCGGGTTGGTGGAGCCGACCTCGGTGCCGACGAACTCCTTCTTGGCGTACAGGCGCATCTCGTGCCCGCTGGGCAGCCTGAACTGCAGCATGCGGCCGGTGGCCGGCAGCGTGCCCTCGGGCAGCATCTCGGTCTTCACGCCCCAGGCCTCGATGCGCTCGCGCAGCGCGTCCAGGTCCTCGTCCTTCTCGACCTTGTAGGCGATGTGGTTCAGGCCGGCCTGGTCCGACGGCGTGAGGATGAGCGAGTACTTGTCCCACTCGTCCCAGCACTTGAGGTACACGTTGCCGGTCTTGTCCTGCATCGTGGTCTTCAGGCCCAGCACCTTCTCGTAGTGCTGCACGGCGGCCGCCATGTCCATCACCTTCAGGCTCGCGTGGCCTATGCGTAGTACGCCCATGTCATGTCTCCTTGGTTTGGGTCGTGGGTGGATGCGCGGGCGCCACCGTGGCGCGCGCGACGGAAAAGGGTTTGTTCAGCCGGCCGGCGACTTCCAGCCGCACGGCCTCGGTGGGGGCGACCCGGCAAGCCAGCGTATAGCCCCGGGCTTCCTCGTCGAGGCTCACATGGGCCCGGCTCACGGGCCCGAGCGCCCGCACGCAGCCCTCGACGATGCGCACCTTGCACACGCCGCAGCCGCCGTTGACGCAGCCCACGGGTATGCCCTTTCGGCCCAGGCGCAACATGCCGCGCAGCAAGCTTTCTCCGGGGGAGCATGCGTAGGTCTCCCCCGTCTGCACCACGCAAACGCTGCTCGGCCCAAGAACTGCGGTCGCTTGCATTGGCGATGCACTCATTGCGGCCACCGCGCCATTTCCGCCTGCAGCATGTCGGCCAGATCGCGCTGCCATGCCGCATGCATGTCGAAGCGGCTGACCAGCCAAAGTTGCGTGTCGACAAAGACATTCGACGGGTGCGCAACCAGCTGCGGATACTCTGCCGCGAGAAACTTCGGCAGCAGCGCCAATCCCTGTCCAAGTGCGCACAGCTGCGCCAGCGGCGCGAAGCTGTCGGACTGAAGTCGCACCTGCCCGGACAGCCCGAAGCGCGACCAGTCCAGGGAGGCATAGATGAAGTGGTGGTCCTGGTGGAAGAACTGCAGGTTCATCGCCAGCAGTTGGTGCTTCTCATGCGCCAGCTCAGTAGTGCGCTTCAGATAAGCATCGCTGGCATAGGCGCCGACGGCAACATCGCCGAGCTTGCGCACGAGCAGGGCGTTGCTGTTGTGCTCCGGTCTGGCCAAGCGCACGGCGATGTCCACTTGGTCCTGTTCCAGATTGACGAAATGCGCCTCGGTGGTGATGGTGAACACCAGCTTCGGGTACTTCTCGCTGAGCGCGGCAAACACCGGGGCGAAACGCTGCGCAAAGACGTCCATCACGCTGATTCGGATGACACCGGCGCCTGCGTGGTGGTCCTGGCAGAAGCTGCGGGCAGCCTCCTCCATGCGCTGCGCGGCGGAAATCAGCGCATTCAGGTCGGCAGATGCTCGCCAGCCGCCCTCTGCGCGCACGAACAGAGCGCGGCCGAAGTGTTGCTCGAGCAGCCGGATACGGCGGCGCAGCGTCGAGTCGTCGATGCCTTCCAGCTCCGCAGCCACTTCGTAGCTGCCATGCCGTTCCAGCGCCAGGAATGCTCGGATCAAATCCCATTGGGGAGTGGTCGGACCATCTCGGGTCATGAATGGTGCTCCTTGGGTGGCTCGTGGCTGCCTGCAAGCATCCAGCGTCATGAAAATCGCACCTGCAGCGCAGGGCTGGCGGCACGGGTGCGGC
>CAZXXC010000178.1:0-4844 GCA_964644665.1 uncultured Methylococcaceae bacterium
AAACGATGATCTACCTTGCTGACGCAAACAACCCTGGGTCTTAATCCCTTCTTAATCAGGTCTACGTTCAAACAAGTACTGAGCGCCCACAAGTCCTACGAGCTTGGTCTTAATCCCTTCTTAATCAGGTCTACGTTCAAACTCCTCGCTCAGATTTCCTCCGTTAAAACAAAGGGTTGCAGAGGCCTTTAGCAGGAAATCGCCCTGCGAAATAGGCACCGATCTTGCATGTAGCATCCGGACCTCCGGTCGATACACCGCGTAGACGATGGTCGCCGATTGAATCACGTTCGTCAATCGTCGTCGGACGTGCCTCGGCGCCGCCGCGGGCGGTCGCCCGGCCGCAACAGGTCGCCGCCGCCGGACAGCAGCAGCACCCCGTCCGGAAACATCTGGCGCCCGTAGGTGACGTGCTCGAGCGTGTCGGGTAGCGGGTAGATGCGCACGTCGTCGCGGCGCGGGTCGATCAGTTCCTCGACCCGCCGGCTCAGCCAGTCGGCCCGGCGCGGCGTCAGCGGCACGGTGAACACCGAGTATTGCAGCGGAAAGCCCTGGCTGCGGAGGAAACGGTGCACCCGGAGCAGCCGTTTCGGGTCGCGGATGTCGTAGCAGACGAGGTGCAGGACCGGCCGGCCGGTACTCATGGGAAGACGGCGACCAGCCAGCGGTGCAGGCGGTTGACCAGACCCTGGGCGAGGCGGCCGGTGCGCTCGCTACGGCGTTCGAAGAAGCGCACGGCTTCGGCGCGTGTCGGCAGTGCGCAGGCGCCGGTGGATTCCACGCGTTGTTCCATCCAGCGGTAGACCGGCAGGTCGAAGTCCCACAGCAGGATGCGAGCGAACGTGCTCGGCAGGTTCATCGTGCGGGTTTCGCAGTGCTCCGGATCGACCCCGCGTTGCAGCAGGATCTGGTGCGAGAGCGCATGCAACTGGCCGTGCAGTTCCCGGCGCATCAGCTGCCAGGCCGGCCAGGCCAGCAGATCGCGCGCCGCGAGATCGAACATCCGGCGCAGGTCGGCCGGCTGAACGGTCCGCTGTTCCTCCAGGTGCATCCGGCGGGCCACGCTGCGCGCGGCGATGCGGTCCATCTGGCGGACCCAGTTCAGATAGGCCTCGCTCCAGTCAGGGAGGAACCGGAGGTCAGCCAGCCGCTGCGCCAGTTCCTGCCGTTCGCACGGATTGCCGAAGCAACGCGCGATCATCCGGCAGTCGCCGTCCTGGAACGTCACCGAAATGCCGGTGCGGGCACAGGCCAGCAGCGCCTCCAGGGTCCAGCCGACCGTCTCTGCGCTGAGCACGCGGGAGATCTGTCGCAGCGGAATCCAGCGGTCGGCCGCGCCTTCCTTCACGCTGATCCGGAGCGCGCCGTGATCCAGCCGGACTTGCGCATCGCTGCGGTACAGGTACAACGGTTTCATCGTTCCTCCCGGGCCAGATGCCGGGCCAAAGCGTTCGCGTAGCGGCGCAGGCGGTGCCGCAGTCCGGGCGCGGCCGACGTTTCCCAGCCGGCGTAGAAGACCTGCCGCCCGGCCTTGTCGAGCAGGCAGCCGCCGGCCTCGGTCGTGAAGTGGTGGACGCGAAGCTGTTGCTCGGCGAACAGGCGCCACGCCCAGGCGTCGATACGCGGCCGCAGCGGCTCGATCAGATCGCAGGCCAGCGACTCGCGGCGAAAGGCCGGCTCGTGATAAAAGCCGATCAGGGGGTCCAGTCCGGCCGCATGGCAGGCCGCGACCGCATCGAAATGCGCCAGCGTGTAGGCCAGCGACAGCACCGCATTGACCGGATCGCGCGGCGGCCGGCGGTTGCGGGTGGTGAAGCCGAGCGCTTCCGGAAACAGCGGTGCGATGCCGGAAAAGTAGGCCGCCGCGGCCGCACCTTCCAGCCCGTTCAGCCGCGTCAGGTCGAGTGTCGAGGCGGTGGCCGCGTTCCGCAAGCTTGCCGCGATTTCGCGCAGCGTGCCGCGGGCCTTGTGCAGCGGCAGGCGGCAGTCCGGGCGCAGCGGTTCGGCCTGGTCGATGAACCACAGCGAGGCGCGCAGCTTGCCGCGTACCAGCAGCACGGCCAGCCGCAGGCGCTCATCCGCGTCGCGATACCAGCGGTACTGGCCGATCCGGCGCGCGGCATCGCCGTGCGGGCGGCCCAGCAAGGTTGCCGCATGGCGGCTGTGGCGGCCGCCGAGTACGCACAGCCCGATGCCCTGGTCGGCCAGCAGCGTCAACACGCCGGTCGACAGCATCGCGCTGCCGCGGACCACGACCCGCTCGACCAGGTGCAGCGGCATCGTCGAGCGCCGCTCGCCGTTCTCGTACAGGATCAGGTACTGGCGCTCGGCCCGGATTTCGAGATCCTTGCGGTCGATGTACAACGTGCTCATGGTTCAGCCCACATAGAAGTAATCGGGATCGTCGGGCGGCAGCGCGACGCCGAGCGTGCGGACCCGCATCCGGGGGTCGAGCCGGATCAGGAAGAAGCGGTCTTCGACCGGATCGAGCACCGCGGTGATCTCGGCCAGCAGATCGCGCTTCTCGGCGGCGCTCAGGAAGCATTCGAATACCGACTTCTGCCCGCCGGTCGCATAGTTCCGCACCACCCGCAGCGCTTCGCGCAGGCGTTCGTCATCGCTGACGTCGTAGGCGGCGATATACAGCGGTCGCTTGTTCATGGGGCCAGCGTAGCGCAAGCCCGGTCAGGAAAGGTCCGATGGCAAGCTTGCCGCGGGATTTGTCGATGACTTCTACGGAATCCTTTCCTCAAACGCCCGCGCCGGTTTCTTGCGAAACCGGGCGGATGCGTGATGGGATAGTGGCCCCTGACACAAACTCTTGAGGAACCACATGGATTTCATCCAGCGCACCATCGAACTGGCCCGGGCCAATGTCGAGCAGGGCGGACGCCCGTTTGCCTGCATCATCGTCAAGGACGGAGAGATTCTGGCGGAAGCGGTCAACCGTGTGGCACAGACGCACGATCCGACGGCTCATGCCGAGATTTGCGCGATCCGCGAGGCAGCGGCCAAGCTCCAGTCGGAGCATTTCACCGGCTGCGAGTTTTTCATTCTCGCGCATCCCTGCCCGATGTGCCTGGCGGCCATGTATTACTGCAGCCCGGAGCGGGTGACCTTCGTTACCAGTCGAGAGGAGTATTCCGTCTATTACACGGATGACCGCCGCTATTTCACGCTGGCGGATTTCTACGATGAATTCGCCAAACCGTGGCAACAGCGCCGTTTGCCGATGACCCACGCGTCACGGCCGGAAGGCATCGCGGTGTATCGCCGTTGGAAGGAAATGAACGCGTGAGCCGGTGCCGGCGGATGTGCCGAGCCGATTCATCCGGGCAGCGGTGGACGCGCTTCGCTTATCCGCGCTACGAAAAGCGGTAGCTGGCAGGGCGGGTCACGCGTAAGCCGCACCCGCCGAGGCTACGCATCCGCGGCGAATTCCGTCAACACAGAGCGGTACAGCCGCGCGTCGCAGCGCTTCAGCAAATCTTCCTTGGCGCGACCGTCGAGGAACGCATGCACGAAGGCCTGCTTGATCATCGCCAGCGCTTCCCAGCAGCTCAGCGGCTTGCCGAGCATGCGCGATGCGGCGAGATATTCGTCCGTCAATGTGGTGCGGCTGATGCCCGGGTTGTCGGTGCATAGCGACAGCGGCAGGCCGGCGTCCCACAGCGCGCGCAGCGGATAAAGGGGCAAGCCCGCGCTTTGCGGAACATCCGGATCGCGGAATCCGACGACCTCGCGGTTCGAACCCGGACACAGCTCCAGACAGATGCCGCGGTCGCGGAAGCGTTCGGCCAGTGGCGGATGTTCGCTGATGGTCAGGCCGTGGCCGATGCGGTCGGCATGCAGATGATAGGCGGCCTGCCAGATCGACTCGGCCGGTTCGGTCTCGCCGGCATGGATCGTGATCGGCAGGCAGGCTTCGAACGCGCTCAGGAATGCCGGGGCGATTTCCTCCGGCCGGGCGGTGCCCTCGTCGCCCGCCAGATCCAGACCGGCGATGAAACCATCCAGCCGCTCTCGCGCCTCGACGGTCATGCGGACCACGTCGCCGATCCGGTCCCGTTCCCTGCGGTCGGCGATCACGATGAACCGGAACCGCGGCCGCTGGTCGGCCGGAACCTCCCCAAGCGCACGATCCAGCGCCCTCTGCATTCGATGCAGGAAGGCCGGTCCGTCCCCGTATTTCTGCGGACTGCCGCGCAACTCCACATAGGCCAGGCCTTCGGCAACCGCGCCCTCGACGATGCCGGCGGCATAGGCGTCCAGCGCAGCCGGGTGTGTCAGCAGGGCGGAGCCGGAGAGGTCGCCCGGCCGCTCATACGCGCTGAACCCGCGCGGATGACGGGTCTTCAGCGCGACCCGCGGCTCGGTGCAGCCGTAAAGGTTCCATTGCAAGCTTTCATCGGATGCTTCGACCAGCAAAGCGGCAACGGCGTGCGAGCGCGGTACGGACGAATCGGACTTCAGCCGCTCGGACCAATTCCAGTCCCAAGCCGTTTCGGTCAGCAGCGGTTCGACCCTCCCGAGCGCCGCGCCGCGCTGTGTGATGGTCAACTCGTCCCAGATTGCCTTTCCCACCCGTCGCTGCTGCGTGAGATCCAGGCAACCTCCCAAATGGCGGTGCAAATCCGCTTTGGGCAAGGAGCGTAGCCACTCGCGGCGATCCGGTTCCAGCGGGGTTTGGCGCAGTCGTTCGATCACGCGCGGCGGCAGCCGGTACAGGCTGCGCCAGTTCTCGTGGTGTTCCGACAAGCTCAATGCGGAAAGATAGTTGCCGAGCAGGTAGCTTCCCTCGCGCTCGCGCCGTTGCAGCTCCTGCGTCAACCCACCCACTGTCG
>CAZXXC010000179.1:0-4811 GCA_964644665.1 uncultured Methylococcaceae bacterium
GATGTCGAGCAGGTCCTTCAGCGCCGCGCGGCGGGGGTGCAGGATCGGCTTCAGGTTGCCCGATTGCGCCGACCAGCGCGCCGCGCGCACGGTTTTCCAGTCCGGCGCGGCCGGCGTGTGCGGGGCGAGGCGGTCGAGCAGGGCCTCAAGCCGGAGGAGGAGGGTGGAATCGGTCATGGAGAAATTCTATCCGCTTGCCTCGAGGGGCTTAGGAAAAAATTAGGCTTTCGCTAGCAAAGACTTATCAACGCGCGTTGTCTCGCCCGATTAGGATGCCCACACCCGGAACGAACAGGAGAGCAGAACATGACGCACGCAACCATCCGATCGATCGGCGCTCTGATCGCCCTGCTGGCGGCCGCCCAGGCCTGGGCCGGCGCCAAAGGCGACGCCGACATCCGCCACGGCCGCTACCTCGTCGCCACCTCCGGCTGCAACGACTGCCACACCCCCGGCTTCATGATGAAGGACGGCAAGGTACCCGAATCCGAATGGCTGACCGGCGACGCCATGGGCTGGCAAGGCCCCTGGGGCACAACCTATGCCACCAATCTACGCTTGCTGGTCGACGCGCTGAGCGAGGCGCAGTGGTTGGCCCGTGCGCGTCAGCCGATGCGGCCGCCCATGCCTTCGCCCAGCCTGCGCGCGATGCGCGACGCCGATCTGCGGGCAATTTATCGTTACGTGAAAAGTCTGCCGGTCAAGGGCGATCCGGCACCAGCCTACGTGCCGCCGGGTGGCGCGGTCGCCACGCCGTATCTGGACCTCACGCCGAAAAACCTGCCGCCGATGGCGGTGAAATAATCGGTGCGAAGGCGAAGCGGCTACGCGGCGCTCAGCAGCAGGGGCCGCGCCAGCGCCAGGCGGAAACGTCCGCGCCCGGTCTTTTCCAGCGCGATCTGCGGACAGCGTTCGGCCAGCCGCCGCTGCAGCAGGATCAGCCGCGTCTCCAGGTTGTCGCCGCAGTCCGGCAGCGGCAGGCGCGGGTCGCGGCGCAGTTCGCGGTTGCAGAAATCGCACCGGCCGTTCGCCACGTGCTCGTTGAGCAGCGTCCAGAGGATGCTACCCGCCACGCCCCTGATGAGGTAGTCGTTGTCGACGAATACACTGTGATCGTGGGCGAAGTAGCGCACCGCCAGCGGTGCACCGCGCGGCGTCTCGGCCGCGGGCGCCGGCAACAAGAGGGTTTCGTCGTCGGGCAGTGCGGCGAGCCGGGCCATCAGCGCACCGAGATGGCGTCCGTAGATGACCAGCGCATCCTCGTCGGCATGGCTGAAGAAGGCGTCGTGCTCGCTTTCCGCGTAGAGCACGCCGAACAGGCGTTCACCGTACGCGAGCGGTACGGCGATCTGGCTGTGTGCATCGGCCAGTACGGGCAGGGGAATGCGCGGCGATGCGGCGTCCGCCGTGCGCGCCGCGGCCTGGTAGGTGTAGTCGCCGGTACGGTGGTTGATGCGCACCGGCATCCGCTCGCGCGCGGCCACGCCGATCAGGCCTTCGCCGAGCGCGATTTCCGCGCCCACGCCGGAGGTGGGATAGCCTTGGCTGGCGAGCGTGTAGAGGGCGTTGCTGCCGGGTTCGGTATCGGGCGCGGCGTCGAGCAGCGCCAGCAGCGCATGGCGTATGCCGAAGCCGTGCGCCAGCGCCGCCAGCGCGCGGTCGGCGAGCTGGGCCAGGTCGTCGCAGGCGCCCAGATGGTCGAGCGTGCGGCGCAGCGCGAGCAGCGCGTCCGGCAACGGGGGCGCGGCGGGCACGTGCGGATCGACGCATTCGATGTCGAGTACCCGGTACACGTCCGCGCCGCGCAGCACGAACACCTTGTCCATGCCGCTGTGCGCGGCGATGCCGGCGAGCTGGGCCTTCATGTATTCGAACAGCGGTCCCGTGGTCTCGGTGCGCAGATAGCGCACGCGCAGGCGGAAGTGGCGGAAGCTCACCGGCTCGATCACCTGCACCTGTGCGTAGGGGTGCGCCAGCACGTTCTCGCGCGTCTTGCTGAAGAACTGGAACGACAGCGCGACGTGTTCGCCGTCGACGTAGTGCACCTGCGAGGCGTAGGCCACGTTCGGCGTGCCGTCCGGCGCGCAGGTGGCCACCACCGAGGGCAGCCCGCCGTCGAGGCAGGTGCGGATGGCTTCGAGCGTGAGCTTCATGCGCGCGCCAGCACCGTCCCCGCGCGCGGGCCGGGCGTCTGGTCGAACACGATGTCGGGGACGAAGCGCAGCGCGGCCAGCGCGTCGGTCGGCAGGACGGCCGTCAGCGCGGTGACGGCATCGCCATAACCCAGCGAAGTCAGCTCTTCGCCGAACGCCGCCACATAGCGCGCGCTGGTCGCCTTGTATGCGGCCGCGACCGGCACTCGGTCGGCGCGCGCCGCCTTCAGTTGCAGCGTGGCGTGCGTCAACGGCCGGCTCGCCACCAGCGTGATCGCGCTGCCGGCCGCCAGCGCATCGAGCACCGCCCGCCCGCGCGTGGCCGACAGCAGCACCGTCAGCGAGCGCCGGTCGCGTGCCACCACGACGCCCTGTGTACGCGTCACGCAGGGCCAGCCGTCACGCCCCACAGCGCCCACGTTCATCGAGAGCGGGCCCTGCAGGAAGGTGACCTGGTCGGGCGTGAGTGTGAGCGGCATGGCAGGGTCAGTGCGTAGTTGCGCGCGGATCGCGCACTTGCAGGTGCTTGCTGTGAGTGCGGACTTCGAACAGGCCGATGGCCTGGAACAGGCCCGAGAGCTTGGCGTACCCGTAGTTGCGGGCATCGAAGGACGCCTGCTTGGAAATGTGCTGGCCGACCGCGCCGAGGCCGGCCCAGCCCTCGTTGTCGGCAGCGGCCTCGACGGCCTTGCGCAGGAGATTCACGAGACGGGTATCGCTGCGCAGGGTTTTGGCATCTGCACGGGGAGGAACGGGTTTGGCTGCACTGATTTCGCCAGGTGGGGTGGTGAGGGCAGCGGCCTCGGTCTGCACAGCCGCGAGCGTCTCCTCGGGCCGGCGAAGATTCTCCAGATACAGAAATTTGGAGCAGGCGTTGACGAAGGGCTTGGGCGTCTTCTGTTCGCCGAAGCCGTAGACCTGGAGGCCGTTGGCGCGCAGCCGCATCACCAGCGGGGTGAAGTCCGAATCGCTGGAGACGATGCCGAAGCCATCGAGCTGCTTGGTGTAGAGCAGGTCCATCGCGTCGATGATCATGGCTGCATCAGTGGCGTTTTTGCCCTTGGTGTAGTCGAACTGCTGGATCGGCTGAATCGCGAAATCGTGCAGCAGCGCTGTCCAGGCATTGAGATGCACGCTTTTCCAGTTGCCGTAGGCGCGGCGGATGTTGATGACGCCCTCCTTCGCCAGTTCGTCGAGCACCTCGTCGATCATGTCGGCCGGGCTGTTGTCGGCGTCGATCAGGAGAGCAATGCGGGGTTCGTGGCTCATGAGGTCTCCGGTACGGTCAATGGGTCAGCCAGTTCTCGATCTGCAGGGCGGGTACATGGCTGAATTCACCGACATTGTTGGTCACTAGGGTCAGCCCTTCGCTGCGGGCGTGTGCCGCAATATGCAGGTCGTTGACGCCGATGGATCGCCTCTGGCGTTCGAGTGCCGCACGGATTTGTCCATAGTGCTGCGCGGCTTTTGCCGTGTAGGGCAGCACTTCGAGCCGGCTGGCGAAATCTTCGACGACCGCGAGATTGGCAGCGGGGCGGCTGCTTTTCTCCGCGCCGTGCAGAAGTTCGGCCAGCGTGACGACCGAAATGGCCATGCGCGTGGCGTTCTCGTTGAATTTAGCCCGTATTTCAACCGGCCGTCGCTTGACGACGTAAATGACGATGTTGGTGTCCAGCAAATACGCCAGCATTACAGCGACTCGCGGGGCGACTGAGCCTGCGTGGCGCGTGCTTCGAGAAAATCGTCGCTGACAGCAGGCGTGTCGAGAAAGAAGCTGTCCCAACCCGCATCGAGGGGCGCGATGATGCGTTCCTTGCCGTGCACGCGCACGCTCACCTGTTTGACGTTGTCGGGCAGCCGTTGCTCGGCAGGGAGCCGTACCGCTTGCGTGCGGTTATTGATGAAAACGGAACCAATGGCCATGCCCATCTCCTGCAGGAATGTATATAGCAGAAGTGTATGGCTTCGGCGGCGTGACCGCAATCCCTTAGGTCCGGTATTCGGCGTTGATCTTCACGTAATCGTAGGAGAAATCGCAGGTCCAGACCGTGGCCCTGGCCTCGCCACGGCCCAGCGCGACGCGTACGGCGATCTCGGCTTCCCGCATCACTGCCGCGCCCGCGGCTTCGGTGTAGCTCACTGCACGGCCGCCGCGTTCGGCGACCAGCACGTCGCCGAGCCAGACCTTGAGCGCGTCCACGTCGAGGTCCGCGACGCCGGCGTAGCCGATGGCGGCCAGTATCCGGCCGAGGTTGGGGTCGCTGGCGAAGAAGGCTGTCTTCACCAGCGGCGAGCGCGCGACGGCGTAGGCGATCTGCTTGCATTCGGCGACGTCGCGCCCGCCTTCGACGGCAATCGTCATGAACTTGGTCGCGCCTTCGCCGTCGCGCGCCATCGCCTGTGCGAGTTCGACGGCGACGGCGTCGAGTGCGCCCTTGAGCATGGCGTAGTCGGCGGATGTCGTATCGGCGATCTCGGCGTTACCCGCCTGGCCGGTGGCGATCAGGACGAAGCTGTCGTTGGTCGAGGTGTCGCCGTCCACGGTCACGCAGTTGAACGAGACGTTGGCGACGTCCTTCACCAGCCGCTGCATCAGCATGGGTGCGACGGCGGCGTCGGTGGCGACAAAACCCAGCATGGTCGCCATGTTGGGATGGA
>CAZXXC010000180.1:0-4739 GCA_964644665.1 uncultured Methylococcaceae bacterium
TGCCGGTGATCGCCAGCGACGCGCCGGCATGTCGGGACGCGGTCGCGCATGGCGAAACCGGCCTGCTGGTGCCGGCGCGCGATCCGGCCGCGCCGGCGGCGGCGATCGGCGAGCTGTGCGCGCGGCCGGAGCTGCGCGCGCGCATGGGCGCGGCCGGGCGGCAACGGGTACTGCGCGAATTCGACGAGCGCCTGGTGATCGAGTCGACCCTGGCGGTCTATCGGGAGTGGTTTCCGGCATGAGCGCGCTGACTTGGGCCTTCCTGATCGAGTCGTGGCCGGTATTGCTGGCGCCGGCGCTGGCGGTCGTTCTCGCCCTTGGCCTGATCGGTCCGGCGCGCCGGTACGGTTGTCTGGATCATCCGGGCGGACGCAAGCGGCATGACGCGCCGACGCCGCTGGTCGGTGGCTTGGCGATCTTCCTGACCATCCTGCTGGTGTCGGCCGCGTTTGGCGCCTTGCCGGGCGGTAGCGCCAGCCTGACGGTGGCGATGACGCTGGCGGTGCTGTTCGGCCTGGCCGACGATCTGCGCCAGTTCGGCCATCGCGCCAAGTTCTTCGGCCAGTTGGTGGCGGCCCTGATCGTGGTGTCGGGGACTACCGTGCATGTCCTGTACTTCGGCGATCTGCTTGGCATCGGCGCCATCGAACTGGGCAAGTGGGCGTATCTGGTCACGGTGATTTCGCTGATTGGCCTGATGAACGCGGTCAACATGATCGATGGCCTCGATGGCCTGGCCGGTAGCCTGGTCGCGGTGCCGCTGTGTCTGTTCGCGGCGGTCGCGCTGATGGCCGGCGAATGGCGGCTGGGTCTGGAGATCCTGGCCGTGCTCGGCGCGGTCGCGGGTTTTCTCGCGCTCAACCTGCGCCTGCCCGGACGGACGCGGGCCCGGGTGTTCATGGGCGAGGCCGGTGGCGTGCTGCTCGGGCTGTTGCTGGGCTGGTACGCGATCAAGCTGGCGGGGGATGGCGTCGGGCCGATCCGGCCGATCACGGCGGTGTGGATCGTGGCGCTGCCGCTGCTCGACATGGGCAGCGTCATGGCGCTGCGCATCGCGCGCGGTAAGAGTCCGTTTCATGCCGACCGCTGGCATCTGCATCACGTGCTGCACGATGCCGGCTGCCCGGTTGGCCGGGTGGTGGCGATCATGGTCGGGCTGTCGCTGCTGCTGGGGCTGACCGGTCTGGCCGCCGAGCGCGTGGTGGTGCCGGAATTCGTGATGTTTTACGCGTTTCTCGGCTTGTGGGCGCTGTATTTCCTGGTTCTGGCACGGCCGGAACCGATCCGGCGACTGGCCGCCAGGCTGGCCGGGCCGCGCCACGATTGATCGCGCCGGCGCGGCCGGTCTGCGTTACGCTTGCGGCTCCCGCGTCCGAGGAGACCGCCATGCAGCACCTGACCCCGAAGGAAACCCACGAATTCCTGCAAGCCCACCCGGACGCGGTGTTCGTCGATTGCCGTTCGGAGTTCGAATTCCTGTTCGTCGGCCATCCGGTCGGCGCGATCCTGGTGCCCTGGTACGAGGGCATCAATTGGGATCTGAATCCGCATTTCCTCGGCCAGGTCCGCATGGCGGCGTCGCATCATCGGCCGGTGGTGCTGATCTGCCGGTCCGGCAACCGTTCCCGCGAGGCGGGCGAGTTCCTGGAGCGCAACGGTTTTTCCGACGTTTACAACGTGCTCTACGGTTTCGAGGGCGAACTGGATGAGACGCACCGCCGATCAACCATGAACGGCTGGCGTTTCGACGGTTTGCCGTGGGAGCAGTGCTGAACGGGCTGGCGCGCGCCTGGAAACACGCGGCCCGGTATCCGGATGGCCGCCGAGTGCTCAATAGCGGTTCGCAGGTTCCTGGGGCCGGGTCTGGGCCATCATGGATGGTTTACCCCGCGCCGCGGTCGAGCATTTCGACGTCGGCGTAGAGGTCGTCCAGTGCCAGCGTGACGCCCAGGCTGACGAGTTCGAAGCTGCCTTCGGGACCGTGTGATTCGAGCACCCAGCGGCTTTCATCTTCGCGCCGGAACAGGTCGACGTGCCGGCGATCCTGTTCGATGAGCAGGACTTCGCGCAGGGTTTCGATGAGGCGGTAGCGCTCGAACTTGAGGCCGCGGTCGTAAGCGGCGGTGGATTCGGACAACACTTCCACCAGCAGGGTCGGGTGGCGTTTGGCGAGATCGGCCTCGGGGCCGCGGTCGCGAGGGTCGCAGGTGACCATGACGTCGGGGTAGAACACCGCGTCGGCGCTCTCCACGCGCAGTTTCATGTCGGCGATGTAGGCGCGGCAGGGGCCACCGCGCAGCGCCGAGCGCAATGTGGCGAACAGATTGCCGGCGATGGTGTTGTGGGCGTCACGCGCGCCGGTCATGGCGAACACTTCGCCATTCAGGTATTCGTGACGTTCGTTCTGTTCGGCTTCCCAGAGCATGTAGTCGTCTAGGTCGAAGGTGGCTGTTTGTTGAGGCGCGCCCATGGATCGCTCCCTTGGTGGATCGGATAAGTATAGAGGAGGCGTGTCGGGGCGGATTCAGCGCGGGCGTGATCGCCGCTTGCGGAAGTTCACGCCGTTGAGAAGGGGTTCACCACTCGGACGCCGGTGGGTTGAAAATGGCCGATGTTCCGGGTCACCACGCTCAATCCATGCACCTGGGCGGTCGCGGCGATCAGCACGTCCGCGCCATCGTGCCCGATGCGCGCCGACAAACGGCCCCAGCGACGGGCGATGGCCGGGGTGATGGGAAGAATCCTGTCGGCATACGCGCGCGCCAACCCTTCAAGCCAGATTTCCAGAGCGTTGGCGAATGCCGTGTCGTCGCGGCGTTGCTTTTCGATGCCGCGTTCGATTTCACCCAAGGTCACCACGCTCAGGAACAGGGAAGCATCCGGCTGCGCCAAGGCCCAGCTCGCCACGCCGGCATTCGGCGTGTGTTTGCATAGCTCGGACACGATGACGGTATCGAGAAGGAACATCAGAACTCGATTTCGCGCAGGGTTGGCCCGGCGGGCTGTTGCGCCGGCTCGTCCTGCCTGGGCGCCGCCATCAGGTAAGTGACGAGGCTTGGCGCACTGGCGCATGCGCGCTCATGCAAGGCGCGGTAGGCGGCCTCGGACAACACCACGACCGCTTCCTTGCCGCGGCGGGTCACATGTTGCGGCTCGCCTTGCAAGGCGGCCTCGACGACCTGGCTGAACCGGGCCTTGGCATCCTGCAAGTGCCAGTATGGGGTGTGCATGGGATGATCCTGATAACAAGCTGGTCAGATTATCTGACCAGCTGTCGCGCGCGGCAAGAAACGGGTGATGGAGCGCGGGGGCGGTAAGGAGGAATGTGGCTGGCTCCTGATGGACATTCATCGTCGCGGTTGCTCCGGCCCGATGATGTCCGGACGCTTTCCCTTTCCCGCGCTAGCGCGCGCGCAGCACCATCTCGCCATCACGGATGGTGACGTCGAAACGGGACAGGTAGCTCATGCCGAGCAGGACGCCGTCACCGTCCATATCCGGCAGGATGCCGCCGGAGACGTCGCGGGCGGTGAGGCCGCCCAGGCTGACGCTGTCGAGCCGGGTCGACCAGACGGTGACCACGCCGTTGGCGGTCTGCGCGCGGAAGGCGCGGCCGGGTTGCAGGCCGATGCGTTCGGCCAGACGCTGGGGGATGGCGACCTGGGTGGCGCCGGTGTCGACCAGGAAGGTGACCGGGTGGCCGTTGATCTGGCCGGGGGCGCGGTAGTGGCCGCTTCGGTCGCGCCGCAGCACGACTTCGGCGCGGCTGTCCTCGGTGAGTTCGGCGAGGTGGGCGTTGGGCCGGAGCTGGCCGTCCATGAACCACCAGATCAGGCCGCCGATGGCCAGCCAGGCCAGCACCATCATGACCAGTCCCTGACGACGCATGGCGACTCCGTCGGCTTCCGGCCGGTCAGCCCTTGCCGGTGCTGCCGAAACCGCCGTCGCCGCGCTGGCTGGTGGCGAAATCGTCGACGACGTTGAAGCGGGCCTGCACCACCGGCACGATGACCATCTGGGCGATGCGTTCCATCGGTTCGATGACGAACGGCGTGTCCGCCCGGTTCCACAGCGAGACCATGAGCTGGCCCTGATAGTCGGAGTCGATCAGGCCGACCAGGTTGCCGAGCACGATGCCGTGTTTGTGGCCCAGCCCGGAGCGCGGCAGGATCATGGCGGCATAGCCGGGATCGGCCAGGTGGATGGCGAGACCGGTGGGAATCAGCCGGGTTTCGCCGGGCGCCAGGGTGAGCGCGGCCTCCAGGCAAGCGCGCAGGTCGAGGCCGGCGCTCCCGGGCGTGGCGTAGGCCGGCGGCAGCGGGCGGATGCGCTCGTCGAGGATCTTGATGTCGATGTGCATGGGAATTTCCAGGGTTCCAGGTTACGGATGGCGGGTGTTGTAAAGCAGCGCGATATGGCCGATCAGCCGGCGCGCCTGGGTGCGTTTGTCGGCCTTTTCCAGTACCTGGCGGCCGGCTTCGTCGAGCAGGATGAGCTGGATTTCGTCGGCGCCCACCGCTTCGCGTACGTCGTTGGCGACGATCAGGGGCAGATGCTTGCGCCGGCGCTTGAGTTCCGCGTACTCCTCGATGTTCTCGCTCTCGGCGGCGAAACCGACGCAGAACGGCGGGTTGGCGCGGCTGCCGACGTTGGCCAGGATGTCCGGATTGGGCGCCAGTTCCAGGGTCAGGATGTGGGCATCCTTCTTGATCTTGCCCTCGCTCGGATTGAGCACGTAG
>CAZXXC010000181.1:0-4703 GCA_964644665.1 uncultured Methylococcaceae bacterium
CCGCGGATCACCGCGGCACGGCGCGGTTCGATGGTGCCTTCGGCGACGCCGGTCTGGATCGGGTTGGCGCCGGTGTAAAGGAAGCGCGTCGCCGCATCGATGGTCGTCGCGACGGTCGGGTCGACAGGCGGAGCGACCGTCGCCGGATCGGGCGGGATCGGTCCGCCGCCGCCCGCAGGTCCCTTGGACACGACCAGGTTCACGGCCGTACCGGCCTGGACATCGGCGCCCGCCGCCGGATCCTGGCTGATCACGCTGCCGGCGGGCACGGTGTCGCTGTTCGCTTCGGTGACCGCGCCAACCGTGAGTCCGGCCGCGGCGATCGCCGCCTCCGCGGCCGCCTGGGTCTGACCGGCCACGCTCGGAACGTCGATCAGCGCCTGGCTGACCGTCACGGTGAACGGTTGAGCCGCGCTGCCGCCCCTGCCATCGCTCACGGCGACCGTCACCGCGTAGTCCCCCGCGACGGTCGGCGTGCCGGTGATCGTGCCGACAGCATCGATGCTCAGCCAGTCCGGAACCGGCGGCGTCAAGGAAAAACTCAACGAATCGCCGTCGGGATCGCCCGCTATGACCGCATAGCTGTAAAGACTGCCGACCTGGCCGGTGACCACCGGGGCGGAGGTGATGCTCGGCGCCCGGTTCACGGGCACCGGGTTCGCGGCGCTGATCGTGACCGTGTCGGGTTCGCTGGACAGCGGAACGGGCGCGTCGTCGGTGACGATCAGCTGAGCGATGTAGTCGCCGGCGACATCCGGCAACAGCGTGGGAGCAGCGGTATCGGCGCCGCTCAAGACGGCGGTGCTGCCCGTCGGCTGATGCAACAGCGACCAGGCGAAGTCCAGATGATCGCCGTCCGGGTCCGACGATCGGCTGCCATCGAGCGTGACGACGGCACCGACCACCGCATTCTGCGCATCACCCGCCTCGGCGGTCGGCCGGGCGTTCTCGGTGCTGATCACCACCGTGTCGGCCGCGCTGTAGGCAGTGCCGTCGTGGACGATGAGCTGCACCGTGTAGCGGCCGTTCCGATCCGGCGTGAAACTCGGCGTCGCCGTGGTGTCCCCGCTCAACACCGTGCTGCTGTTTACCGGGCGCTCGGTCAGCGACCAGGCGTAGGTCAGCGCATCGCCGTCGGCATCGGTCGAGCCGGCGGCATCGAGCGTGACCAGCGTGCCCACCGCTGCGCTTCGATCGGGGCCCGCATTCGCGACCGGCGGTGAATTTTCGGTGCTGATCGCGACGGTCGCCGGCAGGCTCGGGACCGTGCCATCGTGAACCACGAGCTGCGCTACGTAGGTGCCGGGCCGATCGACCGTGAAGCTGGGTTTGGCGCCGGTGGGATTCTGCAGCGCCGCGGTGCTGCCGTCGGGCACCGTCAGGCTCCACTGGTAAGTCAGCGCGTCACCGTCCACATCGCTCGACCCGCTGCCGTCCAGTTGAACCACGGTACCGACCGTGACCGTCTGGGCCGGACCGGCATCGGCGATCGGCGGCGAATTCACCGTGCTGATCAGCACGGTATCGGGTGCGCTGACCACCGTGCCGTCGTGAACCCTCAGCTCCGCGCTGTAGACACCGCGCTGGTCGACCGGGAAGCTCGGCGTGGCGGTGTCGGCGTTCTGCAGTCGGGCGCTACTGCCGGCCGGCACCGTCAGCGTCCAATTCCAGCTCAAGGCATCGCCGTCGGCATCGCTGGAGCGCGTGCCGTCGAGGACCACGGTACTCCCCAGCGTGGCGGTCTGATCCGGACCGGCATCGGCCACCGGAGGGGAGTTCTCGGTGTCGACCTCAACCGTGTCACTCGCGCTGTGACCGTGGCCGTCGTCGACGATCAGATCGATTTTGTAATTGCCCGGCCGGTCGACCGTGAAGCTCGGCCGCACCGGATCGGTCACATCGAGCACCGCACTGCTGGTGGCTGGCCGGCTCTGGAACGACCAGGCGAAGGCCAAGGAGTCCCCGTCCGGATCCGTGGAGCCGCTGCCGTCCAGCGTCACGCGACTGCCGACCGTGACGGACTGATCGAAGCCGGCATCGGCTGTCGGCGGAAGATTGGCGTATTCGCCTTGCACCCACACGGCGAAGAACGCACCCGGCTGACCGTGCAATTCGATCTGCAGGGTATTCGCAGGCTGCAGCGGGATCGTCTTTCGCAGCGAAGCGACACCCTTCTTGAAGTCGTCCGGACCAAGAATCGTTGTTCCGTTCAGACGGATCTCGGCACTGGTGACGCGCTGCCCGCCGGTCGCCGCATCCCCGTTCGCCACTTCCAGCGTGAAGCGACCGCTGCGATCGGCTACATCGAACTGACGCGTGAACTTGGTCGACTGGCCGGTGCCGCGCGTGAAGACTTCCGGTCCGTACAGCATCCGGCTGGCGGCCTCGGTCGACGGCATGGACGCCGTCCACAGGGACAGGACGATCAGCAGGAAGGCACCCCCGGACAACCAGAAGCCGTACGAGGCGTGTGGCGGCCAACGGTCCTGCTTCCCCTGTTGCCGGAAATGCTTTTCTCTCATCATCCCGCCCCCTTCGCTGGTATCTGGCCGGGCTTCCTGCCCGTGCTCTGTGACTTCGGATCGCCCTGCGCGCACCGTCTCGGGCCCACAACGCGGCATCTGGTTTCATGGCACCGGGCCATTCGACACTGCGTGGGGGAACCCGGTCAATGCGTACTTCTACCGAGAAGGCTACGTAGTTCTACGGATGGCACCCTCCGAGCGCGCCGGTGCGAGTCCGGCGCAAAGGTGCGTACATCGGGCCTACTGCGACCGCCGCCTCGGCGCGGAGAGCGACGCCCTCTGCGCTTCGCGGTACCATGGTGTGGCGCAGATACCGTGAGGTTGGTTTGGCTCGCTGTTTCTCATCGACTGGACAGGTCAGCGTCCGCTCCGTGTTGAGAATGTCGGGGCTGGCCTCCGCCTATGGCGTGCTGGTGCTGCTGTTCGCGGATCGGGCACCCGATGCGATGCCCTATCCCACCGTGTGGCCGCCAGCCGGTCTGGCGCTGGCCGCGTGCCTGCGATTCGGGCTGCGTTGCTGGCCGGCCATTGCTCTCGGTTCCGTTGCGGCTCACCTGTCGCTGGATGCGTCGCTGCTCCGGGCGTTGCCGCTCGCGCTCGGAGAAACCTTGGCGCCGCTGATCGGTGCCGGCGCGACCATGGCGTCCCTGCGAGACACCGAGCCGTTCCGCCGGGTTCGCCACACCTGCCGGTTCCTTTGTTACGGCGTACTGGCCGGCCCGGGCATCGGCACGGCCGTGAGCCGTTTCGGCGCCTGGATGCTGGATGCTCAGCCGATGAATCCGCCGTGGTCCGAATGGTTGAGCACATGGTTGGGCCACGCGACCGGGACGGTGCTGTTGGCTCCGTGGCTGTTGGCATTGTCAGGACTGCGGAGCCGTCCGGCCGTCAGTTTCGAGTACACCGCCCACTGGATCGCGACGGTGGCCTTGTCGCTGTTCGTGTTTGTCGGCTGGCTGCATCCGGATACCGCGCATTACCCGGTGGTCTTTCTGATGCTGCCGCTGTTGGTGTGGGCCGGGCTCCGGTTCGGCCCGCTGGGCGTCAGCACCTGGCTGCTGACCGTGTCTTCCATCGCGACGCTCAGCACGATTTACGGCGTCGGCCCTTTCGTCCAACCGCTGCCCTCCGTTTCGCAGCCTCTGCTCGCCGCCTACGTTCTCGTGATCGGCGGCACGCTGCTGATCCTGCATGCCCTCGCGGCGGAACGCGCCGAATCCGGCGACCAGTTGAGGAAGCACCGGGCCAGGCTGCAGGCGATCCTGGATACCGCCGCGGATGGTATCGTCACGATCGACGAACGCGGACGCATCGAGTTGTTCAACCCGGCCGCCGAACGCATGTTCGGGCATTCGATCGACGAGGTCATTGGGCGGAACATCAGCGTCCTGATGCCCGAAGCGGACCGGGAATCCCACGACCGTGCGCTGGCGGGATTGGCGTCCTCCCCGTTGGACGCGCTGCGCAGGGCGCGCGAAGTGCGCGGCCTCCGGCGGGACGGCACGGTGTTCCCGGTCGAAATCACGATCGGCGCACATCACGAAGACGGTCGGCGCTTCACCGGCATCCTGCGGGACATCAGCGCACGCAGGCTCACCGAATGCGCCTTGCGGGAAAGCCAGCAACGACTCGAACTCGCGCTGGCGGGCGGTGATCTCGGCATCTGGGACTGGCAGGTTCAAAGCGGCGAGGCGGTTTTCGACGAACGCTGGGCGGGGATGCTGGGCTTCCGTGTCGACGAGATCGCGCCGAACTACCGTAGCTGGGAGCGGCTGCTGCATCCCGACGACAGGTCACGCATCCTGCCGATTCTGAATGCCCATCTGTCCGGTGAAACGCCGCACTACGAAGCGGAGTTTCGACTCAGGACGAAGGATGGCCAGTGGAAATGGATTCTGGCCCGCGGCAAGGTGTTCGATCGTGATGCATCCGGAAAGCCGCTGCGGGCGGTGGGGATCCACAGTGACATCAGTCTACGGGTCGGGCTCGAAGAGCGGCTGCGGGAGCAGCAGCAGGAACTGTTGTTCGTGCACCGGCTGACGACCGCGGGCGAACTGGCCGGGACCATCGCGCACGAAATCAACCAGCCGCTCGGCGCGATCGCCGGTTATCTGACCGGGATTACCCGGCGTTTCCGCCCGCTGCTGGACCAGCATCCGAAGCTCGAGCACGCCTTGC
>CAZXXC010000182.1:0-4674 GCA_964644665.1 uncultured Methylococcaceae bacterium
CCATCAGGAGGTATTCCGCCGCCAGCTCCAGCCGCGTCGCCCGCGCCGCCTCCACATAGGCCATGTACTGCTTCGTCAGCGCCGCCATCGGGATGTCGAGCACGTCCAGGTTCTGCCTGCGGATCAGGTACAGCAGCAGGTCGAGTGGCCCCTCGAAGGCTTCGAGGAACACCTCCAGCGCGTCAGGCGGAATGTAAAGATCCTGCGGCAGCTCGGTGAATGGCTCGCCCTTGACCTTGATGACGGGCACGGGCGGCAAGTCGAGCGGCGGGGGATCGAGCAGGTCGGCTTCGGACATGGGAGAATTTTACCCCGGGGAAGGCTACCGCCTACCGTCCGGATTTTTTCTCGCGCGAAGCGATCGCCACTTCGCAGCCCGGCTTAATTCAGGCGTTGAGCTTCATATCCGGCACTTGATATTTTCCGGTTTTATGGTTAGGATTCCTAACCATGGACTTTGATCAAATCTCTGAACCCCTTGAACTGCGGCTGGCGGACGGTTTGACCCGCCTGGCCGCGGTTGCACGTCAACTTGACTGGCAAGCGGCGGCCACGGCCGGATTATCTCCGACCCAAGCGGATATCCTTCGCTTTGTCGCCAGCCGCCCCGAAGGGGCGCGGCTCACCGCCGCCGCCGCTCATGTCGGCGTACGCAAGGCGACGGCCAGCGATGCGGTAAG
The DNA here is from genome assembly GCA_964644665.1 of uncultured Methylococcaceae bacterium. Classification (GTDB taxonomy): domain Bacteria; phylum Pseudomonadota; class Gammaproteobacteria; order Methylococcales; family Methylococcaceae; genus Methylotetracoccus. The sequence continues at coordinate 681 of CAZXXC010000182.1, forward strand.
CACGCTGGAGAGCAAGACATTGCTGCGCAAGGATGCAGATGCCTCCGACGCGCGGGCGGTCACGCTCAAAGCCACGTCCACAGGTAGCGCGATCGCCCAGTCATGGCCCAGAAGTTTCGCGCCGGTGGTAGCGGGTCTCACGCGGGCCGAGCAGGAGGTGCTGCATGGCCTGGTCGTCAAGATGATCCGGCACTTGCAGCAGAACCAGTTGATCGCGCCGCAGCGTACCTGCGTGACGTGCCGACATTTCCGCGAGAACGTCGCCCCGGGCTCGCATTCCCCCCATTTCTGTGCGTTTGTTGGTGCCCCCATGGGGGATCGGCACCTTCGGGTCGACTGCACGGAGTACGAATCCGCCGCTTGACGGTGGTGTAACCGCCCCGTTCACCGTGAACGGGGTTTCTTTTATGCTATATAGTTAGGAGTCCTTACATGAAATCCTCCGCCATCTTCTACCACGCCGGTTGCCCGGTCTGTGTCGCCGCCGAACAGCAACTGGCCGACGCCATCGATCCGGCGCGCTTTGACGTCGAGATCGTCCATCTGGGTCAAGCCCGGACGCGCATTCCGGAGGCCGAAGCCGTCGGCGTGAAATCCGTGCCTGCGCTGGTCATCGGCGGGCAACCGTTCCACATCAACTTCGGCGCAGCCATCGCCGATCTCAAATAAGGAGCATCATCATGAAAGCACTGGTTCTGGGTTTGATTGGCGCGGCGGCGACCGCCTCCACGCTGGCTGCCGATCCTCAGGTTCCCTACCCGCAGGGCTACCGCGACTGGCATCACGTGAAGAGCATGGTGATCGAGGAAGGTCACCCGTTGTTCGGCGCCTTTGGCGGCATTCACCATCTGTACGCCAACGACAAAGCCATGAAGGGCTATCGCGGCAAGACCTTTCCCGATGGGTCAGTGATCATCTTCGATCTGCTGGAAGCCACACGCGAGGGTGGTGCTGTGACCGAAGGTGCGCGCAAAGTGGTGGGCGTGATGCACAAGGATGCGAAGAAGTTCAAGGCGACCGGCGGCTGGGGCTTCGAAGGCTTCGGCGGCGGCGATCCGGCCAAACTGGTAGTCGGCGGTAACGCAGCGTCCGCTTGTTTCGCCTGTCACACGCCGCAAAAGGCGCAGGACTATACCTTCAGCCGCTTGCGCGATTGAGGTGCCGCCTTGGATCAGCCTGTCATGGCGCCGCCTTGGCGCATTTCGGAATGGCTGAACACCCCGGCGCCCATCGATCTGGAGGCGCAGCGCGGTCACGTCGTGGTCGCCTGCGCCTTTCAGATGCTGTGCCCCGGCTGTGTGGCCCATGCCATTCCACAGATGAAAGCGGTGCAAGAACTGTTCAGCCCGCAAGGCGTGATCGTGGTGGGGCTGCATACGGTGTTCGAGCACCATGAAGCGATGACCGTGGGCGCACTGCGTGCGTTCGTGCACGAATACGGCATCCGTTTTCCGGTGGGCGTGGATATGCCCGCAGATGGCAGTGGGTCGATCCCGCAGACGATGGCGGCGTACCGCATGCAGGGCACGCCGACGCTGTTGCTGATTGATCGCTCAGGGCGCCTGCGGCGACAGATCTTTGGCCACATTCCCGATCTGCGTCTTGGGGCGGAAATCATGCGACTTGTCGCGGAGCGGTGACCTGAAGCGCATCTACCAGTCCGCCACCGCCGACGAGGCCGAGCAGCAGCTGGGCGAGTTCGATGCGAAGTGGGATGCGGAGCACCTTCCCATCGGCCAGTCGTGGCGACGCAACTGGGCCAGGCTGATCCCGTTCTTCGACTATCCGCCGGAGATCAGGAAGGTGATCTACACCACCAACGCCATCGAGTCGGTGAACATGAGCCTGAGGAAACTAACCAAGAATCGCGGCTCGTTCCCGAGCGACGAGGCGCTGCTGAAGCTGTTCTACCTGGCGCTCAGAAACATCAGCCAGAAGTGGACGATGCCCATCCGGGATTGGAAAGCCGCGCTGACCCGATTTACCATCCAGTTCGAGGAGCGACTGCCTCAGCTGTGAATGAAACCCCGTTTACACAAAAAATTGGACAGACCCCCAATCCGGGGAGGCCTGCCTTTCCTTGCTTGATTTTCCAATCGCTTCACCCAAACACCACCCGCGCCACGTCCTGATACCGCTTCGCGAAATGCACGGTCACTCCCGCGCGGATGTGCTCGGGCAGTTTGTCGAAGTCGCGCCGGTTAGCTTCGGGCAGGATGAGCTCGTGGATGCCGATGCGGCGGGCGGCGATGACTTTCTCGCGGATGCCGCCGACGGGCAGGACTTGGCCGGTAAGGGTGAGTTCGCCGGTCATGGCGAACGGACGCGATACTTTTCTGTTCTTCGCCAGTGATAACAAGGCTGTGGCCATGGTGACGCCGGCGCTGGGGCCGTCCTTGGGGGTAGCACCTTCGGGTACGTGCAGGTGGACGAAGCTCTTGTCGAAGAAGGTTTCATCGGCGCCGTAGGCCTTGAGGTGCGAGGCGACGTAGCTGTAGGCGATCTCGGCGGATTCCTTCATCACCTCGCCGAGCTTGCCGGTGAGCTTGAAGCCGCGGTTGAGGGTGTGGATGCGGCTGGCTTCGACGGGCAGCGTGGCGCCGCCCATCGCGGTCCAGGCCAGCCCGGTGACGACGCCGACACCGGATAGCGGTTTTTCCCGGGTGAATACGGGTTTGCCGAGGTAGGCCTCGATTTCCTTCGAACCGATCCTGATCGGCGTGGCGGCGCCGCCGAGGATTTTGACCACGGCCTTGCGGGCGACGCGGCCGAGCTGCTTTTCGAGATTGCGCACGCCGGCCTCGCGGGCGTAGCCCTCGATGACGTGACGGATCGCACCTTCGCTGATGATGAGCTGGTTCTTCTTGAGGCCCGAGCGTTCGAGCACGCGCGGCCACAGGTGGCGCTTGGCGATGGCGAGCTTTTCCTCGGTGATGTAGCCCGATAGCCGGATGACCTCCATGCGGTCGAGCAAGGCCGAGGGAATGGAAAAATCGTTCGCCGTGCAGATGAACAGCGTTTTCGACAGATCGAAGCGCACGTCGAGGTAGTGGTCGAGAAAGTCGGCGTTCTGCTCGGGGTCGAGCACTTCAAGCAGCGCGCTCGCCGGGTCGCCCTGGTAGCTGGCGCCGATCTTGTCGACTTCGTCGAGCATGATGACGGGGTTAGCGCTGCCCGCCTCCTTGAGCGCCTGCACGAACTTGCCTGGCATGGCGCCGATGTAGGTGCGGCGGTGGCCCTTGATCTCGGCCTCGTCGCGCATGCCGCCGACCGAGAAGCGGTAGAACTTGCGCCCCAGCGCCTCGGCGATGGATTTGCCAATCGAGGTCTTGCCGACGCCGGGCGGGCCGATCAGCAGCAGGATGGAGCCGGCCATCTCGCCTTTCATCGCACCGACGGCAAGGAATTCAAGGATGCGGTCCTTCACATCGTCCAGACCGTCGTGATCGCGGTCGAGAATCCTGCGCGCGCGGTCGAGGTCGATCTTGTCCTGCGTGACCACGCCCCAGGGCAGCACAGTCAGCCAGTCGAGGTAGTTGCGCGTGACGGTGTATTCCGGCGAGCCGGTCTCCAGCATCGAGAGCTTGTGCATCTCCTCGTCGATGCGTTTGGCGGCCTGCTCGGGCAGCGTCAGCTTGGCGATGCGCTCGCGGAAGGTGTCGAGCTCGGCGGTCTTGTCGTCCTTGGCGATGCCCAACTCCTTCTGGATCGCCTTCAACTGCTGACGCAGAAAGAATTCGCGCTGCTGCTCGCTCATCTTCTCGTCGACGCGCTCGCGGATCTGCGACTGGATGCGCGCGACGTCGAGTTCCTTTTTCAGCAGCACGAGCACCTTCTCCATCCGCTTCTTCAGCGCAAAGGATTCGAGGATGTCCTGCAGCTCGGCCTTGGACGCGGTGGTGAGGCTGGCGGCAAAATCGGTGAGCTGCGACGGCTCGTTCGGCCCGTAGCGGTTGAGGAAGAACTTCAGCTCCTCGGAATACAGCGGGTTGAG
>CAZXXC010000183.1:0-4671 GCA_964644665.1 uncultured Methylococcaceae bacterium
GTCGCCGGTCATGCCTTCGGGGTCGGCCGCCCAGTTGCGCCAGCGCAGATGCTCGGGCAGCGGCGATTTGTAGTGGTCTTCCAGCAGTTCGATTTCGGCTTCGCGGTCATCGTAAATCTTGAGGAAGAACATCCAGACCAACTGGCTGATGCGCTGGGCGTCGCCGTCGACGCCGACATCCTTGCGCATGATGTCCTGGATGGATTTGATGATGCCGCTGACGTTGCTCATTGCGATTCCAGAGTTGCTTAACTTGCTTGTTTGAAGAGTTCGGTTTCAAGGGCCTGCAGGGCTGCTTCGTATTGGGTCTTGCCGCCGAATACGCCGTTGATGATTTCTACGGGCGTGCCCAGTTGCTTGAAGGGGTCAAGCTTGAGGACGTTGTTGTTCTCGATGCTGACGATGCCTTCGTCGGCGTATTTGTCGAGCAGGGCTTCCAGCACGGCGCGTGCCTTGTCGCCGTATTGGGTGAAGTAGTTGCGCTTCTTGACGTTGTTGGCCCGCTCGGCACGGGTCAGGGGCGGCTGGTCAAAGGCGATGTGGCAGATGAGGTCGAAATCGCCATAGTCCTTGCCGACTTCCCTGGCGAGCTTGGGCAGTTCGATGCCGTACTCGGCAAGGGCATCGATGATGGCGGCCTTCTTCTTGCTGCTGTTCCACTTATGCAGGAAGTCGTCCAGTGAGCCGAATTCCTGGCGGATGTTCTTGCGGCTGTAGTCGCGGTAGCTTTCGGTGACCATCTTGCCGTCTTCGCCATAGACCTCGACGCGCTCGGCGACGATGTGAACGGTGACGCCGCCGACATGGTATTTCTTGATGCCATCGCCTTCTTCGCCCCCCGTTTCACCCTCTTCACCATCGCCTTCGGGATCTGGGGGAACGGGGTCGTCGTCATCTTCGGGCTCGTAGATGACCACCGGCTCACCATCGAAATCCGGGTCCTTGAAAAGCTCGGTGGCCTTTTTGAAATCCATGATGGTGAAGAAGAATTTGTTCTGCGACTCTTCGATGCGCGTGCCACGACCGACGATCTGCTTGAAGGTGGTCATCGAGTTGATGGTTTTATCCAGCACGATGAGCTTGCAGGTCTTGGCATCCACACCAGTAGTCAGGAGTTCCGAGGTAGTGGCGATGACGGGGTATCTGCTTTCCGGGTCGATGAAGTTGTCCAGTTCGGCCTTACCCTCGATGCTGTCGCCGGTGATGCGCATCACGTACTTGCTATTGGCTTTCGCCAGAGGGCCTGAAGCATTGACGATGGCCTTGCGCATGCGCTCGGCGTGGTCGATGTCTTCGCAGAAGATGATGGTCTTCTGGAACGGGTCGGTGGCGTTGAGCAGCTTCATGACGCGCTCAGCGACGAGCCTGGTGCGCTGGTTGAGCACCAGGATGCGGTCCATGTCGATCTGGTTGTATTCGCGCTGCTCGATCTCGTTGCCGAGATCGTCTTTCATGCCGGGCGGCGGCGTCCAGCCGTGAATGTCCTTGTCGATGTCGATCCGCACCACCTTGTAGGGAGCAAGGAATCCGTCCTGAATGCCCTGTTTCAGCGAATAGGTGTAGATCGGTTCGCCAAAATAGGTGATGTTGGAGGCGTACTTGGTTTCCTTGGGTGTGGCGGTCATGCCCAGCTGGATGGCACCGTCGAAATATTCGAGGATTTCTTTCCAGGCGGAATCATCGTTGGCGCTGCCACGGTGGCATTCGTCGATGACGATCAGGTCGAAGAAGTCCCGCGAGACGGATTTGAATATCTTGTCTTCTTCGTCAGGGCCCGTGAGTGCCTGATACAGGCCCAGATAAACCTCGTAGGAAGGGTCGATCTTGCGATTGCGGATTTTGGTCATGACCGAGCCGAAGGGCTTGAAGTCGTTGACCAATGTCTGATCCGCCAGGATGTTGCGATCCACCAGGAACAGGATGCGCTTTGCCTTCTTGGCCTTCCAGAGACGGTAGATGATCTGGAAGGTGGTGTAGGTCTTGCCGGTGCCGGTGGCCATGACCAGTAGCAGGCGTTTTTCGCCTTGGGCCACTTTCTCGATCACGCGGTTGATGGCTTCGGCCTGGTAGTAGCGGGGCTCCTTGTTGCTGCCATCATCGTGATAGGGCTCGGTGACGAGGGATTCCTGATCGTCCGCAATGCCTCGGAAACGCTTGTAGCGTGCCCACAGTTCCGCTGGCGAGGGAAACGCATCCAGCCCGAATTCGGTTTCAGTGTCTTCGCCTTCGGCAGCCACCTTGTTATGGCTGGCAAAGCCGTCACCGTTGGAACTGAAGGCGCAGGGCACATCAAGGATTTCGGCATAACCCAGGGCCTGCTGCAAACCATGGCTGATGGTGTAGTTGTTTTCCTTGGCTTCGACCACCGCGACCGGCACGCCTTTTTCCTTCTGGAGCACGTAGTCGGCGAATTTCTTCTTTTTCTTGTTGCGCGAGGATAGATTGCCGCGAACGACGACCGGGCCCGGCGTCAAGGTCACTTCACGGCGAATTTGTGTCATCTCGTCCCAACCTGCCTGGACGATCGCCGGCGTGATGAACTTGGCCTTGATGTCAGACTCGCTGAGTTCCTTCTTCTCGTTGCTATCCATCAGGTGAGTCCAAAGTTGGATGGGGCATGGCTTGTTTGCGCCATCAGCTACGCTGATCGGCGTTGAAGTCTATCCGGTCTTTGCAATGCCAGTTTACCGGCATATTGCGCCCATTCTGTAACCGGCTTGGTACGTCAGATTTGGCCGACGAGCACTCAGTCGCTTGTCTTCCCGAATGACTGCTGAACTCAGTAACCTGTCGTCGGAGCCTCAGTAAATCTTACGGCAGGCCCGAGGCGGTTGCTGCCGAAGCGCAATCAAAAATGACGGGTAGGTATGGGTCGTCCTGAGTCATTCCCCGAAAGTCGGCGCTGGCGGGACGGCGGTCAGTTCCGGTTGCGCCAGTAGCCCGGTTCGCGGTGGCAGTGCATGACGGCGACGATGAGGATATAGCCGGACTCGATCGAATAGAGCACGGCATAGGGGAAGACTTTCGTCAGGCAGCGGCGGATGTCGTCCTCGATGATGCGCCACGACTCGGGCGCGGCGACGATATGGGCGACGGCCGCTTCGACCGCATTGGCGAAGCGTTCCCCCAGACCGGTCTGCTGTGTTTCGTAATACTCGGCGGCGGCGCGGAATTCGGCCAATGCCTCCGGGTGAAACTCGACCCTCATCGGGCGATGGCTTGCCTGACTTCCGCGAACGCCGCCTCGGCAGGAACGGTCTGGACTTCGCCGCGCCGCACTTCATCGACACGCCGCTTCGCTTCGCGCATCCAGAGCTGGCGGATGTAGCCGTCCTCGGCCGGATCGAGACTTTCGACGAGCCGGTCGGCCAGCAGCGCGCGTGCTTCGCTGGGCAGTGCAAGCGCTTCGTCGACGATTTGTTCGACAGTCATGTGCATGCTGGCTTCCGGTCTGCTTGGTGACGGCCTCATTCTAGCCCTGACGAACCGAAGGAAATAGTCGGCGTTGGCGGGACGGCGAGGCCTCATGTCGCCAGCGTTCCGTCACACCGACAGCAGTTCGCGCACCCCGTCCTTGTCCATGTCCGCCCCGGCGCCGCGCTTGATGAACTCGCCGCGTTCCATCAACAGGTACTGGTCCGCCAGCGAGCGGGCGAAGTCGTAATACTGCTCGACCAGCAGGATGGCCATGCTGCCTTCCTCCGCCAACACGCGGATGGCGCGTTCGATGTCCTTGATGATCGACGGCTGGATGCCTTCGGTGGGTTCGTCGAGGATCAGCAGTTTCGGCCCGAAGGCCAGCGCGCGGCCGATCGCCAGTTGCTGTTGCTGGCCGCCGGACAGGTCGCCGCCGCGCCGGTTGAGCATCTGCTTGAGCACCGGGAACATCTCGTAGATGCGTTCCGGGATGGGCGTGCCGCCGGGCTTCGTCGCCAGGCCCATGCGCAGGTTTTCCTCGACGGTCAGGCGCGGGAAGATCTCGCGTCCCTGCGGCACGTAGCCGATGCCGGCCCTGACCCGCGCGTGCGACGGCGCGCGGGTGAGATCGGCGCCATCGAAGGTAAGCGTGCCGGTCTTGGCCGGCACCAGGCCCATCAGCGTCTTCAGCAGGGTGGTCTTGCCGACCCCGTTGCGGCCGAGCAGGCAGGTGACCTGGCCGGTCGGCGCGTTGAACGACAGGTCGCGCAGGATGTGGCTGCCGCCGTAATACTGGTTGAGGTTTTCGACGGTCAGCATGCTCAACGTCCCAGATACACTTCCACCACGCGCGGGTCGGCCTGCACGGTGGCCAGGTCGCCTTCCGCCAGCACCGAGCCTTCGTGCAGCACGGTGACCTTGCCGCCGAGCTGCTCGATGAAGGCCATGTCGTGCTCCACCACCACCAGCGAATGTTTGCCGGCCAGCGATTTGAACAGTTCGCCGGTGCGCTCGGTTTCGTCGTCGGTCATGCCGGCCACCGGCTCGTCGAGCAGCAGCAGTTGCGGTTCCTGCATCAGCAGCATGCCGATTTCCAGCCATTGCTTCTGGCCGTGCGACAGCAAACCGGCCTGGCGCTCGGCCTGCGTATCGAGGCGGATCAGTTTCAACGTATCGCTGATGCGGTCGCGGCCCTCGGAGGACAGCCAGGCGAACAGGCTGGTCCAGGCGCGCTTGTCGGTCTTCATCGCCAGT
>CAZXXC010000184.1:0-4534 GCA_964644665.1 uncultured Methylococcaceae bacterium
CCGACATCTATAGCACCACCAGCGGTGCCGGCGGCACGGTGGACTTGACCTCCGTAACCGGCGTCGGCCGCTACATCCGGATGTACGGTCTGAGCCGCGGTACCCCTTGGGGCCATTCCCTGTGGGAGATGGAAGTCTACGGAACGGCATGGAAGTGATCAGGTGAAAATTATTGACTTTTCACCAGGCTTATCACTTAGGAAGTGCTAATCCGCGTCAGCCAAGGCCGGCCACGTTCCGGCCTTGGCGCTGACCGGAAATACCAGGAGGGTATTGAAGGACCTGACTCAATCGTTTGCTCGAGAGCCCTGGGAACGGCTGCCGCTCCAGTGCAACAGAGTCAGTTCGAGAGGGCAAGCCGAAGCATCGGGCTCCGGCTCAGAACTTCGCCTCATCGCTCATCAGTTAGCACGGCAGTGACCTTCTTCCTGACGCAACAGTTGGGAAGGAGGTCACGCCACACTGACTGAACACAAAATCCGCTTATCGCCGCGGCCTCCCCCATTCGACCAACTTCACAGCAGAGCGCGCCCGTGTAATGCCGACGGCCGCATCTTACGCATCTAAAGGCCGTATTGTTTGCGCTTGCGCCAGAAGGTGGCGCGGCTCATACCGACCAACCGAGCAGCTTCCTCCAGACGGCCTGCGCAGGCCTGCAATGCCTCGCGAATGCGCTCTGCTTCGTCATCTCTCGACCTCCCGTATCGAAACCGCCGAATTTCCGGCACAGTGTTCTGCGCACTCGCTTCCCGAAATTCCGGTGGCAGATCCTCCAGCGTCAGCTCGCTACCCCGCCCGACCGCGAAGACATATTCGATTACATTCTGCAGTTCACGAACATTGCCAGGCCAGCCATAGTCCAACAACTGCCGCATGGCTTCCGGCGCAATGTTTTCAATCCGCCGGAGATCGAACTGATTGTGGCGGTCGATGAATTGCCAGAGCAGGAAGCTGATGTCCCGGCGTCGCTCGCGCAGTGGTGGCAGGAAGATGGGAACGACTCGCAGCCTATACATCAAGTCCTCGCGAAACCGCCCCGCCTTGACCTCCTCGCGTAGTGATCGATGAGTCGCCGCGATGATCCTGACGTCCACCGTGACGGTGTGATCACTACCGACCGGTACGAAACAGCGCTCCTGCAGCACACGCAACAGCTTCGCCTGCAACTCCAGCGGCAACTCCGCAACCTCGTCCAGAAACAATGTGCCGCCGTCCGCGCGCCTGAACACGCCGGCATGATCCCTCACTGCACCGGTGAACGCCCCCTTTACATGGCCAAACAACTCGCTTTCCAGCAGGCTGGGGGTCAAGGCCGCACAGTTGACCGCCAGAAAGGGCCCCTGGTGCCGATGGCTCTCCTGATGCAGCGCGTGCGCCACCAGTTCCTTACCCGTTCCTGATTCGCCGCGGATCAACACTGTCGCCTCCGTCTCCGCGACATTGCGAATGATCCGAATCGCCTGTTTCATCATCGGATCGCGGGAAATGATTCCGTGAAAGCTTTCCGCATCGTCCTGCAGAGGCGCACTGACCGGCGATGGAGATTCGGGGCGTAGCCACTCGATGGCACCGGCGAACCGGCCGCTGGCATCGAAAAATGCGCGCGCCGTTCGATAGCAGGTCACTGTCGCGGCACCGGCGCGCTGCAATCGCACCAATTGCTCCCGGATGGCGCCCTGTTCCGCCAACCCGCATGGATCGTGACCGTGCTCGCAACGCAGGACTTCGGTACACGTCCGGCCGATCACTTGTTCCCGCGACAAGCCGAACAGCGCCTCCGCCCCGCGGCTCCAGAACAGAATCCGTCCGATGTCGTCGACGACGAATACCGCGCCGACATCGATCAGGTCCGTGAGCACCTCAACCGCCAGATCGGGCCCGACCCGGCTTAGCCAGCGGTTGAAGAATGGTGAGGACTGAGCCATGCGTTACCGATCCTGCCACTGTTTCAACAGTGTTTCACATTATATCAATATGTCTCGATCTGTTTCAGATTGAAACATCATGCCGCGCAACGGGCGCCCAGCGCAGCACGTAAAAACAAACGCTTAGGCTCTCATCAGAAACCGCGCCAGAGTGGCACGATCCATGTCTCTAGTAAACCAGATACACGCAGTTCAATTTGCGGGAGCCATGCCATGATCTTCAGACAGTTATTCGAACCGGAAACCTGCACCTACAGCTACCTGCTTGGCTGTGAACGCACCCAGCGCGGTGTGGTGATCGACCCGGTGGCGGTCGACAGCGAACGCTACGTCCGGTTGTTTCGAGAACTGGATCTGCGGCTGGTGTTCACGATGGAGACTCACGTGCACGCCGATCACATCACCGGTGCTGGTCTTCTCCGGGAAAGCCTGGGCAGCAAGAGCGTGGTACATCGCGATGCCGGCGCATCGTGCGCCGATTTGTTGGTCACCGACGGTGTCGTGCTGCAGGTAGGCGACCTGGAATTCGAAGTCCGGCACACGCCGGGACACACCAACGGCTGCGTCAGTTACGTGATGAACGACCGCGTGTTCACTGGCGACGCGCTGTTGATCGGTGGATGCGGGCGAACCGACTTCCAGCAGGGTGACGCCGGACAGCTTTACGACAGCATTCACGGCAAGTTGTTCAGTCTACCGCCAGACACGCTGGTATATCCCGGTCATGACTACAATGGCAACACCGTCACAACCATCAAGCAGGAAGCGGCAATGAATCCGCGTTTGGGTGCAAAGCGTTCACGCGAGGAGTTCATCACAATCATGCAAAACCTGAAACTGGCGTACCCAAAATTCATTGATCAGGCACTGCCGGCCAACCAGTCCTGCGGACGGAGCCCGGCGATACCTCAAGGCTAGAGACATGATCCTCACGTTGGCACTGTCCTTACTGATCGGCCTACTGCTGGGCCTGCTGGGCGGCGGCGGGTCCATCCTGACCGTGCCGATGCTGGTGTATGTCATGCACGCCGAACCGAAGACGGCGATCGCTACATCGTTCGTCGTGGTCGGCATTTCAAGCCTGATCGCGATCATTCAACATGCCCGGAAGAAGCACGTCTGCTGGAAAAGCGGGGTGTTCTTCGGCTTATCCGGCATGACGGGTGCCTTCGGAGGCGGTCGGATGGCAGCTTACTTTTCCAGTGATCTGCTGATGGCCTTGTTCGGCCTGGTCACTTTGGTGACGGGAATCGCGATGCTACGCGTGCGAAAGCAGGACACTGACCGCCAGGCGGTGCGGGAACGCATCGCGTTCTGCCCAACGAAAGTCCCGTATCTGCGCCTGCTGTTCGATGGGGTCCTGGTCGGTGCACTGACCGGACTAGTGGGGGTAGGAGGGGGATTTCTGATCGTCCCTGCGCTGACCTTGTTGGTGAAATTGCCAATGCCCGCGGCGGTGGGCACCTCCCTGCTCGTCATCGCGATGAATGCGACGGCTGGCTTTGCTGGCTACATCAACCATGCATCCATCGACGTGCCACTCACTGCGATTGTCACCGGCGGCGCGATCGCCGGCAGCGTCCTCGGTGGATGGCTTTCCACTCGCACCCGTGCGACCGTACTGCGTCGGCTGTTCGGCCTGTTCGTGCTAGTGATCGCTGGCTATGTGCTGTTTCAATCCCTGTCTATGCAACTCATGAGAACCGTGGCAGAGTGGCTGGAACAACATGTCCAGTTCATGCTGGGTATCGGCGCCTTGGCCGTTGTGTTGCTGTTGCTCCGTATCGGCGCATGGATCCATCGCGCTGCGCCGGACGATACCACCTCAGGCATGAAACCCCGATTCGGTCCGGACATCCGCTAGACGTCAGCAAGACCGATTCATTCGAGTTGAGAAGCATCATGGCGAGTCGATTCGAACCCAAGTCGAAGCTACCGCGACCGGAGGCCTTGCGATGGGAAATCGCGGCGGCACTGCTGCTGAAAGCGCTCTTGCTGACGGGTCTTTGGCTGCTGATATTCAGGTGGGGTGGCCATCGCTCCCCAAGTCAGCCGGACATCGCCGAACGCCTCGCACTGCACCCGGATACGGCGAGCCTGAACGCGCCAATGCCGGTCGAGCGATTCTCAGTCCACCCCCCAAAATCAGGAGACTTCCCATGTCCGGTGACGATGTCGTGATGCTGTCCAGGCTGCAGTTCGGCCTGACCGCGCTCTATCACTTCCTGTTCGTACCCTTGACGCTGGGCATGACCTTCATCCTGGCGATCATGGAATCCGTGTATGTGATGACCGGCCGGGAAGTCTACAAGGACATGACCAAGTTTTGGGGGAAACTGTTCGGCATCAACTTCGCGATGGGCGTAACCACCGGATTGACGCTGGAATTCCAGTTCGGCACCAACTGGGCTTACTACTCCCATTACGTCGGCGATATCTTCGGACCGATTCTGGCCAGCGAAGGTTGGATGGCCTTCTTCCTGGAGTCCACCTTCGTCGGCTTGTTTTTTCTCGGGTGGAACCGGCTGACCAAGGTGCAACATCTGACGGTGACCTGGCTGCTGGCCTTGGGCACCAGCCTGTCGGCACTGTGGATTCTGATCGCCAAC
>CAZXXC010000185.1:0-4501 GCA_964644665.1 uncultured Methylococcaceae bacterium
GGCGGGCGCGACCGCATCGTGCCGGGCGACGTGGTCGCGCCGCTGGCGGCACGCAGCGGCGGCCATGTGCGCCGTGAGGCGGAGTTCGATCATGAATGCTGCTGGTCGCGCGACTGGCGGCGACTGCTGGAGGAAACGCGATGAGAAACCGCATGCGCTGGCTGTTCACCCTGTTGCTGGTCTTTGTCGCCGAAGCCGTGCTCGCGCAGATGCGCCCGCCCGCCTTCGCGGGCGGCGTGCCGGGCCGCGCGCAGTTCCAGTCGATCCTGCAGCAGCGCCATCAGGCGCGCACCCTGCTCTATCGCGAAGCGCTGGAGGAACTGCGCAAGAACCCCCAGGCGGCCGACCTGCCCGCCTGCGCGGCCGGCGTGAGCGGCCCCTGCCTGGCCGCCGCCGCGCCAGCGCCGAGTTCCGCTGCCGCGGCGCCGGATGCTGGCCGGCGCATCGCGCTCTTGATCGGCAACAACCACTACGCCCACCCCATCCCGCCGCTGGAAACACCGATCGCCGACGTCGGCCGCGTCGCGCGCGTGCTGGAAACGCACTTCGGCTTCGAAACCAGGCTCATCAAGGATGCGGGGCAGGCGCGCATCGTCGCCGCGCTCAACCAGCTGGCGACGGAGATCCGGCCCGAAGACCGCGTGCTGCTGTTCTACGCCGGCCACGGCTACCTGATGGACGACATCCGGATGGGCTTCTGGATTCCGGTCGACGCGTCGGTCAAGACCGCGAAGGGGTGGATCTCGAACGGCGACATCTCCAAGCTGCTGGCGGCGATTCCCGCGCGCCAGCTGATCCTGATTTCCGACAGCTGCTTTTCCGGCACGCTGACGCGGGAGCAAAAGGTCAGCGACGAGCAGACGGCCCAACCCGAACAGATCCTGCAGCGCCGCTCGGTGGTGGTGCTCTCCTCCGGCGACGACGAGCCGGTTTCCGACGAAGGCAAGGAGGGTCACTCGATCTTCGCCTGGAACCTGATCCGCACGCTCGAGGCGACCGGCCACCTCACTCCCGGCGTGCGCGTCTGGCACAGCGTGCATGCCGACGTGACGAAGGACTACCCGCAGGAACCGCAGTACGGCGCGGTCATCTCGGCCGGCCACACGACGGGCGGCGACTTCCTCTTCCAGCCGCGATGATTGCCGCATTCGGCCTCAGACGCGGGCCGACGCAGCTCTGGCCTGCGCCCTAGTGGAGAGTGCGCGGCATCGCCAGCACGAACTCCGGAATCGGAACCTCGAAGCGCGTGCCGTCCTCGGCGACCATCTGGTAGCTGCCCTGCATCGTCCCGACCGGCGTGGCGAGCGGGCAGCCGCTGGTGTAGTCGAAGGTCTCGCCCGGCTGCAGCAGCGGCTGGTGGCCCACCACGCCGAGGCCGCGCACCTCCTCGATCTTGCCCTCGGCGTCAGTGATGATCCAGTGGCGCGACACGAGCTGCGCGGCCACCGAGCCGCGGTTCGTGACCTTGATGTGATACGCGAAGAAGTAGCGGCTCGCTCCCGGATCGGACTGCTCCGGCATGTATTGCGTCGTCACGCTGACGTGGGCTTCGTATTTTTTCGCTTCGGCCATGTCGGGGTTGATGCTTATGGGTGTTATCAGAAAGTCTTAGCCGGCCTGATGAAGCTGCCCGCTAGAATCTAAGCCATTCTAATTCAATGCCCGAGGAGGCTTCCATGGCTTACCGCATCGCTCCGTCCATCCTGTCCGCCAACTTCGCCCGCCTCGGCGAGGAAGTCGATGACGTGCTCGCCGCCGGCGCCGACATCGTGCATTTCGACGTGATGGACAACCACTACGTGCCCAACCTGACCATCGGCCCGCTGGTCTGCGAGGCCTTGCGCAAGCATGGCGTCACTGCGCCGATCGACGTGCACCTAATGGTCAAGCCGGTCGACCGTATCATTCCCGACTTCGCCAAGGCTGGCGCCACCTACATCACCTTCCATCCGGAAGCCTCCGAGCACATCGACCGCACCATCGGCCTGATCCGCGAAGCCGGCTGCAAGCCCGGCCTGGTGTTCAACCCGGCCACCCCGCTGGACGTGCTGGAATACACCCTGGACAAGATCGACATGGTGCTCCTGATGAGCGTGAACCCCGGCTTCGGCGGCCAGAAATTCATCCCCTACGTCCTGGACAAGGCCCGCAAGGTCCGCAAGATGATCGACGACCGCGGCCTGAACGTGAACATCGAGATCGACGGCGGCGTCGGCCCGGCCAACATCGCCGAAGTGGCCAAGGCGGGCGTCGACACCTTCGTCGCCGGCTCCGCGATCTTCGGCGCCGCCAAGGACACCGACCCCAACCGCTACGACACCGTCGTCGGCGCGATGCGCGCGGAACTGGCGAAGGTTTGAACCCGGCAAGCGGTGAGCCGTAAGCGGTAAGCGGGAGAACCCGTGACCGCACCGCTCACTGCTTCCGCTCACTGCTTACCGTTCACCAAAATGAAAAGCTTCCCCCTCCCCATCCAGGCCGTCGTCATCGACCTCGACGGCACCCTCATCGATACCGCGCCGGACCTGGCCTACGCCGCCGAGCGGATGATGGCCGACCTCGGCATGCCCTGCCCGAGCCCCGAGACCATCGCCACCTACATCGGCAACGGCGTGTCGCGGCTGGTCAAGCGCGTGCTCACCGGCGACATGGACGCCGAACCGGACGCGGCGCTGTTCGACAAGGCGCTGGCGCTTTACCAGACGCACTACGGCGCCAACGTCTCCCGTTCCTCGCGGCCCTTCCCGGGCGTGGTCGAAGGCCTGCAGGCCTTCAAGGCGATGGGCCTGCGCGTGGCCTGCATCACCAACAAGGCCGAACAGTTCACCCATCCGCTGCTCAAGGACACCGGGCTGTTCGACTATTTCGAGCTGATCCTGTCCGGCGACAGTCTGCCCCGCCGCAAGCCCGATCCGCTGCCGCTGCTGCACGCCTGCGAGGTGTTCGGCATCCAGCCGAACGCGCTGCTGCTGATCGGCGATTCACTCAACGACACCCAGGCCGCGCGCGCCGCCGGCTCGGCCGTGTTCTGCGTGCCCTACGGCTACAACCGCGGCCGCCCGGTCGCCGAGCTCGATCTCGACGCCGTGGTGCCCAGTCTGGCCGATGCGGCGAAGATGGTGGCGAAGGCATGAACAGCAGGGGTCGGGATTCAGGATTCAGGGATCAGGGGGCGTGCCGCCGATGGCGGCGCTGGTCTTGATCGGGCGCATTGCGCCTTTTCCCTGACCCCTGAATCCCGACCCCTGATCCCTGCCATGAAAGAACAAGATTTCTTCGACCTCGTCCGCCAGGGCTACAACCGCATCCCGCTGGTGCGGGAGCTGCCCGGCGATCTGGAGACGCCGCTCTCCGTCTACCTCAAGCTGGCCAACGCGCCCTACACCTACCTGCTCGAATCGGTGGTGGGCGGCGAGCGCTTCGGCCGCTATTCCTTCATCGGCCTGCCGGCGCGCACCGTCATCCGCGTGCGCAACCATGTGCTCACCGTCGAAACCGACGGCCAGGTGGTCGAGGAGCACAACCTCGACGATCCGCTCGCCTTCATCGCCGACTACCAGACGCGCTTCAAGGCCGCGCCGGTAGCGGGGCTGCCGCGCTTCACCGGCGGGCTGGCCGGCTACTTCGGCTACGAAACCATCCGCTACATCGAGAAGCGTCTGGCGGCCGCGCGCAAGCCCGACGCGATCCACACACCGGACATCCTCTTGATGCTGACCGAGGAGCTGGCGGTGTTCGACAACCTCGCCGGCAAGCTCTACCTCATCACGCATGCCGACCCGATGCAGACCGACGCCTATGCCGACGCCTGCCTGCGGCTGTCGGCGCTGGCCGCGCAGCTCGACCGGCCGGTGCGCCTGCCCGTCGAGCCCGCGTCCGAAACGGCCGACCCGGCGTCCGAATTCGGCGAGGCCGAGTTCAAGGCCGCGGTGCAGAAGGCCAAGGACTATATCGCCGCCGGCGACGTTATGCAGGTGGTGCTGAGTCAGCGCATGACGCGGCCCTTCGGCGCGAGCCCGCTGTCGCTGTACCGCGCATTGAGGAGCCTGAATCCCTCGCCCTACATGTTCTATTACGACTTCGGCGGCTTCCACGTCGTCGGCTCGTCGCCGGAAATCCTGGTGCGGCTCGAAGGCGAGACCGTCACGCTGCGCCCCATCGCCGGCACGCGCCCGCGCGGCCTCACGCGCGAGGACGACCAGCGCCTGGCCGAGGAACTGCTGGCCGACCCCAAGGAATGCGCCGAGCACCTGCAACTGCTCGACCTGGGCCGCAACGACACCGGCCGCGTCGCCGTCACCGGCAGCGTCAAAGTCACCGAGAACATGAGCATCGAGCGCTACTCGCACGTCATGCACATCGTCTCCAACGTCGAGGGCAAGCTCAAACCGAACCTCTCCGCCATCGACGTGCTGCGCGCCAGCTTCCCCGCCGGCACCGTGTCCGGCGCGCCCAAAGTGCGCGCGATGGAGATCATCGACGAACTGGAGCCCAGCAAGCG
>CAZXXC010000186.1:0-4420 GCA_964644665.1 uncultured Methylococcaceae bacterium
CAGACACGGTTCATGATTTCGTACTGGAACAGGCGCACCCGTTGCTTGAAGCCGACCGCGTGTTCCATGAAGACGTCGTACTCGCCGACGTCGACGGCCTCGCCGGCGTCATGCCGGGCCAGCAGACGGGCGGCGGCCACATGCATGTCGCGATGCACGCCCTCGATGGCCCGGTAGCCCGGTTCGTTGCCGAGATCGGCCATGCCCTGGCCGTAGTACCACTGGCCGAACCGGCAGCGGCAGTGCGCGTCGGCGGCGAGATCGTCGGGATTGCCCTTGCCGGCGCAGACCAGGGTGCGATGCAGGTGCCGCAACCAGTCCATGTGGTTGGCGATGGCGACATCGAGCGTATGCAGCGCGGACAGGGCGCAGCGGGTGAAATCGATGCTGCATTTCTCGGGTTCGGCCATGTTCGTCGGGTCTCCGTGGTTGCAACCGGTGGATCGGCTCAAACATTGAAGTATGCCGCCTGACAACGGCGGATGCCTATCGATGCCCGGCCGATCACGCGATCACGCGATCAATCTCAATCGTATTCGACGGTATAGAAGGCATCGAAACTGCCGCGCTGACCGGTTTGCGCTTCCAGGCGCACGCGCGGAGTCCATTGGTAGATCACCTTGACCACCTGGTCGAGGCCATCCAGGCTCTGCTCGTAACTGAGCGTGGCGCGCGACGACAGCCGCTTGCCGACGCGGATGACGCTGCTCGACAGATCCTCACCCTCGCCGGCTTGCAGACTGAAGCTGTCAATATGCAGCGCGTCCGCCAGCCGGGCCTGCATGGTTACCGACTCCGCCTG
Organism: uncultured Methylococcaceae bacterium; assembly: GCA_964644665.1. Classification (GTDB taxonomy): domain Bacteria; phylum Pseudomonadota; class Gammaproteobacteria; order Methylococcales; family Methylococcaceae; genus Methylotetracoccus. Next base: position 803 of record CAZXXC010000186.1, read on the forward strand.
ACCAAGCAGCGTGCCGACGGCGACCTGGAGCAACGCGAATTCCTGTTGCCCGCCCCGGTCGAGGCCATGGCCGAGCACCAGCCAGGCCAGTTTCTCGGTATCCGGCAGCGGCGGCTCGGAATACAGCGTCACCAACGGCCGGCGCGCCGTGCCCCGGACCTGGACGCCGGCCTTGACCGTGGCGGTCTCGCGCACCGCCAGGATGTCGAGTCCCGGGTTATCGATCGGCCCGGCGAAGGCGAGCACGCCACGCTCGATCGCCAGTGATTGTCCGTAAGCCGCGTAGCGGCCGGTCTCCACCTGGACACGGCCTTCGCCGCGCAAAGTCTGGTCGACGGTGAACACGCGCAGACGGCCGCCCAGTCGAGCGTCGAGGCCACCGCCCTTGAACAGGAAATCGCCACCCAGGTCGAGATCGAGGTCAAGGTCGAGCGGGTAGTGCCGGGCGGCCGGCTGCTCGCGCGGCGGCCGGCCGACCACGACGACGTCCGCCGACAGCGTCGGCCGGCTCGCTTCCGGCGTTTCCAGGCGAGCGTGATCGACCCTGAGCCCACCGCTCAGACGCAGGCGTTCGCGCTCGAAATCGAGCCGGGTGGCGCCGGAAACGACGATGCGCCGATCGCCGCGCTGGCTGGCCGGAAATTTCTCGAACGTCAGGCGGATGCCGGCCTGGCCGAGACCCGGCCGCGCCTCGCCGGCGACCACGACCCGGCCGGCGCCGGCCTTGAGGAGACCGTCACGGACATGGATGCGATCCTTGTCGAAACCGAGCTCGATCCGGCCATCGTCGATCGCCACGCCTTCCTCGGGCAGGGCCAGGCGGATCGCTTCGGCGACCAGCTCGCCCTCGATACGCGGCGCCGCCAGGCTGCCGCCACCATCGAGCCGGCCCCGGAGGCGGGCATCGACGCGCAAACCGGGCGGCAGGTAGGGCTTGATCGGCCGCAGGTCGGGCAGATCGAAACGCGCCGTCCAGGTCAGCGGCACGGCGCGCGCCAGCGTGCTGAAGTCGCCCGCGCGCGCCAGCGCGGGAAAATCCCCCTCGCGCGCGAGCGTGGCGCGGCCTTCGCCACGCAAGCCGCCGAGCTCGCGGCTGTCGACGGCCAGGCGCGCGCCGATCCGGCCAGGCCCGGCGTCCAGATCGAGCGTGAGCGCCGTCAATCCCAACGATAGCGCCGGCCGGTCCAAACGCAGATCGCCACTCCGACGGCGCAGGCTGGCACGACCGTCGAGGTGGTCACCGACGCGCAGATCCCAGTCGCCATCGACGCGCAGGTCGGTGGTGAACGCCGGTCGCGATTCCGCCAGCGCCAGCAGCGGCGCCAGCGGCAGATCGGCGTAGCGGCCCTGGCTGGCGAAGCGGCCATCCTGATGCCGGACGTGTTCGACGATCAGTCGGCCGCCGGCCAGATCCAGATCGAGACCCTCGATTTCCTGGCGTTCCGGCGACAGCGTCAGTCCGGCCGGCGCGGCCAGGGTCATCGGCCAGCGGCCGAGCAGTTCCGCCTGGCGTAATTGCCCGCGCCATGTCCGTGCCGGATCGAAGCCGCCGGCCAGCTCGGCGCGCAGTCGCCAGTCCGGCAGGCTGGCGTCCACGTTCAGGACGTGGGCATCGCCGCGACCGCTCGCATCGGCGCGCAACGCTTGCAGGCGCAGGTCGCCGAAGGCGACGCCGCGAGCGTCGATCCGGCCCGCGAACGGCGCGCCGACGGCGGCGCGCAAGTCCAGCCGCGCTTCCAGGCGGTCGGTGGCGATGCCGCCGGGCAGGCGCAGGTCGGCGCCGGTCAGGTCGGCTTCCAGCCACGGCGGACCGGCGCCGTCATCGAAGTCGCCGAAACCGCCAAGACCGCCGGCGCCGGCCAGGCGCCCCCCCAAGTCCGGATGCAGGCGCGCCAGCGCGGGCGCGTCGATCTCCCAGCGCAGGCGGTCGCCGGCGCGTCCCAGGCTGCCCTGGAATCTGGCCCGGTTGCCGGCCAGATCGAGATCGATGTCGGCATCGGCGAGGTGACGGTCCCGATAGCTCAGGCGGCCATGTCCCCTGACCGGCCGGCCAGCCAGTTCACCGGCCGGCAGGACGAAATCGACATCCAGCTCCGGCGCCGGCATCAACGTGCCTTGCGCCCGGCCACGCGCGTTCAGGCGCGCGCGCGGAAACTCGACGAAACGCGCCGGATTGATCCGGCTGGCGTCGAACTCGACGGCAAAGGCCCGGCTGGCATCCAGCCGCAGCCAGCCCGTGGCCGTCAGCCGGCCAGCCTGACCGCTGAAATCCGCCGCCTCCAGGCGCAATTCGCCATCGGCATGGGACAGACGGAAACGGCCTTGCCCCCAGACCTCGCGCAGTTCGCCGGCGATCGTCCGACCATCGGCGTCGCCCTCCAGGCGCAGGTCCGCCGCCAGCCGGGTGGCGCGCGCGGCGCGATGCAGCCCGGCCAGATTCAGGTTGCCGCCGGCCAGGTCGAGCGTCACCCGGCCGTCGCGCCAGTGGCCGCCGCCGGTCAGCCGGCCGGCGGCGCCCAGATCGACCAGCAGCGCGCTGAAATCGGCCCGATCGGTGTCGCCATGCACGGCGCCGGTCAGGTTGGCCAGGGGCAGAAGATTCTGGTCCAGGCGCCCGGCCAGGCGGTTGCTCAGGCTGAAGGTACCGAGCAGGCGCTCGCCCGGCTGCCCTTCGAACACCCCGGAAAAGGCCAGATCGGCGCGCGGCGCGTCGGCCCGGAGCCGGCTCGGATCGATGCCCTCCCCGGCCACCAGCAGGCGCGGCACGAGAATTTCGGCGAACGGCGCCGCCGCGCCATCGGCCCGGAAGCGCATGTCCCGGGCGCTGGCGTCGAGCCGGAAATCCAGCGCCGACAGGTTGCCGGTCAGCGCCAGCGCGGCCCGCCCCGACCCGGGTTCCGGCCAGACCGCGCTGAAGTCGCCGCGCAGCGCGAACGGCGCATCCTTGGCGAGCTCCAGTTCGCCACTCAGCCCGGCTCCGGCCAGGTGTCCGGTCAGGCCGGCCAGCCGGTAGCGGTCGCCGCCGCCATCGAGGCCGCCGCGTAGGTTTTCCAGGACCAGCGCCCGGCCGCCCCGGCGCGCTTGCAGCCGCGCCAGATCGAACGCGCGCAGATGAAGATCGAGCGGCGCGCGCAGGCTGGCCGGCGGAGCCGGCGGCGTGGAGTCCTCGCCGAGGATGTCGAGATCGACGCCGCGCGCCGTCAGCGCATCGATCTCCAGCCGGCGCTGCCAGAGCGCGCGCGGCCGCCAGCGCAGGTTCAGGCCGGTGATTTCCAGACGGAAATCGGCGGTGTCGATACTGAGTCGTTCGACGCCGATCGGCACGCCCGGATGGCCCTCGACGCCCTCGAAACGGATGCGCTCGCCGCTCAGCGTGGTCACCGCCCGGGTCAGCCAGCGGAAGCCTTCGTCGCTGCCCAGCACCCAGGCGCCGGCCGCGACCAGCGCCGCCAACGCCAGCGCGAACAGGCCGGCGAACAGCGCCAGCGCGCGAGCCCGCCGCGTCAAAACGACACTCCGAGCGAAAAGTGCAGACGCAATTCGCCGGTGGCCTCGCCATAGGCCAGATCCAGGTTGATCGGCCCGACCGGCGAGCGGTAACGCGCGCCGACGCCGTAG
>CAZXXC010000187.1:0-4393 GCA_964644665.1 uncultured Methylococcaceae bacterium
GGCGATCATGCAATTGGCGCGACGACGCCGCCCAACGAAGCGTCCGCGCCCGACACGTCTGCGCGGGGAGTAGGGCGGGAGGAAAGGTCCCGCACACGCCGAGTCCGCCATGTACGGTTGGACGGCGATCGGGTAGAGTGTCGCTGTAGCACACCATCGATTTGATCCCGCCATGTCAGTCAGTGAGCCGGAAACCCGATTGCCGGCGCTCGCAGTGCTCCGCCCCGATGATCAGTTGGCGCTTCGGCAGGCCTGCCAGAAGCTCGAGCATCCGAGCCTGGCGGCACGCTTGACCAGTAAGCTCGGGACATCGATCGAAAAGTTCTTCGAATTGCTCCCGGATAGCTGGTATTCGAGCTTGCACCAGACGATCCGCAGGACCCTGGAAAAGTCACTGGACGTTGCGATCTTGTCGCTGGGACCAAAGCCACACCGGGTCCGGCGCAGCCGTTACCACAAGCTCTTCAGCGCGTGCTCCGGCGCGGCGGGAGGGATGTTCGGCCTGCCTTCGGTGTTGGCGGAGTTGCCGGTGACCTCGACGATCCTTCTGCGTTCGGTCGCCGACATCGCACGTAATGAAGGTGAAGACCTATCCAGCTTGGAATCCCGTCTGGCCTGCATGGAAGTGTTTGCTCTCGGCGGCCGCTCGCAGGCGGACGAGGCAGCGGAAACCGGATACTACGGAATCCGGCTGGTCCTCGCCATGCACTTCTCCATGATCTCGGAACAGGTCGCCAGCCAGGGTATCGTGAAGTGGAGTCCCCCGGGACTGGTGCGCTTCATCGCGGAAATTGCAGCGCGCTTTGGCGTCGTGGTGACGCAAAAGGCAGCCGTGCAGATGGTGCCGTTTCTCGGCGCGGCGACCGGTGCCCTAGTCAATCTGATCTTTCTAGAACATTTTCAGGATATCGCCCATGCGCATTTCACGATGCGCCGTTTGGAACGCGTCTACGGGCAGCAATTGGTACGCACCGAGTACGAGAAACTGACCGCAAAGATCGCAGATTGAACCATTCCGTCGGTAGCTGGCAGGAACGGCACTTTCCCGGTGGGATCCGGTGCTGTGGAATCGATCCGGGCGCGACACCCCATTCGACTCTGTTGGTCGTTCCGCCATCCGCCCATGCCCTGCGGGCCATGCGGGTGGATATTCGCCGGCAGGCACCGACTGCGCCCGACAGCGCCACCGGGGGTTTCGGAACACGTTCTGTACCGGTGCCGACCATCTTGTCGGTATCGGACAGGCAGCAAATCGATGTCGCCGCGCGAACAAGCCACGCTGTTCCAAGTCTGAGCGCAATTTTGTCGAACGGACACATTGGAGCAGAACTTTGTTACAGCATTCCGAATCTCTCGACGTTCACTCGATTCCCGGGATGTCATGGAGAAGTGCCGGAGAGTTGCACCCGCCGGGGATGCTGGATTCCGGAATGTCACGGTTCGGGCTTCGCTGGCGGCAGCACACCCTTGCAACTCGAGTTGCAAGATTAGGCGCTTGATGTCAGACTGAAAATTGTCATTGTGATACCCGTCGAATCGACACCAAGCCGTTCATCGGATTGCATGTTTTCTTTGGGCGCCTATGCGGCGCAAGGTCGTCATTAGCCACGGCAAACCGGTGCCGCCGGAACGTGGTCCGATTGCCATTTGCGCGAATGGATTCATCCGCGCCCGCTCGACGCGGCTTCCCTGAAGCCCGGAAGATTGCGCATGTACCTCAAGCACTTCGGTTTCCAACAGCCCCCGTTTGCGATCAATCCCGATCCCCGGTTTCTCTACCTAAGCCCCAAACATCAGGAAGCGCTTGCCCATCTGATGTACGGGTTGGGGGAGGGCGGCGGCTTCGTGATGTTGTCGGGTGAGGTCGGGACCGGCAAGACCACGCTGTGTTTCACGCTGTTGGAACACTTGGGCGACAACGTCGACGTCGCACTGATTCTGAACCCCCGGTTGAACAGCTTCGAACTGCTGGCGGCGCTCTGTGATGAACTGCATATTCGCTATCCCCGTGAGACGGACAGTCGCAAGCTGCTGATCGACGCGCTCAATCAGTTCCTGCTGGCTAATCACGCGCGCGGGCGACGAACCGTCGCCGTGATCGACGAAGCACAAAGCCTTAGCGTCGATGTAATGGAGCAGGTGCGCCTGCTGACCAACTTGGAAACACCGACCACCAAGCTGCTGCAGATCGTCTTGGTCGGGCAGCCCGAACTGCCGGAACTTCTAAACCGGGAGGACTTGCGCCAGGTGAAGCAACGGATCACTGCACGCTATCACCTCGACTCGCTGGACGAGGCGGACACCCGCCAGTACATCCTGCACCGCCTGGCCGTCGCCAGCGGCTCGCCGGGTATGTTCAGTCCGTCGGCGATTCGAGCGGTTTTTCACCTCTCACGCGGGATCCCGCGGCTGATCAACGTCATCTGCGATCGTGCTCTGCTGGGTGCATTCACCCTTGATCGACACTCGGTCGACCGCAAAATCGTGGAGAAGGCCTATCGGGAGGTCTACGCACCCGTCGGTGTCGCTGGCTCCTGGATATCGGGGCTTGCAGCGGCGCTGTTCCTGGGTCTCGCGAGCGCCTCGATGTTGATGCTGGATCGTCGTGAAGGACAACGGCCGGTCGAGAGGCGCGCGGAAGCCACAGCACCCGATCGGCCGGAACCACCCGTTGCAGATGACGCCGGGACCGTAGCCGCTGCGATCGAAACCCGGCTCGAAGTAGCAGACTCCCCCTCGGACGGGGCCAATTCTCCTCCAGCGCCGGGGAAACCGCCGACGACTCCGGCATTCGCCGAATGGCTCGAAAATCCGGAGCATGCCGAAACCGTGGTTCTGGGAAGGCTAATGGCCCGTTTACGCCCGGATCAGTCGGCACAGCCAGTCGATTGTGAGCAGGTGAGGGCGGTGGGACTGCGCTGCCTGCGACAACACGGTGCCTGGGACGAATTGCGCCGGCAGAATCTGCCCGCCATTCTGACGATCCGTAACATGCAGGGCGACCAGCGCGCTGTGTTGTTGCTGGACTCCAGTGACACGCATGCGGAATTTCTCGATCAGGACGGCCAGGCCGTCAAGTTCCCGACGCTGGAAGTCATTTCGCGTTGGGCCGGAGACAGTCTGGTAGTTTGGGAGCCGCCGTCGAATCGTGCACTGCTGGTTCCCGGCATGAACGATCCGGCCATCCTCTGGTTGCGACGACAACTGGCCGCGGCGGGTTATGGCGCCGCCGCCACCGGTTCACCGCAATCGTTTGATGGGGCGCTGAAATCGGCCGTCATGCGTTTTCAGGACAGCCGGGGCATGCAGGTCGACGGGATTGCCGGAGAAAGGACTCTAGCCGCTCTCAGCGGTGTGCGATCCGCCCCTGTCTTGGCGCCCATCAGCCACAACGCCACGCGATAGGGGGCCTCACATGTCCTACATCCTCGACGCACTCCGCAAATCGGAACGGCAGCGACGTGAGATCGAAGAACAGCCGCTGGCCCGGCTGGTCGCCGAGCCCCTTCGGAAGAGTTCGCGTTGGCGGCTTGCGGTCGTGGTTCTCGCCGCGGTGACCAATGTCGCGGCATTGGCTTACCTGCTGGCGCCAAAGCTTGTCGCCGAACGCCAGGCTTCGGCCCAGATTCCTGTCCCACAAGATGCAACTCCCGGCGAGCCGACAGCGGATCAGCGGGCGGCTCCGGTCGCCGATAGCCATCCCAAGCCCACCGAGAGGTCGGTGGCCTCGGAATCATCCAAAGAGAACATGCCGGCCCCGGCAACCGTGGCAACTGCTACCGCCAAGGCCAAGCCGACAGCCACGAGCCCACGGAAGGCCGCTTCAATCGGCCGTCCGGCGAAGGAGAAACTTCAGTCACGGTCGGCTGCGGCATTCGCCGAGCGGCAACAGACGCTTGTTGAATCGGACCTCGCCGAACGCCAAGACGAGGCACTTGATCGTCCGGTGCGTCTTTCGGCTCCGCGAGTGCCAGAGCAATCGCTGCCGGTCGACTCAGGCGAATCGGCAGACGGTCTGCCGAAGCCCAAGATCAACGTGTATGCGTACACTTCACACGCCGATGGCGAGCGGTTCGTGATCATCCAGAACCGGAAATATCGGGAAGGAGATCGGATCGACGGAGGCGCTGTGGTCCGGCGCATCGAGGAGAACGGCATGACGCTGGAGTATGCAGGCCAGACCTACCGGATTCCCCGTCCCTGAGCGCGTCACACCGTCCCGGGGCGTTGGCCGCCTGGGCCGGCTTCACGCTCCCGTCGTGGCTGATCGTTCTGGCCAGCGGTGCGGCAGGAAGGCTGTTGAACGGCATTCTGTGATCCAGAACTCGTCACCGATTTTATTTGACATAATACATATTATGCGCAATCAGTGTACGCCAACAGTCCGCTTAGA
>CAZXXC010000188.1:0-4384 GCA_964644665.1 uncultured Methylococcaceae bacterium
GAAGCCATGACGTTGCTGCGGGTGTCTTCCACCTTTGTGCGACAACTGTGCGGGTACGAGTTTGTCCGTGGAACCGGTATTGGCCGGGAACCGCGGCGGTCTCGTTACACTACGAAGAGCCGGCTTTCCCTGCGTTCCGAACGGTTTCCTCTTCCCGGTCGACTTCTTCGATCAGGGAAACAAAAACATCTTCCATGCCGGGAAGGATTTTCTCCATGCGCCCGGGGCGGACGCCCAGCCTCTCCAGTTCCTTCTCGATGGCCGTTCGAGCCTGAACGGCATCGTCTACGACCATGTGCAGCCCGGCTCCAAACAGTGCCACGCTGCGGATTCCGGGCAGCTCTGCAAAGCTGTCCATGACATCCTGCGGGGAGGAAACGAGTACCTCGATGATTTCTCCGGCCATTCGGCGGGTCTTGAGTTCGGCGGGGCTGCCGAGGGCTGCCAGGCGCCCGCGGTAGATGAGGGCGAGGCGATCGCAGTATTCGGCCTCTTCCATGTAGTGAGTGGTAACGAAAACAGTCACTCCCCGGTCGGCCATGTCGTAAATGAGATCCCAGAAGCGTCTGCGGCTGAGCGGGTCGACGCCGGTGGTGGGTTCATCGAGGAAGATAATGGGGGGTTCGTGCAGAATGGCGCACACCCGCGCCTGCCCGACGAGAATTGTCCAATGATTATCCAAAACCCCGAAAAAACCAAAGCCCGCTTTTGGCGGGCTTCGTCAGTTTGATTTAGCACATTGTAAGTGCTTTATTTGGTTGGTTTGTTTGGTGGCGAGGCTCAGAATCGAACTGAGGACACGAGGATTTTCAGTCCACTGCTCTACCGACTGAGCTACCTCGCCCCAAACGGCGCGGATAGTAACCAAATACCCCGGCAGTGTCAAGATCTTTTTAGACAGATCTATTTCGACAGAAGCGGCGAACAGCCGGCATCCTCCCTATCGGTTCCTTTTTCCGGTTCCGGCGGGTTCAGTATCGTGAGGAATCTCCTGGAGTCGTTCCAGGACATTTTCGAGGTCCTGTTGCGACAGTCCGAGCCGGAATTCTTCCGCGAGGATCTCGGGCAGTTCTCCGTCATAGAATTCTCCGGGGACTCCTCCATGTGCCTGCCTGCCGGCAGGGCTTTCTGAGCTCGGGCCGCTGACGCCTGCAACCGCCCGTCCGGGAGCCTCTACATGCGCAGCTTTGTCGAAACCGTCCTCGAACACGATCTCCGGAAGCGATGAAGCAGCTGAGTCATCCGGGATGATTTCACGGCGCTGCAACGCCGCAGGCTGGGAGTCCTTCAGCAGGGATCCGAGCAGAAAAGGCATTGCCGGTTTTACCGGCGGGAAGCCCAGTTCATCCCTCACCTTTGCCAGGCCCGTATTGCAGCTTCTGCATTCGGACAAATAGTCAAAGCTCGTATAACCACACCTGGAACATCTCATGATTCGTCTTCCCTCCCTGAAGCACGCGAGCCGAAATCCCCCCAGAGAAGCTGGACGGAAGCGACCAGGGCGACAGCCGCCGTTTCGAGCCGCAGGATCCTCGGTCCCAGGCGCACCATGTGGAATCCCGCCTCTCCGAACCCGTCCACTTCCTCCGCATGCCAGCCGCCTTCGGGTCCCACCGCCACAACGGCCCGGCTGCATCGAGGCCGGATATTCTTCAGAGACAGCAGGCTCCGCTCGGGTTCCTGTTCGCACGCAGCCACTTTGAGGCATCCGCCCGCATTTCGTGCCTCATCCTCCGCCAGGTTCAAGAATTCGGACATATCCGAAAGAATCACGACCTCGGGCACCCGGGTTCTGCCGCACTGGCACAACGCTTCCCGGGTGATCTTGACCCACCTGTCCATCCTTTTTCGAAGTCGAGCCCCCGCAAGCCCGTATTGGCTGCGCCGTGCCCGGAAGGCCACAAACCGGCTCACCCCCATCTCCGTAGCCTGCCGCAGGACCAGTTCCATGCGGTCAAAACGCGCAAAAGCGAGGGCAAGCGTCAGGTCGAGGGGTGATTCCGCAGATGATTCCATCTCTTCCCGAATGTGGACTTCCACGGACCCGGACCTGATCGCCGTGATCACGCCCTTCCATCCTCGGCCCCGTCCGTCGCGGACCTCGATTTCGTCTTCGGGTTTAGACCTGAGCACATTCTCTATGTGATGTGCAGTCTCACCCGTCAGCCTGATCCGCTCTTCTCCGGGGTCGATCCGGTCTACGAAAAAGCATTTCCTCGTCACCCTGCATGCACCCCCCTTCCCTAAACCTTCAACAGATCACCCAGGTACCAGGCGTAAAAGCTCTGCCCGAAAAAGATGTAGCACACGGCTCCAAGGGAAAGAAACGGACCGAAGGGAACCATGGTGGATAAGCCTTTCCGGGTTCGCCTCATGACGATGAAACCCACAAGAACCCCCGCAACGGACGCCACCAGTATGGTGAACACCACACCGGACCATCCCACAAAGGCACCGATCATCCCGAGGAGCTTGATGTCTCCCCCGCCGAGTCCCTCCTGCTTTCGTACGGCCTGGTACCCCACCGCGATCAGATAGAAAAGTCCTCCCCCCAGGACGATCCCCAGGAGGGATTCCATCCAGGAAAGCCGGAAGCTGAAAAAGGAAAATGCAAAACCCGCCACGATTCCGGACAGGGAGAGAACATCGGGGACAGTGTAGGTGTCCAGGTCGATGAAGGTGATGATGATCAGGAGGGAAACAAAGAAAAACTCGATGAACACCTGCTGGTGAAGACCGTATTTGCGGAAGAGGAGGACAGCAAGCCCCCCGGTGAGAATTTCGACCAGCGGATATCGCGGAGAGATGTGCGCCTTGCAGCGGCGGCACCTGCCCATCAGGACCAGGTAGCTGATGACGGGAAGGTTGTCGTAGAAGGAAACGGGATGCAGGCAGACGGGACAATGAGACGCCGGGCGCACAAGCGACATTCCCCGCGGAAGGCGATGGATCACCACGTTATAGAAGCTTCCCAGGCAGCACCCGAGCAGGAACACAAGGATCTGCTGAACCGGGAACGAAAGCGGCATCACCACATTCAGTCCTCTGTGTTCTCCGAGTCCTGGCCGGAGCCTTCTTTCTCTTCGTATTTGCAGGAAGGATTCACGCACACCCGTTTAGTTCCGAACCTCCTGCTCTGCTTTTCCAGGAACACCTTGGATCCACACCGAGGGCACTCGCCGGGAACGGGCTTTCCCCAGAAGACGGTCTTGCACTCGGGGTAGCGGTTGCACCCGTAAAAATGCCGGCCGGCCTTTCCGATCCGCTCCACCAACTCCCCGTCGCACCCCTCCCGCGGGCAGGGGACTCCCGTGCGCGGAGCCCGTGTATTTCTGCACTCGGGGTAGCCGCTGCAGGCAAGAAAGGTACCGAACCTGCCTTTCTTGAGCACCATCGGCTGCCCGCATTTCTCACAAGTCTCCCCCGTCGATTTGTCCGTAACGACGTGAATGCGCCCTTTCTCATCCCGTTCATAGTCCGCCGAAAAACGGCAATCCGGGTAGCCGCTGCAGGCAAGAAATGAACCGTTGCGACTCCACCTTATGTTCAAAGGACGTCCGCAGCGTGGGCATTCGAGTTCCGTGGGCAGGCCGACTCCCTTGAGGTTGAGCATATTGAGCTGGGCGGCCTCGAGTGTTGTCGAAAAGTGTCCATAGAAGTCTTTGAGTAGTTCCAGGTACGCATGCTCGCCTCTTCCGATCTCGTCGAGGCTTTTCTCCATCTGCGCGGTGAACTTGACATCTACCACATTGGGAAAATGTTCGACCATCAGGCCGTCGATGAGCCGCCCGAGTTCCGTGGGGTACAGGCGCTGCTTCTTCAGTTCCACGTACTCGCGTTCGACGATGGTCGACAGGATCGTGGCGTACGTGCTGGGCCTGCCGATTCCCTGTTCCTCGAGTTCCCTGATCAGAGCGGCCTCGGAATAGCGGGGCGGCGGCTGCGTGAAATGCTGAGACGGGACGATCTCGACAACGGAGAGTTCCTCGTTTTCCGCCACATCAGGCAGGAGCCCCTCCGCGCCGGCGGCGTGGTAGGCGTCCTCGAGGGTTTCCAGCTGGAACGCCTCGACATCCTCGTGCCGGGGCTCCCCCCGGGCGCCCGGGAGATCCCGGACCCGGTCGGCGATACCCTCCAGGAACGCCGAAGGCTTCGTCCGAAGGGGGCGCAGGACGGGCAGGAACCAGCCCACGGCGCGTCCCCGGGAGTAGAAGAGGTCCACGGCTCGGCCCAGGGATTCCGCCCGGGCCAGGTCCCCGGACGGGAAGGACGGCGAGGAGCGGACCGCGTAGGGCGGCCGCTTCTCATGCTCCAGCCTGAGCCCGACGGCACGGTCCGCCAGGACCGTGCCGGGGAGCACCGAGAGCCGGAACACGTCCAGGTG
>CAZXXC010000189.1:0-4377 GCA_964644665.1 uncultured Methylococcaceae bacterium
CTGAGGGTGACTGGGATGTCCCGTCAGGTTTCGCAAAAAATGGCGACACAATCCTTGGAGGGACGGCCGTCTTGCCCTCGAAAACGCGCGCAGCGCCCCGCGCGTCCGAACCTATCGAATTGCCTAGGAGTCTGTAGGACTTAGCTTCGGCCCGCGCTCGTATGCAAAAAATGAGGAATTCAGATTGATCGAGTGCCTCTAAATTCGCGTAGAGCTGCCAAATTTGGCCAATAGTTAGTCAAGTTGAGCTTTTTGATCGAAAGTCCGACAGCCTCCTAGGTTACTCCCGTCACGCGGCGCTACGGGCAACCTCGAAAGGCGATTTTTTGGTGCACTCGGAAAATCGGTCGCTGGAACAGCGCTTTTCGGCCGACTGGCTCGGGTTGTACCGGCCACATGCCTAAAACGGCAGGTTACAGAGTTGAGCAGTCATCCAAAGGCACACGGCGGCCGGCAGGTCCTCGGCCAGTGCTGACGTTCGACTAAGTGACCGTCTGAGTCAGCAAAGTGATGCTTTGCTGCCGTACGGGCGTCGGGACAGCAGAATGGCAGCTTTCCGAGCTGGCGACGGCGTGCTCACGACCCATTGCAGCCGCTCACATCAGCGAACGCTGTGGGGCCGCTTTCTGGCGGTCGCCGGTCACTCGAGGAGGCGAGGCCAGGGTCCATGCTTCCCGACTTAAATTCGCCCAGCGTCCCCCTCCCGTAAACGTTTCCCATGCTTCCGGGAGCCATCCCCTGGCCCTGGGTGGCCAAATCTTGCTCCTTAACGGACTCGCCGGCTCCACAGCAGCACGGCCCCCAGCCCGAACAGGGCCAGCGTGCCGGGATCGGGGACCGAGCCGTCGTTGATGGCGTGAGTGGTGAAGCTCAAGTCCAGGTCGTTGGCGTCGGCGCAGTCGTGTCATAGCCCGCCAAAACCACGGCGGTCCACTCAGCCCAGCAGGTACGCGGCCGAAATTCCCAAGGTCAACAATTCACAGGCACACCGACGCGGGCATGCTCCAGCGTCTCAATCACCAAGAGGCCTGCGCCTTCGCCCCCATCACGACGCTGTCGCGCGCACTGTCGAACGACCGGGACGCCTGTTCCGGCCGGTCGTTGAACCCCGACGACAAGGCCCGCGCGGCGGCACATCCGCTCAAAGGACCAGCGTTCGAATGAGGCCCTTACTCCGTAGCAGCATGCTTACTCATCCCGGAATATCCTGCTGAAGCCCGAAACGCGAGCAGATAGTCGATGACCGCATCGGGTCTATCGAGTGGCAGGAAATGCCCTCCGTTCTCGACGGTCGCCATTTCGGCGCCGGGCACAATCTGCCGATCATGTTCTCGTTCGTCGGGCCGTGACCAATCGCGATCGCCCCAGAGCAAGAGCACGGGAATCTTGATGTTCGAATAGGCTTTCCTGGCCGTTTCCCAGCTCTCGGCGTTGCGGAGTAGGCTGAGGAAGGCACGATAATGGCCGCGTCGGTTGCCGAGCAGATACATCTCCGTTAGCAGCTCTGTTGGAAGGTGATCTGGATCGGCTACACCGCCTTCGAGTATCGATTTCATCACGAAGAATCGGCGCATACGCATGACCGTCTCGCCGAGTATTGGTATGTCGGCTAATGCGACGATGAGCCGCGCGAGAAAAGAACTGCGCGCCATGCCGCGTCCCTTCGCGTAATCGTAAGGGTTGATCCCCACCACACGCACAACTCGCCGATTGTTACGAGCCGCGAGCATGAGCGAAATCGAGCCCCCGATGGAGACTCCGGCAAGGGTGACCTTGCGCAAGTCCAGCGCGTCGAGAAAACTTTCGACCGCATCGGCAAAAAACGCGGCGTCGTATTTGGCGGACGGTATGTCTGAATAGCCATGACCAGGGTAGTCGACCGCATAGACGGTGAAACTCTTGACGAGCTCGGGGACGACCTTCTCGAAGAGGTCGAGTTGCGTCCTCAGCGTGTGCAAGAGAACCAAGGTCGGACCCTCACCTGCAGTGATGTAGCGAAGGCGGATGCCGTTGACGGTGACATATTGGATCGGGATGTCCGGCGCCCAGAACAGCCGTTCCGGCGTTACGGGGATAGGCCGCATCGCCTCGATGATGAAGGAAATGAGCACGATGGTGGCGCTCGCGGCGGCCAGCCAGATGAGGCTAAAGATCACGTCGTTCGACATGGCGTCATCCTTAATGATTTGTAGAAATTCAGAATGGCTATCGGCCCACGCCTGGCATCCCAGGATATCGCCGCGGGCTTTCTCAAGGACAGTTCATCCACCTTTCCATACCAACTATTACCGCCGTCCGATGTGGCGATCCCCCGGCCGAACCAACCCTCAGTCACATTCGCGACATCCGTAGGGCCCGGATCCTCCGACCATCCTCCTCCGAAAGCCCGATAGAGCGATACCATCGCCACAGCTATTTCCGTTTCGGCGCTGATTCGTTGGTCGCTGATTTGCAATTTGCTGCGCTGGGCATCGAGCACCCCCAGCAGGTCGGTCGCTCCTTGCCGAAACAGAGCGTCGGCTTCTCTGCGGGACTGTTCTGCAGCCGTCTCTGCCTGGAGCAGTCGGTCGCGCCGAGAATTCATCGAGCGGTGCTGAACGTAGGCGTTCTCCACGTCCTCCAAGGCTGTCAGAAAGGTCTTCTCGTAATTCGCTGCTGCCTGGTCGAGCCGGGCGTCCGCCGCTGCGATTTGCGCCCGAATGCGCCCGGCATTGAAGATGGGCGCGGAGATCCCCGAGCCCAGTGCATAGATACCTTCCGCGAGGGAGCCATAGCCGCCCGCCGCCAAGGTCCCGAATCCTCCGCTGACCGAGAGCACTAGTTTTGGATAGAGATCGGCCCGGGCCACACCCAGGCGTGCCGCCGCAGCGCCCACTTCAGTTTTGGCGAGGCGAAGGTCCGGCCGCTGGTCCAGCAGCGAAGCCGGCAGCAGTTTGGGCAGCTGCGGTACCGATGCCGGCAGTGGCGCCGGCGGGGCCAGACGGGCGTGGAGGCTGGCCGGCGGCTTGCCCGACAAGACCCCGAGGCGGTGAATCAGATTGTCCGCCGCAATAAGCGTAGGCAATCCTGCCTCGGTGGCGTGCAGCTGGGTTTCCTGGCGCTGCACGTCCCAATCGCGGGCCAACCCGGCTTTGCGCAGCGCGCGAACCACTCGCAGTCGCTCGGTGTCCGTGGCGATATTGGCTTCGAGGACATGGGTCCTGGCCTGCACGCCGCGCAGCTCCAGGTAGTTGGTCGCCACCTGGGCGAGCAGCCCAACCAGCACCGCCCGTTTGCCTTCGCGGGCTCCGGCGGCCTGGGCTGATGCGGCATCCGCCTCCAGGTGCCGGCCGCCGAACAGGTCGATTTCCCAGCGCGCCGCGAGTCCGCCGCTGAACGCGTTGCCCGCCGGTGCGATCAACTCGATGCCCTTCGGCCCAGGTACTGCGAAAACCCGGTTGATGCTCCGCTCACGCCCGCCGTTGGCGTTGAATTCCACGGTAGGATAAAGCGCCGACTCGGCCACCGTGACCATCTGCTGGGCCTCCCACACCCTGGCCTTGGCGATGCGGAGATCCTGGTTGGCGGCGATGGCCCCGGCGATCAGTTCATCTAACACCGGGTCCCCGAAGCTCCGCCACCAGGACGTCAGTTCGGCTCGGTTGCTAAGGGCAGCCGCGCCGGGGCCATGCTGCCAATCCGTTACGGCCGGCAGTTGTAGCTTGGGATCGACGCGGGTCGGGGTGCACGCCGCCAGGCCGAAGGCAGTGACGACGGAAATGAGGCAAGTCAAACTGCTGTTCATCATATACCTCCGGTGTCATGGGAAAACGTGGGTTCGGCCTTTGTCTCCGAAGGTGAGGTTTCCCGCGCAGCTGCCCGCTCCACCTTGAACCAGGCGGCGAACAAGGCCGGCAGGAAGAAAACCGTCAGCGCCGTGGCGACGACGAGTCCACCCATGATGGTGATCGCCTGGGGACCGAAGAAGTCGTTGCGCGATAGGGGGATCATCGCCAGCACCGCGGCAGCGGCCGTCAGCAGGATGGGCCGGAAACGGCGGACGCTGGATTCGACGATGGCCTCGTAGGTGCTGAGTCCCGCCTTCTCGTCCTGCTGGATCTGGTCCACCAGGATGACCGAGTTGCGCATGATCATGCCGGCCAGCGCGAGGATACCCAGCAGGGCGACGAAGCCGAAGGGCGCTTGGAACAGCAGCAAGGCGAAGGCGGCGCCGATGACCCCCAGGGGCGCGGTGAGGAACACCAGGAAGGCCTGGGCCAGGTTCTGCAACTGCAGCATCAGCAGAACGAATGTAGCGACCAGCACCAGGGGAATCCACACGAAGATGGACTTCTGTGCGGTCCAGGCATCCTCCTTGGCGGCTCCGGTCTCGATGAA
>CAZXXC010000190.1:0-4339 GCA_964644665.1 uncultured Methylococcaceae bacterium
CATGGCTCCATCTTCTCAAGGAAAGGAACCTCCTCAAAATCCGGGGCGGTTCAAGCGCAACGCCGAGCGTTTTCCGGGGGATTTCATGTTCCAGCTCGACCCCCGGGAGTGGGCCGCTTTGCGGTCACAATCTGTGACCTCAAACCCGCCGGGCCGTGGTGGCCGGCGCACCGCGCCCTATGCCTTCACCGAGCAAGGCGTGGCCATGCTCTCTTCGGTGCTCGGCAGTCCGCGCGCCGTCGCCGTGAACATCGAGATCATGCGCACCTTCGTGCGCGTGCGGGCATTGGCCGCCACGCACGGCGACCTGGCCAAACGGCTCGGGGAACTCGAAGAGAAGACCGAGGCGCTGGCCCTGCAGCACGACAGCTTCAGCCGCAACACCCGCGCCCAGCTCAAGCAGGTCTTCGAGGCCATCCGCGAACTCATGACCCCGCCCGAGCCGCCCAAGCGGCCTATCGGGTTCGTCACGCCCAGCGAGAAGAAGAGCAAGAGCTGATCAACGCTTGCTGCGCTCTTCGGCAAGCTGCAACTTCTTGGTCTCCGCCGGGCTGAGGCGAGATCGAACGCGCGCATACAGTTCAGCTGCTTTCGCGTAATCCCCCAAGCGGAACGCCTCTTCGGCTTGCGGTCGCACTTGCCGGGCAAGACCATCGAGCCAGTATTCCTCGACCCAGACCTTGCGCTTTTCCTCAAGCGTCGAGAAGAACTGTGGATCACCTCGCAGCGCCGCAACGCCATAGCGCTTCATCAACGAACCCAATTCATCGAGCCCCATGGCTACGCCTTCTGTCGTTGATGCCATCAGGTTGCCGCATCGCTTGGCAGCATCAGGATCAACGGCGCGCACGATCTCCGCCAGCGCGTATTGCTTTCCCAGATACGAGATGTCAGCCCCAATCTCGTACGACAGTCGGCCGTGGTGCACGGCTATTTCAACGTCGTCTTTCTGGTAGCGAACGAGCGTTGGCAGAGACTCCACTTGGAAGAAGCCAAGTTCATTGAGGAACGCGAACGCCTTCTTGGTTGCGCCCTCAAAGTTGAGCTGCTCTCGATCCTGTTCAGACATGACTTTCTCCTCCTGGGTCATGGCTTCGGCGGCATCCAGAAGTTGGTCGCTCGGTCGAACGTCCAGCCACGATCCAGCAGCAGATTTCGCTCGGCGTTTAGGAACTGCCCGGTGGTGTCCAAGGGCGATGCATCACGAATCGGCCTACCGAGGCGCATCTCTTCTCGCAAGACGCCTGCGTTTTGCTGCCAATTCGCCTTCGGGTTGCCGAGGTTCGGCAAACGGTCAAGCAGCGACTTCTCGCCAGGACCAAGCTTTTGGAGATCCTTGACGCGGCCGATGACCGTCGTCGTTTCCGCTGCCCCCTTTGCAACAACAATCCGCTCAGCAGTTGTGCTCTTCGCCACATCCTGCCCGACCTTGCCGGATTTGCCCAGCACGTCCCTGATCTTGTCCACCGCCTTGCCGCCCGGCACCACCGCAAGGGCCATGCCCGCCGCAATCTCCGTGGCGTCGTCCGCGCGCCCCTCCCGCACCGCCTTCTGAAGTTGCCAGGCGTCATACGTGGTGAAACCCAGGTCCGCCAACTTCACCGCCAGCGGGAACAGGAACAGCCCGTTGTTCTCCCCTTCGATCCGCGCCGCCGTGGTGGCCGTGGCCGCCGAACCCCCGGTGGCGGATACCCCTGCCACCAGATTGCCGATCAAGTTCTGGCGCGCTTCGCGTTGTTCCGCCGTCAGCCCTTCGGTCTCGCCCAGCAGGGTGTTGATCACCGTGTTGGCGCCCGCCGCCAGGGCGGCGTTGCCGCAGTCGCCGCCCTGGGCGCCGGCTCCGGCGCAGGCGGCCAGACCTTGCAGGGTGGCGCGCACCAGTTCGCTTTCGGGGGTGGCTTGGCCGTTGGCGTCTTTCAGGCCGTCGGCGTAGTTCTTGATTTCCGCCGCCGTCAGGCTTTGCAGGTAGTTCACCGCCATGGCCCGCACCATGTCGCCGGCCGCGCCGGTGACGTTGCCGCTGGCCGCGCCGACCAGCGCGGTGAGCACTTGCCGGCCGGTGCCGCCCATCTGCCAGGTTTGCAGTCCGGCCAGTTCGCCGGTCAATTGGTTGAGCCGGGCGTGGTCAACCTGGTCCGCCGGTTTGCCAAGTTCGGCGTCGATCTGGTTTTGCAGTTGGTCGGCTTCCTTGGCCCGGTAGTCGAGGTAGGTGCCGATTTCGCGGGTGAACGCGGCGGTGACGTCGAAGGCGGCCTGGATGGCGTCCGGGTTGAAGGTGTTGTGGATGGCGTGGGTGCTGTCCTGGCCGGTGGTCACGTCGCGATTCAGGGCGGCAACGGCGGCTTCGGGGGTCTGGCCGGTGCGCGCGGCCTGGCCGGCGGCGTCGGTGATGACGAGCTCGCCACCGCTGATGCCGCCGCGGGTGACGCTGCGCTGGCTGCCTTCGGCGTTCATCGCCGCCGGTGGCGCGGCGTTGAAGCCGCCGTGGCCGACCGGGCTGCCGTCGTCCTTCTTGGCGGTGCTGTAGCTGATGCCGACGCTGACGCTTTGGCCTTCGTAGTCGGCGTGGTTGGCCAGGTCGCGGGTGGCGAGCGTGGCGGTGGTCAGGCTGTTCTTGCCTTGGTCGACCGCCGCCTGGCTGGATTCGATCACGCCGCCGATCAGTTCGGTGTGGCCGCCAACCTTGACCCGGAAGCCGCCGTCGCCGGCCTTGAGGCCGCTTTGTTCGATTACGCTGGCGTAGTCGTTGTCCAGGGCGGTGCGCCCGCCGCCGGCCGAGAAGCCGGCCCCGGCGCCCACCGTGGCGCTGGCGCTCCAGTTGTTCTGCCGGCTTTGGTAGGTGGCGCGGTCTTGCAGGCTTTCGATGGTGAGGTTGCCGCCGATGTCGGCCACCACTTGATGTCCGCTGATCACCGCGCCGCGCAGTTCGGTGTCGCCGCCGCTGGTCAGGTTGACCCGGTTGCCGGCAACCACCTGGGTGGTTTGCCAGGTGGTGCCGCTGCCTTCATGGTGACCCTGGCCACCATGGATGCCGGCTGTGTAGCCCACACCACTGCTGCCGATGTTGACGCCGATGGCTCCGCCCTGGCTTTGGTTGTGGCCGGTCTGGATGACGGTGCTTTGCGCGGCGTGTAGACGGATGGCGTCGTCGGCCGTGAGGTTGATGTCGTGGCCCGCCGTGATTTGCGCGCCGACGATGTCGATGTCGCTGGCCTGGCCCGCGCCGGTGGCGCGGATGTGGACGTCGCCCGCCGAGGTGATCGTGCCGCCGAATCGCTTCACCGTTTCGGCGTGCGTCTCGCTTTCGCTGCGCTGGGTGCCCAGGGTCAGGCTGACATTGACACCGCCCAGGCTGTCGAGAGGGGTCCCGGTTTGCATGCCGGGGGCGAGCTCGATGGCGTCGAGTCCGTTCTTGATCGCCAGCGCGCCGGTGGCGCCGGCCAGGGCCAGTACGCGCGCGTCGCCGCTGACGCTGGCGGCCCGGGCAACCTGGCCGATGCGCTGGGCCGCGTCGGTGACCGGGGTGGAGAGCGCCAGGGTGAGGCCGCTTTGCTGGAAGGTGTGGCGTTCGTCCTCCGCCCGGCTGTCGGTGCCGGCGTCGATGACGACCCGCTTGCCGGCAATGGTGATGTCACGCGGGTTGACCGCGAGGCTGGGGGCGTTCGCCAGGGCGGCGGCGTACTCGGTTTGCCAGGACTCCGGTTCCAGGATTTCCCGGGCGGTGCGGGTGGCGATGTCGGTGCCGGCGATGTGGACCGTTTCGCCCGCGATGATCTCGACACTGCCGTACTGGCTGCCGATCAGGCTCTTGGCCTGGCTTTGCAGACTTTCCGTGACGGTCTTGTCGTGGGTTTCCTTCTGGGTGCCCAGGGTGACGCTGAGTCCGCCATTGAAGATCAGGCCGCTTTTCTTGACCTCCTTGTAGGTGCGCAGGACACCTTCGTTGGTGTTGGCGGTGATGTCGATGTCGCGCGCCGCGCGCAGGGCCACGTCGCCGTCGGCCACCACCGCGCTGCCCTGGATGGCGATGTCCCGGCCGGCATGGATCAGTACCGTGTGGCCGCCGATGACGCTGCCGACCTGACTGGCCGTTTCGCTTTCGGTGATGGTGTGGGTGGTCTTGCTGGACAGGAAGCCGGATTTCCTGGTCTGGCTTTCCCGGTAGTCGTGGGCGTTCAGCGTGACCGCGCCGATCTGAACGTCTTGGCTCGCGGATAGCCAGATTTGCCCGTTGGCGCTGTCGATATTGACCCCGGCCAGGGTCACATCGCCGGCCTGGGCGCTGATCAGTATGTCGCCCTCCCCCGCTATCGTGCCGCCGGCCAGGTTTTCCTGGGCG
>CAZXXC010000191.1:0-4191 GCA_964644665.1 uncultured Methylococcaceae bacterium
GGGAACCCCTCCGAGCGTAAGACGCGAATTTTCATCCATCCCTGGGCGGCGTGTCAACTCCCCGCATCGGGCAATCTGCAGATTTTTCGCGTAGAGCCTCGCCGGGGTCTTTCGAATCGACTCGATCCCGGCGAATCGTTGAACGGACGGTGAGCCCGCCGCAGAGCGCGAACCCGCACCGCGCCGGCCGGCACACGCCAACGACGGCAAATGATTTCGCATTCCTGCTGCGGCATCAATACCGACGCGACCGGTAACTCCGGATCGACTCGATGACGGCGTTCCAATCGGAGCGGACGTTTGGGCGACCAACGCAAAAGCGGACCTTACTACGCGCCGCGACGGAACCGCGGTCGTCGCTCCGCCTGCAACAGAAGCAACACGCCGGGCAGCGCTACCAGGAGATGCAGGGTACCGAACAAGAGCGAGACAACGAGACTTTCCTCGGTGCCGAGCCCGGCCGGCGCAAATACCAGGATCGCGGCCGCTTCGCGTTTGCCCCAATCCGACACCAGCCCCGGCACGACGGCCACACCCAGCAACAGCAGCAATCCCGAGGCGAACAGCATCGAGAAGTCGTGATTCACACCGAGCGCCCGCGCCGACAGCACGAGGTTCAACGCCAGCAAACTCTGGACCGCCAGCGAAGCGAGGTAGTGCCCGGGCGACTGCAACGGGCTTGCAAGCATGCGCACCGCCGCCGAGTGGGCCTTTGCCAGCGGCCAGAAGCGCCGCGCCAGCCACACGAAGAAACCGACCGCGGCACACAGCAGCAGCACGAGAAGGACGACCTGCCCGACCGGAAAACCGCGGTACAGACGCAGGTAGTAGGGGGTCAGCAGACCCACCATCAGCAGCAATACCAGTTTGCCGGAGAGCCGATCCAGCCCTTGGCTGACCGCGAGCGGCCAGCCGTTCCCGAAGCGGCGCATCAACTGAAAGCGGGTCAGCTCGCCGACCACCATGGCCGGCCCGACCTCGCTGATCGCCTGAGTGATCCAAGTGATCCGGACGAACTCACCAATCGGCGCCTGAACACCCAAGCGCGAAGCAATGACCCACCATCGCAGCGCGAACAAACCGATCAGCAGCAGGAAGACAGAGGCCATCAGCATGCCGTACAGCGGGTCGAAACGCGCCAGATATCGGCCCAGTTCCGCCCGGTCGGCCTTCGCCAACAACACCCCCAGCACCGCCAGCACCAACAAGAGACGCACACCGGGATGATGGAGCCACTTCCCGACACGAACCGCCAACCGCCTCATCCGGCGCGTCCCCGAAACCGGTGCCCGCATCCCGCCGGGATGCTACAGAAGGCTGCAAGCGCTCGCCACCGCGAGCGGCGGGGAAACCGGTCCAATTGCCCAAGCCTCACGACCCGCCCGCGCAGCTCGCATTCCCTGGAACGTCCGAGGCCGATGAGGGTATGCTGATACCACATTGCAGCGCCTCGCGGCGGCCGCCAGCACGACCGGAACCGGCGCATGATCGCGACAGTCATGCCATACATCGCGAATGCTCGCTCACGGCAGACGCGCGGCATGACCGATTGACGAGATTCGGCGCACGCCGTGCCGCCCACCGATTCCGCAGCGGTACTTCCTTCAAGGGTGAGCTGACACCCAAGGCATCTCTTCCAACATCGGAATCCCATTATGAAGAAACAGGAGAATCTGCAACAAACCTCGGCGATTCAGATCGCGCATGTGCTCACCGAGGCATTACCCTACATCCAGCGATTCAAGGGCAAGACCATCGTCGTCAAGTACGGCGGCAACGCGATGGTCGATGAAAACCTGAAAACGAGCTTTGCCCGCGACATCGTGCTGTTGAAACTGGTCGGCGTGAACCCGGTGGTCGTTCACGGCGGCGGCCCGCAAATCGGCGACTTGCTGAAGCGGCTCGGCAAGACCAGCGAGTTCGTACAGGGCATGCGGGTCACCGATGCGGAGACGATGGATGTCGTCGAGATGGTCCTCGGCGGCCTGGTCAACAAGGAAATCGTGAACCTGATCAATCGACTGGGCGGGTCCGCCGTCGGCCTGACCGGCAAGGACGGGGATCTGATCCACGCCCGCAAGATCGTCGTCAGGCAGCGGTCACCGGAAACCGAAGAACCGGAAATCATCGATCTCGGCCACGTCGGCGAAGTAGCCAGCATCGACGCCGGCGTGGTCGACATGCTGATCCACGGCGATTTCATCCCGGTCATCGCGCCCATTGGCGTCGGTGACGACGGCTTTTCCTATAATATCAACGCCGATCTGGTCGCCGGCAAGATGGCCGAGGTCATGAAGGCGGAAAAACTGATTCTGCTGACCAATACCACCGGCATCCTCGCCAAGGACGGCGAACTGTTGACCGGGCTATCCCTGAGCGAAGTCGAAGCGCTGATCGAGGACGGTACGATCAGCGGCGGCATGATCCCGAAGATCCGCTGCGCGATGGATGCGCTGAAAGGCGGCGTGGTGAGCTGTCACATCATCGACGGCCGCATCGAGCATGCCGTGCTGCTGGAACTGTTCACCGACCGCGGCATTGGAACGCTGCTGATGCGACGCTGAGTCGCCGCCGCGAGGATGAGGCTTGGCGCGGGACGGGGTACCCATCACCGCGTCCCGGACGCTTGCGCCGCCCAGGCCATCGGCACGTCCCCCCCCTGCTTGCCATCCAGCAAACATTGCGGACGGGGTTCAAACCCCTTCCGGCTGAAAGTCCGGCAAGCGATCCCGGCGCGTCAGCTCACCACCGCTTCGACTCGAACCCGGGCGGATTCTTCACCTCCATCAGTTGATCACCCACCGCCAGCACCAGGAAGCCCGTCTTCGCCGCCTCGATGACTTCGGTCTCGGCTGCATCTTCCTCATTCAATATCGTCACGCGGTCCATGATACCGGGAATCAAGACGATCGGCGCGGCAGGACCAGCATCCAACCCATCGGCGCGCCTGACGCGCTGAGCCATCTGACACACCCGCCTGCGGGAAATCCCTCGCCCGATGTGACGGACGATTGCTCCCGCGCCGCGATCGCCAATGACAATCTGATGCTTTCGGAATTGGCACACCATCTGCTGTCTCTTCCGGGCCACATCTTCGTTCGCGGGGCTCACCGGCGTCACTCGCCCGTCGAGGTTCCCTCGAATGGGGAAATAAGACACGCCGAACGGAACCTTTGACATCAGCGGAAACGTCTCCTGCACTCGCCATGTCGCCGAAATATCAAGATTACCAACAGGGGTCATCTATCGCGTCCGGCACGCGGCCGAATTGCCGGAGCGTGCCGCTCCTCGGAAGTTGGGGCTGCATTCCCCGGGTGTGCCATTCCCCTCATCCCGAGACCAGCGCTGCCGAATATCCGGCGATGCGCCTGGTCCGCCGGATCGCCGATGACACTTGCATGTCACGCTGATCGGATGCGTTCTCTGGACAACACCAAAATCGGCATGATCGGCCTCGGCTACGTGGGGCTGCCGCTGGCCGTTGAACTGGGCAAACAGTTCGACACGATCGGCTTCGACATCAACCGCAAGCGCATCGAAGAATTGCGCGCCGGACATGACCGCTCGCTGGAATGTTCCGCGGAGGAACTGCGCGCATCGCCGCGCCTGAGCTACACCGACGAGGCGACCGATCTTGCCGATCGCAATTTCTTCATCGTCACGGTCCCCACCCCGATCGACCAGCACAAACGGCCGGACCTCACGCCGCTCATCAAAGCCAGCGAAACCGTCGGAAAGGTGCTGAAGCAAGAAGACATCGTCGTCTACGAATCGACCGTCTACCCCGGCGCGACGGAAGAAGTCTGCGTACCCATCCTCGAAGCGCAGTCCGGCCTCAAATACAACGAGGGATTCTTCTGCGGCTACAGCCCGGAGCGCATCAACCCGGGCGACAAAGAGCACCGCGTGGTCAATATCAAGAAGGTGACGTCCGGTTCAACGCCGGAGATCGCCGACTTCGTCGATGGGCTGTACCGGACCGTAATCACCGCCGGCACCCACAAAGCCCGCAGCATACGGGTCGCCGAGGCCGCGAAGGTCATCGAGAACACCCAGCGCGACGTCAACATCGCGCTGATCAACGAACTCGCGATCCTGTTCAACAAGCTGGGACTGGATACACTCGATGTCCTTGAAGCTGCCGGCAGCAAATGGAACTTTCTGCCCTTCCGGCCCGGACTGGTGGGCGGC
>CAZXXC010000192.1:0-4186 GCA_964644665.1 uncultured Methylococcaceae bacterium
ACCACCTCGTCCTCGCTGCCGAAAACGTCCAGATCGAATCCGTGATCGCGGCGCTGAGTCGCCCCGAGGAGATCGAACCGCAGGAACCCAGCTACCAGATCTGAGCCGACGGCGTGATTCAGTCGCTGATCAGGAGCGCGACGTTGTGCAGCAAGGCCCAAGTCGAGAAGGCCACGCCGGATGCCAGAGTCGTCGTGATCCAACGGCTGTTCATTTTGCGCCGTTCGAGAAAGAGGAAAAGGATGAAACCCAGGCCCAGCAATTTGATCAGTGTGATGGAGCAGGCTTGTCCCAACAACTGGAAACACAGATTGGCGAGGGGATTGGCTTCCTCGATATGCGGAGTTTGCAAACCAAGAAAGGTCACAACCCCGTCCGCGAACTGTAACAGGCCGAACAAGACAATCAGAAAGGCGTCCACGATAATTCTCCAGTAGAACCGATGCGGCGACTTGTAGTCCATTCCGTCGCGCGCTCTCGATGTAAAAGTCTAGCGAGGTTCTCGTAGAGACGGTCCGATACCGCTGTCGACGGGGTATCCGATAGTAAGTGCTTTGAGGGGGCGGACTCTTCCGATGAGATTGCCGATCGAGCGACGGCGCGCCCCGCGTAAGGCTTCTGGCGAGACTGCGCGAGTGCCTTTCCGGTCGCCGCACATCCGCACAGCAGCAGCCACCCGATATTCGAGGACGGTGGTTCCGGATCAATGCGAGCGGGGAAACGATCTACCGAGCCGAAACGACGGCCTGGCGAATAGTCACCCTGCAGCGTGATGGGTTCAATCTTCCCACAGTATGGGCAGTGCCTTTCGCACGCGCTCCAGGTGTTCCGGATCGACATCCTTGCCGCGAAGCGTGACCACGAGCGCATAGACATCGGCTGTGGTGAGCGTGAATTTCCGTTTCGGCTCGGCGGCAATCGAGCGACTCAAGCGCTTGATGGTCGCTCGAAACGGTAACGGCTTTGGCATGTTCTTGGTCGGCTGCGCCAGTTCGCTGTCGATGATCTGCCGCTCCATCCCCACCGGGGCTTTGAGAGTCTTTTGCAGGATTTCCCGCGCCTTGCTCCACGACAACTCGCCGGTCGCCAACTTCTGTTGCATCGGCGCAGTCACCAGGGGCGCATAGCGGATGATGTCTTCGATCCAAGCGATACTCTTGTCGAAGAACTCGGCGATGCGTTCCTTCGGCCAATTGGCGTTGTTCAGATAGAGCACCGTTTGAAAATAATCGGTGATCCGCATGTCTACGCGGTCTGAATTTAATTTCAGGTTCAGCGCCTTGATCTCGTCGGGATCGCCGGAGACCACCCGGACGTCCACGCGATCGAAGTACCCGTGGTTTGTCTTGCGAATGCCTTGAATCGCCTCCATTCGGTGGAACCCACCGACCAGATAATACTCGTTGGCAGTGCGCTCCCATACGACCAGCGGCTCGAGCAGACCATTGGTCACGATGTCCTTCTCCAGATGCGCGACCTTGGATCGGTCGAGCATGCGGTGATTGGTCAATGCGTGATGAACCTCAATTTTGTCAATGGGGAGATATTCGTATCGTTTCGTAGCAAGCATTTTCCGTGAGAATGTCTCGAATGTCGGTTTGAAAAAGTTTCGGATCGATCGACACGGGAAAAGGCCCCGCCCACACCCGCGCCGGAAGGGCGACCGGAGTGAATCCCCCGCCTGCAGTCGTGGAATCCATTGAACCGGACTCCCGATTGAATGATTGAAAGTCATCGGAAACCGTGCGGCCCCCAGGCGGCTTGTCTGTCATCCGGCCAATTGGGGCGGGTACTTTGTCGGCAACGACCGGCCGTTGATCAAGGCTTCATGGTAATGGCGACTGCATCACCGCCGAGGCTCAACATCAGCCCTTCCCGTTGGGCCCGAAGATGCATGATCACGCCTCGCGAGTTCTCGAGCCACAGATCCCCCGTGCTGGCCGTACCCAACGCAAGACCGTACCGTCCCTCGACATAGGTTCCGGCGAAATCTGCGAGGTCCGAAAGATTGTACACCTCGCCGCGGGCGTCCAGCGTGGAGGCCCCGATGCCGCCGACACCCAGGCCGCTGATCGCGAATGCGTAGCTGTCACCCCTGAAGCGGAGTACGCCCTCGCCGGTGCCGGCGCTGCCGATATAGGCCACTTGCACTTCCTTCATTTGCACCTGGCCACTCGGCGGCTTGCCTTCCAGCGACAGCAGTGGCGCTTGGTCACCGAAGCGAGTGGAGGCACAACCGGCAAGAACGGCCAAAGCCAACATCACCGGCAAAGCCATCGCAGGTTTGCATGCCGAACCATCGGCGCGGCAGTGCCGCCAACCTCTGCACATAACCCATCTCCTTGAAGTCGTCGGCGGAATGACTATAGCCGGCCGCCGAAGCGACCGGCAGACGGAGCGCACAACAGAAGCGCGGATCGACTGCTGGCAACCCATTACGCTAGAAGCCCTTCCGACGGGACTCAGGTCGCGATCGAAAGTCCGTCGCTGAGTGCGCTTCACGACATTTCGCCAGCGTGATGCGTTGTCGTTGATGACCGGAAATTGGGTCGATGCCGCTGGCACAAACCGGCTCGACCAGACGTGAACACATCGCCGCGCCCGACGCCGCAAGCCGCCACCAAGCACACGCGACCGGAAAAAATCACGTAAGAACGACGTAAGAACGGTATCGGTCATCCAGATTTCGCAGCCTCAGAAGCTGATGCTGCGATCGCGCTCCAGCACGGCTGCGAGATAGGCCGGCATGCCCTTGATGGTCGCACCCGCCACCAAGTCACTCTCCCCCATCTGGCGCGCCACCGCGCAGGCGCCACAAACCCACAGCGGAATGCCGGCAGCCTGCGCCGCTGCAAGCAGATCTTTCAGTGGCGTCAGATTGACGCCTACCACATGGTCGGCCACTCCTTTTCGCGCCAACACAACGGCTTCATTCCAAAGCCAAATAACGACATCGTGCCCCTGCTCTCTCGCCGCCGCTGCCGCAATGAAAGGAAGTGTCGCCATGGTCGGGTCGTCCGTCCCGCGGCTACCGGAAATGATCAATGTACTCATCGCTTCTCCTTGGAGGCTACAAGGCCGAACAATCGGCCCTCGATAGGACTTCGCTTCAGCGCGATGGCGCTGATGACGGATGTCCCTATAATACCGTTCCCTTCGCGGAACTCGAACCCACCGCTGCCGGTCTCTGAGAT
This sequence comes from uncultured Methylococcaceae bacterium, assembly GCA_964644665.1. GTDB lineage: Bacteria > Pseudomonadota > Gammaproteobacteria > Methylococcales > Methylococcaceae > Methylotetracoccus. Next base: position 3,195 of record CAZXXC010000192.1, read on the forward strand.
AGCCCGGCCAAATGTCGCGGCTCGGTTCGGTTTGCTTTCGACAGCACGCCGAGGCCATTGTAAGGTTCACTGGAGCGCAGCATCGTGAATTTTTTGATTCTCTTCGTCATCGTCGCATTGGTTTGCGTCGTCGGGAGCTTCTTGGGTCTGTCCTGGTTTTCGTACCCGAGAGACAAGAAGGCTGCTTCGAAACCGTTCAACCGCACCATCCATCGACCGCTGTCGTAGACCGGCGATCCGAAACGGCATCGCGTGTACGGGGTTCAGCCCGACCATGTGTCCCAGTACCGGAAACCCTGAATCCACCGACCGGCCGAACCGGCGGATGCGGTTCGGCACCGGCGGTGCCGGCGGGAGACTGCAGTCGGGCATCCGGTCGGTCCCCTGTATTCCGACAGCACACATCACGGCGACCATCGGCAGCACCACCCGCAGCCGAATGAAGCAGACCGACCGGTAGCGGGATGACGATCGGCGTAAAGCCGACCAGCCTGCGATTCGACGTTCGGCCACCTCGCGGCCGGAGCACAAGGATTTCGGCTTGCGGGCCACCGGCGAATCCGCGGTGGGAGGATGACCGCGCCGGCTCCGATGACATCCCGCAACGATTTCCAACTCGCATGTCGGGTCGACGCGCTGACGATGCGCATTCCTACCCGACATCCATGTCTCTCGCGTCCAGGACGATCGCATCGGCCGCCCAAACGGCGGGTCAACCAACTGCTCCAAGCTCGTTCGAACGTGAAGCGGCATGGTGGTTGCGCTCTTCGCATCCGGCTGACTGAAAATGGGCCGCGCCTTATCGATGGCCGAGGCGCATTAGGGCATATTCTGACGACCCAAGCTGATCGGCAAACGAAATACGGGTTTCCCCCCGACTGGTTTACGATGATTCCGGGTGTGGCAAATCACACATTGAAGCGCTTCGAGGCACCTGCTAGTAGTGTGTTCCATAAAACTCATTACAATTTATGCGAGCCCCAAGTCGAACT
>CAZXXC010000193.1:0-4148 GCA_964644665.1 uncultured Methylococcaceae bacterium
ATGTACATCAGGGTGTCATGCATCCAGCCCATGTTCCACTTCATCGAGAAGCCCAGCCCGCCGGTCCATGTGGGGCGGGTGACCTGCGGCCAGGCGGTCGACTCCTCGGCCATCATCAATACACCGGGATGTTGCTGATGCGTCACGGTGTTGAGGTTCCGCAGAAAGGCAATGGCTTCCAGATTCTCGTTCCCGCCGTATTTGTTCGGTAGCCAGTCGCCCGGCTGACGTGAATAATCCAGATAGAGCATGGAGGCTACGGCGTCGACGCGCAGCCCGTCGATGTGAAATTCCTCCAGCCAGAACAGCGCGCTGCCGAGCAGAAAATCGATGACTTCGTTACGGCCGTAGTTGTAGATCAGCGTGCCCCAGTCGCGATGTTCGCCGAGTCGGGGATCTGCGTGTTCGTACAAGGCCGTGCCGTCGAAGTTCGCGAGGCCGTGCGCGTCCTTGGGAAAATGTGCCGGGACCCAGTCCAGGATCACGCCGACATGATGGCGATGGCAATAGTCGATGAAGTAACGGAAATCATCGGGTGTGCCGAAACGCCTGGTCGGGGCGAAATAGCCCGTCGTCTGGTAGCCCCAGGAAGCATCCAGCGGATGCTCGGTAATTGGGAGCAGTTCGATGTGCGTGAATCCCTGCTCCTTGATGTACGGCACGATGCGATGGGCGATGTCCCGGTAATTCAGGAACCCGTCGTCATCGGCGCGACGCCAGGAGCCCAAGTGGACCTCGTAGATCGACAGCGGGGACCTGGTCCAGTCCGTCGACTGGCGTTCCGACAGCCATTGCTCGTCGTTCCACTGAAATCGGGTCTCCGCCACGACCACCGAGGCGGTATCCGGTCGCAACTGATATTGCTGGGCGTAGGGGTCTGACTTCAGCAGCAGACTGCCGTGTTGACGATTACGGATTTCGTACTTGTAGAGCGCGCCGGCGGTCAGACTGGGGATGAACAGTTCCCATACCCCGGAGTCGCCATGGACGCGCATCGGATGGCAGCGTCCATCCCAGTTATTGAAATCGCCCACGACGCTGACCCGCTCGGCGTTCGGTGCCCAGGTTGCAAACAGCGTTCCGGAAATGCCGTCGACCGTATGCGGATGCGCGCCGAGGATCCGATAGATGTGCCAATGGCGGCCCTCGCCGAAGAGGTAGAGATCGAACTCCGCCAATTGCGGAGGGAACGTATAAGGGTCGACGTGGTCGCGCTGTTGGCCTTTCTTATCGATCCAATGCAGGCGGTAATGACTGGGAACATCGTGTACCTGGACCAATGCCTCGAAGATGTCCGTACCGGAAACGCGCTGTAATTCCGGTCCTTCCGGTCCGAGCCTGACGTGTTCGGCCTGCGGCAGAATCGCGCGAATCACATCGCCGCCGTGCCCCCGGTGGCGGCCCAATACCGAGAACGGGTCGTGATGGCGGGCTTCGAGGATCTTCCGGAGATCGGTCGCAGGATCGTGAGGCGATGGCCAAGGAGCTTGCGATTCGCTCAGGTTCACTTCGATGATCCTCTAATAGTACAATTCGCCCTGCCGGAGCCGGGGCAGGTCGCGCCGCCTCGGTGACGGATGGTAACAAATTTGGACCCGCCTTGCCCGTGCGCCTAGACCTTGGAGTTTCAGATGCCTGAATCGAGCCATTCGACCCGTTTCGTTAGCCGCCTGACTCGAGAAGCGCTTGCGCTGATCCTCGCGGGCGGGCGCGGTTCCCGGTTGCAGAAGCTGACGGAATGGCGGGCCAAACCAGCCGTTCCGTTCGGTGGCAAGTTCCGGATTATCGATTTTGCGCTCTCCAATTGCGTCAACTCCGGCATTCGACGCATTGGCGTGTTGACCCAGTACAAGGCGGATTCCCTGATCCGCCATATCCAGCAGGGTTGGGGTTTCCTGCGGGGAGAGTTCGGCGAGTTCGTCGACATCATGCCGGCCCAACAGCGGCTCGTGGACAGCTGGTACTCGGGTACCGCCGATGCCGTCTATCAGAATCTGGACATTCTGCGTCAGCGAGATCCCAAGCACATCCTGATTCTTGCCGGCGACCACATCTACAAGATGGACTACGGCCTGATGCTGGCCACGCACGCGGAGAGTCAGGCGGATCTGACCATAGGGTGTATCGAAGTATCGTTGCAGGAAGCGAGCGGGGCTTTCGGGGTGCTGCAGATCGATCAGGATTCCCGAGTGCGAAATTTCATCGAGAAGCCGCTGAACCCGCCGCCGATGCCCGGCCGGCCGGACCATACGCTGGCATCGATGGGCATCTATATCTTCAATACCAGTTTTCTGTTCGAACAGCTCATCAAGGATGCCGACACGCCCGGTTCCAGTCATGACTTCGGCAAGGACATCATCCCCAGTGTGCTGAACAACTATCGCGTTTTCGCGTATCCATTCCGGGACGCGCAGAGCGGCGTGCAAGCGTACTGGCGCGACGTCGGCGAGGTAGACGCCTACTGGGCAGCCAACATCGAACTGGTAGGTGTCGACCCGGAATTGAATCTGTATGACACGGCTTGGCCGATCTGGACCTATCAGGCGCAGACGCCGCCAGCGAAATTCATCTTCGACGACCCCGACCGGCGCGGCATGGCAGTCGATTCCATGGTGTCGGGGGGCTGTATCATATCCGGCGCGGAAGTCCGTCACTCGTTGTTATTCTCCAACGTCCGGGTCAACAGTTTCAGCGTGGTTCGCGACTCGGTCATCCTGCCTGAAGTGAATATCGGTCGGCATTGCCGGATCACCAAGGCGATCATCGATCGCGGCTGCCACATTCCGGCCAATACCGTGATCGGTGAGGACTTGGAGGAGGATCGCAAGCGCTTCTACGTCAGCCCGGGCGGTGTCACGTTGGTGACCCCGGATGTGTTGGGACAGCGGTTGCACTACGCGCGCTGAAGGTCAGGCTTCGCATCGGGCCGTCGCATTCTGGCGCGCAGGGGAGCGCTCTGCGCGCGATGGCGGCGCGCCGCCGGTTCGGTAGACGGCACGGCGGCACCGCACCGCCGGCTGGGAGATACCCCGACGGAGCGTTGCCGGCCGTAACGGCCGGTCTGATCCGGAGGGATTTTGCAGGACAATAATGAGTATTTCCGTTAGAGGACTTCGTGACTGCCTCGTTTCATTGCCGGGGCGCGACGCCTCCAGAGCATTCCGACGTGCCCGTTGATACGGGCGATTTGACCACTTCCCGTTTCGCCCGAGAGGACGAACGCGTCCCATGCCAAACGAACCCGCCGAACAGCGTCCTGGATCGGCGACGGGCCGGGGTGCTGCTACACATTACTTCCTTGCCGGGTGCTGGCGCGACCGGGACTCTGGGGGCGGACGCTTGCCGGTTCATCGACTTTCTCGCGAAGGCAGGTTTTTCGGTTTGGCAGACCCTGCCGATCAATCCGCCGCATGCCGACGGCTCCCCTTATCAATGCTTGTCGGTGCATGCCGGGAATCCGGCGCTGATCGATCCGCTGTGGCTGGTTCGCCGGGGGTGGCTGAACGCTAAGGAACTGCCGCATGCGGTTGAAGGATCGGATGACTGGCTGCGTTTGGCGGCCGATGCGTTCCATGCGGCGGCCGATCGGGGTCCACTCCATCAGGCCTACCAGCGGTTCCAGTTGGGGCATCACTGGTGGCTGGATGATTATGCATTGTATATGGCGATCCGCGAGGAATGCGGGCGGGATCCGTGGCAGCAGTGGCCGGTTTCTTTGCGCGATCGGTGGCCAGCCGCGTTGCAGGCGGCGCGCCGCCGCCTAGCGCGTGAAGTGGGACGGTACACTTTCGAACAGTTCGTGTTCTACAGCCAATGGGCCGAACTGCGCGATTATGCGCGGCGGCACGAGATCGTGCTGTTCGGCGACATGCCGATCTTCGTCGCCGGAGACAGCGCCGACGTCTGGGCTTACCGCCACTACTTCGATCTGACCGAGGACGGCTCTCCGCGCGTCGTGGCGGGAGTTCCTCCGGATTACTTCTCGGCGACCGGGCAACGCTGGGGCAATCCCCACTATGACTGGGCGGCGATGGAGAGCGATGGGTTCAACTGGTGGCTGGGGCGCCTGCGCAGCCAACTGGGGCTCTACGACTGGGTTCGGATCGATCACTTTCGGGGATTCGAGGCCTACTGGGAGATCCCGGCGG
>CAZXXC010000194.1:0-4093 GCA_964644665.1 uncultured Methylococcaceae bacterium
ACCCTGAAGACTATTTTTCATTTGCCGGGCGATGTCGCGCTTTCATGAGCGATACTCTGAAAGTCGTGGAGGGAGCTACGCACAGTCGCGATAAACGGCTTCAATTCGCGACCATGCGTCGCTCCTACAGCTAGAACTTTCATTTGCCGGGGCGACGTACAGCCTTCATGAACGATAGGGAAATGAAACATGCGGTTTGCAAGTCAGGTTTGATATAGAACGCTGAGTCATCCGTTCGCATCAATTTGTTGGTCAAGAAATTCCTTCTTCTGAAGTTGGGGATATCCTCATATACAATGCAGGATCATCCGTTTGAATTTTCATCAGCATGCGCGCAGCTACTTATTTGATCAATCGTCGGGATTGTTATCTGCTTTTGGTATTGGCATTGCTTTTGACCAGTTATGGCCTGCGCGATGCCGATTGGCAAGGCAGTCAGTCGCTGCATACCGTGATGGAGTCGCTGGCGACGCTGTTGGCGTTTTTAGTCGGCATTTTGGCGTTGATTCGCTATTTCAGCCAGCGCGACAGTCAGTTTCTCTATGTCGGTACGGCCTTTCTGGGAACGGGTTTTCTTGATGCCTACCATACCGTGGTGACATCGGCGTTCTTCTTGCCGTATATGCCTTCCGATTATCCGCATCTGGTGCCCTGGAGCTGGTTTGCGTCGCGCTTGTTTCTGTCGGTGATGTTGTTCATGAGTTGGTGGCTCTGGTACAAACACCGCCATGATCCAGATTACCGGCATAGAACGGTCCTTATTTTCTGGGTCACGGGGTTGGCCACCCTGACCTGCTTTCTGTTCTTTGCCTTGTTTCCGCTGCCGGCGGCAACGGAACCGGATTGGCCGATTCCAAGGCCTTACGATTTTGTCCCGGCGCTGTTTTTTTTATGCGCGCTGATCGGTTATTTGCGTAAAGGCTTATGGCCCCGGAACGATTTTGAGCATTGGCTGGTGTTGTCGTTGATCGTGAGTCTGGCAACGCAAACTACCTTCATGCCCTTTTCCACGCATTTGAATGATACCGAATTCAATGTCGCTCATTTGTTGAAAAAGCTCAGTTACATCTTGGTCATGGTGGGCTTGTTGATCAATCTGTATCAAAGCTATCTGGCGTTGAAGCTGGAAACCAAACTGCGGATCGCGGCGGAAAAACAAAGCAGGGAAAGTGAAGCCAAACTGGTCACGATTCTGGACAATGTCGATGCCTTCATTTATCTGAAAGACATCGCGGGGCGCTATATCTATGCCAACCGCCGGACGCGCGATTTGTTTCAAGCCGAGCTGGGGCAAATCATCGGACAAGGTGATGAATGTTTCTTTACAGCCGAAACCGTGCGGCAAATACATGGCAATGATAGACGGGTGCTGGATGACGGCGAAGTCCTGCGCTGCGAGGAAGCCAATGTCGATCTGAAGACGGGCCGACTCACTCACTATTTAACGGTCAAACTGCCCTTGCGGCAGGATGATGGCTCGATTTATGCGCTGTGCGGCATTTCGACCGATATTTCCGAACTCAAGCAAATCGAAGCGGAACTCAGGCGCTACAAGGATCATCTTGAACAGGAAGTGCGACAACGCACGGCAGAATTACTCCAGAGCAACGCCCGCTTGTCCGACACCCAGTTTGCCATGGACAAGGCCGGCATCGGCATTCATTGGGTGGATTTTGCCAGCGCCCGTTTCCTCTACGTCAACGATTACGGCGCCCAATTATTTGGTTACACGCCCGCCGAATTGCAGCAATTGCGCGTTATCGACATCGACCTTAACTTTACCCTGGAAAATTTCCAAGCGCGCTTTGAACACATGCGCGAAGCGGTCACGGCCACCATCGAAACGATAGTGCGTCATAAAGACGGACACATCATTCCAATCAGCGTGACTTACTACTATCAGGCGGAGGCAGACGACCGCAAGGCCCGGTTTATCTGTTTCGTCAGCGACATTACCGTGCGCAAGCAGGCGGAAGCCCAGTTGGTCGAGGCCAAGAACGCCGCTGAAGCCGCGAGTCGTTCCAAAACCTTGTTCTTGTCGAATGTTTCGCATGAGTTGCGCACGCCGCTAAATGCAATTTTGGGCTTTACCCAGCTCATGGAACGTGACCCGCGCATTCCGGAAGATCAGCAGCGCAATATTGCCACGATCAATCGTTCCGGTAACCATTTATTGGCCCTGATCAACGATGTATTGGAAATTTCACGCATCGAGGCCGGGCGAACCACCACCGTCAAGGAAGCGTTTAACTTGCTGGCGACGCTGAACATGGTCGAAGAAATGATCAGGATTCGCGCCAAGGGAAAAGGTTTGACGTTCTTCGCCGACTGTTTCGAAAATCTACCAACCTTTGTACTTGGTGATGCCCATCATTTGCGGCAGGTGTTGATCAACCTGCTGGGCAATGCGGTCAAATATACCGAACACGGCCAGGTTGGCCTCATCGTCACCCCAGGCGCTGGGCAGGGCATCCGTTTCGAGGTCATCGACACCGGGCCCGGTATCGCGATGGGAGAAAAGGAACAAATCTTTCATCCTTTTTACCAAACCGAATTCGGGATCGCCAAGGGCGAAGGTACCGGATTGGGGCTGGCCATCAGCCGTAATTTCGTGAGTCTGATGGGCGGTGAATTGAAGGTTGAAAGCACATTGGGCGAGGGCAGCCGTTTCTATTTCACGATACCCTTGCAGCCCGTCGCACCGCTGGCCAATGCAACCGGCGACCGCATCATCGGTCTGATGCCAGGTCAGCCCGCGCCGCGTATCTTGCTGGTAGAGGATCACCCGGACAACCAGCGGGTGGCCGCCGAAATGCTCAAGCAAATCGACTGTGAAGTCTCGATTGCCAGCAATGGCCGTGAAGGTGTCGAATTATTCCAAAGTTTGCAGCCTCAGCTGATATTGATGGATATGCGCATGCCGGAAATGGATGGTTATGAAGCCACCCGCATCATCCGCGCCCTGCCTGGCGGGGGCTCGGTACCGATTGTGGCGCTGACCGCCTCGGCCTTCGAGGAGGACAAAAGTACGGTGATTGCCGCCGGGTGTAACGAAATGCTCAGCAAACCCGTCGAAGCTCAAGTATTGTTCGAAACCATTGGCCGTATCCTTGATTTGCGTTTTGAATATGCCAAGCCGAATGTCCCAATAAACATCGACGACCTCACTCATCTGAATGCGTTACCCAGTGAGTTGCGGCACGAATTGAAAGAAATGGTCATTATGCTGGACGTGGAAGCGGCCCAAGCCATGGTTGAACGTTTACGTGCAGATTTTCCCGCCGAAGCCGATCTGCTCAAAGGGTTGATCGAGAATTACAATTTCGACCGGATCTTGACGCTTTTGGAATGCAGTTCATAGTTTCTTTTTCTGGATTTCATCCATCGGTTCTTGATCCTGAAAAAATCACTTGAGCACTTTAAATCCCGTTCGCCCTCCCCCTCAATATCCGGTTTGATTTTGTCCGCTTGGCAGCCATACGGTTTAAATCAACCAGCCGCTTGGTTGAATGATGCCCGGCGAGCGCCTAAATCGCGGTTGAAAATCACCTGGAATCATGCACCAAGCCTTATAGCTTGCAGTCTACAAAAACATGGCATGCTTTTGGCTTTACTGTGGTTTTCCTTTGTTGCAGAGAAAAACCATGTCCAATCCATCGATAGCTACTCTTCCCAAAGCCGGGTTTCCCGGTTTGCTCGAAAACTGGCGTAGCGATCTGCTATCCGGCTTTTTGGTATTTTTGATCGCGCTGCCCTTGTGCCTTGGGATCGCCATGGCATCCGGCTTCCCACCGATGTCCGGCATCATCACCGCCATCATCGGCGGGGTGGTGGTGTCGCGTATCAACGGGTCCTATGTCACCATCAATGGCCCGGCGGCCGGTTTGATCGTGGTGATCGTCGATGCGGTGCAATCGCTGGGCCAAGGCGATGCAATGGCAGGCTACCGCTACACCTTGGCCGCCATCGTCATGGCCAGCGTATTGCAAATCCTGTTGGGCATTTTCAAGGCCGGTAAGCTCAGCGCATTTTTCCCGTCTTCGGTCGTGCATGGCATGCTAGCGGCGATCGGCATCATCATCATGGCCAAGCA
>CAZXXC010000195.1:0-4081 GCA_964644665.1 uncultured Methylococcaceae bacterium
GGATGGCCAGCGGCATCAGGATGTGCAGCGTGCTGCGGGTCAGATCGACCCAGAAATTGCCTATCGTTTCGGCGTTCCGCCTTGAGAATCCGCGGATCAATGCGACGAGGGTCGCCATGCCGGTTGCCGCGGACAGGAAATTCAGCACCGCCAGGCCGAGCATCTGGGTCAGGTAGCTCATCGTCGTCTCACCGCCATAACCTTGCCAGTTGGTATTCGTCGCGAAACTCACAGCGGAATTGAATGCCGAGTCCGGACTGATGGCCGGGAGCTCCTGCGGGTTCAGCGGCAGCCAAGCCTGCAGGCGCTGCAACGCAAACACCGCCAGCGTTCCGAGCAGGTTGAAAATCAGCAGCGCCGCGGCATAGTCGGTCCAGCGCATTTCCCGATCGGGATCCACGCTGCAGACGCGGTAGATCGTTCTCTCCACGGGTGCCAGCCAGCGGTTCAATCCGGCCGTTTCGCCCTGGTAGACGCGGGCCATGTAGCCGCCGAGCGGCTTGGCACAGGCGAGCAGCACCGTGACATACAAGGCAATCTGGAACAGACTGTTGGCGGTCATCAGAATTTCTCCGGATAGAACAGGGCGACGACCAGGTAGACGAAGACCGCCAGTGCGAGAATTCCGGTCAAGACGTAGAGCCAGCTCATGAAGGCCTCCGCAGTTTCTCCAGGCCATACACCAGCGCCACGGAGCCGGCGTAGAACGCGATGATCAGTGCGAGATAGATGGTGTCCATCGATCCTCTCTTTCGATTCGTGTGACTGGAACCGAAGCGGCCGGAACCCGACCCAATCGCGAAACGGCTCGGCCGCATATCGGGTTTGCGGTATCCAGGATACTGGCGACCCGGATCAAAATGCCGTAAAAATTGGTGGTCGCGGCATCAATGAGGCATAGCGAATTGCAGGACCATCCATCCGGCCCACCCTCGGCGGCCGTGCCCGAGACGGGCGCCCTTGCAACCGGGAATGCGGGTCTGATCAGGAGCTTCCCGCCGGTTTCCGCACCTCGGGCAAGAATCCTGATTCTGGGCAGCATGCCGGGAAAGGCTTCCCTCGAAGCGCAGCAGTATTACGCGCATCCGCGTAACGCGTTCTGGGCGATTCTGGCCGAGTTGCTGGGCTTTCCGCGGGATCTTCCCTACCGGCAGCGGCTGGACCGGCTGCGGTCGCGCGGTATTGCGCTGTGGGACGTGCTGCATTCCTGCGCCCGCAGCAGCAGCCTCGATGCGGACATCGACGAGGCGTCGATCGTGCCGAACGCGATCCCGGAGCTGCTCGTCGAGCATCCCGGAATTTCCCGGATTTTCTTCAACGGCTCCAAGGCCGAGCAGGCCTTCCGGCGTTACGTCGCTCCCACGCTTGCAGCCATCCGGCCGGATCTTCGGTGCCAGCGGCTTCCGTCCACCAGCCCGGCGCATGCAGCCCGATCGTTCGAGCAGAAGCTCGCGGCCTGGCGGGTGGTTCTGGGTGAGGAGGACTGACGCAGCCGGTCGACAGACTCCGCGGTTGGAATCACCGAAGGAGCGGGAATTCTCCCAACAGTTCGCGCTGCCAGACCTGACCGGTGGCCGACCGGATCCGGGGCGTGGCGAACCGGTAGCGATACAGCAGGGCTCGGAGATGGCGCGGCGGCCGGTCGGTAAAGGGGTCGTCTTTCAGCAGCGCCAGTACCGGTGGAGAGCCGGCGGAAAGCTTGTCCAGAAAACGCGGAAACCAGATGAACGTACGGGCATCGCCCAGCGCGGCAAACCACATCTGCCAGTCCAGCCGCGGCTGGTGGGGGATGTTCCAGCCGAGAGGCTTGTCGAGCGCGCCGGGTTTGTAGCGGAATTCGTAGGGTTGCCAGTTGCTGCCGTCCTCCGACCCCTCGATGATGATCTCCTCCCGTGCCCTGGTCATCACCGCAAACGGTCCATAACCGTTCACGATGCCGAACGCGGCACTGACCTTTGCCAGCGCGTAGAGCGGTTCGATCAGCCGCTGGCGTGTGTTCGTGAGCCACAACAGCGATGCGCAGACGGTGAACACGACGAAGGCCATCACCGCCGCGCTCCGGGTCGCCGCTTCGGACACCGGCCGCACCCGCCGTTCGATCCGTGCGACCAGGCGGCTGCCGAGCAAGCGGCGCAGATCGTGGTCCTCGAGCAGGAACACGCACAGCGCGATGGTCAGCAGGTTGAAGAAGTTGTAGCTACCGAACAGCATGATCGCCAGTTGCAGCAGCAGAAACGATCCGGCGGCGATCAGCCGGAGATTGCGGGGCAGGAACACGCAGAAAGGCACCACCAGTTCGATCGCCAGCACGCCGCCAGTGGCCAACCGCAATGGCCAATCCGGCAACTGGTAGGCGGTCCAGGCCAGAGGGCTCGGCAACGGCTGGGTCTCGAGGTGATAGCGGAGTGCCGACAGGTCGCGCCATGCCGGATCACCGCTGGCGAGTTTGACCACACCGCCCATGAACATGAACCGGAATACCAGCCAGCGGTACAGCCAGACGATGATGCGCGAGCCGAACGGCAGAAAGATGGCCAGGAAGCCACTCTCGAGCAGGAACATATCCCACTGGAATTCGGTGAAGCGCTGGCCGGCCGCAACCAGCGAAAGATAGAGGACATAGCAGCCGACCAGTGCGCCGCGGACCCGGATGCCGAAAGTCAGGATTGCGGCGGCCAGCATGCCGGCCCAGCAAGCCGCCTGCAATGCCCGGTCCGAGGAATCCAGCCAGAACAGGGTCGGTATCCGCCAATAGGCGGAGGCGCCCCATTGCTGGTGCGACTGGCGTAGGTAGTCGGACACCGGGAGAATGCCATCGCTGCCGACCAGGGCGGTGATCTGAACCGCCAGCGAGGCGAACGCCGCGAAGTAGATCAGTGCGAGCAGCCGCAGAAAGACCCAGATGACGACGGCATAACTGTCCGGGTACAGCTCCGGACCCCAAAGCCAGCGCGACACCCTGGCCGCCGCGACACGGTGCCGGCTGACGAAGCCGTAACACCATTCGGCGATCGCGGCGATGCCGGGTGAATGCTGGTACAACCACAACCACAGCCGCTTGTGCGGTGCCTCCGCCAGCACCCGGAACGCCGCCTGGGCGCCGTTCGATCGCCGCCCGTCGCGGCCGATCCATTGGATCGACCCGGCGAACTCCTCTTCCGGAATATCCGGGTGGCGGTCTGCCATCACCTGGGAGGCGACGTACTGCACGCGGGGGCCGGTCAGCCGTTCCCAGTAACGCACCCAGTAGCGGCAGAAGCCGCAGTCGCCATCGAAAATCAGTTGGGGTCGCCGATTGGTGCCATCGTCCATAGCCGCCTCCGCAGATCGGGACGGTCCAAGCATACGCGATCAGCGCCGATCGCGTCAGAGCCGTCGGTGTCGAGCCGCGGCAGTCCGAAGGGCACGCTTCGCGCGGACCCGCGGGGAAAATGAGCACGAAGGAGGCGGCGGAGCGCCTCGGTGTCTCGCGCCAGGCGCTTTCCGCCACTGTGAATGGCCGGGCGGGATCAGTACCAAGATGGAGTTGCGGCTGGCCCCGGTCAAACTGTGGGGCCGCTTTTCAGCCGCAACCTCGCTCTCGCCGAGATCACCTTTCGCCGAGCAGAGCCCGGAACCGATGCCGTTGTTCCCCGCCCGCCGGCAGCACGTCGAACAGCATGCCGATCTGAAGGTTACGGAGTTTCCCTCAGGAACGACTTCGGAAGCCTGATCGTCGCCACCCGCCGCCACTGATTCGGAGTACAGGGTCCGAAGCGGCACTTGTAGGCCTCGTAGCAAGTGAATGACAGCTTGTTGTCATTCGCGCTGGCTTGCGGGGTGCACGCGATGAAGCGGGGAGTCCCGAGCGCCCCTTTCGGCACCGCTCCGAACAGGTACCCATCCAGGTAAGCCAGACTCCAAAAGCTTTTCTCCAGCGCGGCGCTGATCAGCTTGATGCGACCCTGCGCCGTCTTTTGAACCGCGCGCGGCGTTTTGGCGCCGAGGCTTTTCAGTCCCCGTTTGATGTCGTCATCGCCACCCTTGGGCGGGGTCCGGGTCGGCGAGATACCGGTGTTGCTGATCGGGCGATCGAACAGCG
>CAZXXC010000196.1:0-3931 GCA_964644665.1 uncultured Methylococcaceae bacterium
CCGCTCCCCCGGATTTTCACTGCCGCACCGGTATGAGGATGCTCGTCACCGCCTTGCTCGGGATCCTGCTGACCTATGGGGTGTTGCTGGTGGCGGCGTGTGGTTTCCAGAACCGCCTGGTCTACTTTCCACAGGCCGGGCGCAGCGGTGACCCGACGCCGGCCGCGCTGAACCTTCCGTTCGATGAGGTGCGGATCACCACAGCCGACGGCGAAACCCTGCACGGCTGGTTCGTGCCGGCCCCCGAAGCGCGCGCCACCGTCGTGCTGTTTCACGGCAACGCCGGCAATATCGCCAACCGGGTGCTGTGGTTACCGATGTTTCATCGCCTCGAGCTGTCCGCGCTGCTGTTCGACTATCGCGGTTACGGCGCTTCGACCGGCACGCCCGGTGAGGAGGGGACCTACGCCGATGCGGATGCCGCCTGGCGGTACCTGACCGAGTCGCGAAGAGTTCCGGCCTCCCGGATCGTGCTGGTCGGCGAGTCTCTGGGCGGTGCGATCGCCGCTCGACTGGCCGTCCGTCGGCAACCGGCGGCCTTGGTGCTGCATTCGGCATTCACCTCGGTTCCCGACCTCGCGGCTGAACTCTATCCGCTGCTACCGGTACGCTGGTTGACGCGGTTCCGCTACGATACGCGCGGCGCGTTGGCCGACGTGCGCTGTCCGGTGCTGGTTGCGCACAGCCGCGACGACGACATCGTGCCGTTTGCGCACGGGCAGCGGCTGTTCGACGCGGCGCATCCGCCCAAATCCTTCATCGAGCTGGCGGGCACGCACAATACCGGATTCGTCTTCATGCGACCGGAATGGGTCCGGGCATTTGACACTTTTCTGACCTCGGTGCTTGGGTCGGAGCGCGACCTGCGCTGATGGCGGCCGATTACGGCCCGATTCACGAAAGGCAGCGCTTTCAGACGTGGCACCTGGCGTCGAGTCCGAGTGCTTCGGTCGGGGCGGGCCGCCCGAACAGATAACCCTGGAAGGCACGACACCCCTGTTCGGCCAGATAGTCGCCCTGGGCCTCGGTTTCGACCCCCTCGGCGACGACCGCCAGGCCGAGCGTCTTTCCCAGCGACAACACCATCCGGGCGAGAGCGGCATCGTTTGGATTGGTGCAGACATCCCGGATGAAGGACCGGTCGATCTTCAATTCGTCCAACGGCAGTTGTTTCAAATGGGACAGGGATGAATAGCCGGTGCCGAAGTCGTCCAGGCAGAGGCGTACCCCGCGTTCCTTCAACGCGGTCATCTTGGCGATCGCATCCGCCGCATCGTCAAGCAGCAGGCTTTCGGTCAGCTCCAGCTTGAGCCTGCTCGGATCGGCACCGGTCTGATCGAGTACCTTCAATACCTGGCCGACGAATTCCGAGTGGCGGAATTGGCGCATGCTGATGTTCACGGCCACCATCAGATGCGCGGTCTCCGGCCGCTCGCGCCAGGCCACCAGTTGCCGGCAGGCGGTCTCGATCACCCAGAGACCCAGCGGCCGGATCAACCCGGTTTCCTCGGCCAGTGCCATGAAAAGGTCCGGCGTTACCAGGCCGCGCCGGGGATGCTGCCAGCGCAACAGCGCCTCGACGCCGGTGATCCGGGCGGCTTCATCCACCTGCGGCTGGAAATACAGCCGAAACTGGCCTTGCCGCAACGCCCTGCGCAGCTCGGCTTCCAGCGTGGCGCGGGCTTCCAGGCTCGCCTGCATGGCCGGGTCGAAAAAACGGAAGGTGCTGCGACCCGCCGCTTTGGCCTGGTACATCGCGAGATCGGCCTGTTTCAGCAGTTGGTCCACGGTGTCGCGGTGATTCAGGAACAGCGTGACCCCGATGCTCGGCGTGATGATGTACTCCTGACCCGACAGCAGGTACGGCCGAGCGAGGGAACCGAGGATCTTTTCGGCCACGATCCGGGCCTGGATCTCCGGGGATTGCTGCCCGCCGATCAGATGCTCCAGCATCACGACGAACTCGTCGCCGCCGAAGCGGGCGACGGTGTCGCTCTCCCGCACACAGGTCACCAGCCGCCGCGCTACCTGCTGGAGCAGCCGGTCGCCCTGATCGTGCCCCAGCGTGTCGTTCAAAACCTTGAAGTTGTCCAGATCGATGAACAACAGCGCTCCGTACAGGTGGGTGCGGGTGGAAACCGCCAAGGCTTGCCGGAGCCGGTCCAGCAGGAAGCGCCGGTTGGGCAACTGGGTCAGCGAATCGTAGAAGGCGAGACGTTTGATCTCTTCCTCGGCCGCTTTGCGCTCGGTGATGTCCTCGGCGACCACGTTGATGCCGATGATCTGGCCGCCGGAATCCTTCAGCGGCAGCCACTGCTCGATCCAGGTGCGCCGGACTTCCGGTTCCGCCAGCGTGGCACCGCTAAACTCCACGTCGGTCACGCCGTCACCGGTGCGGAAGACGCGTTCGGCGATCTCCACCACCGTCGGCCACAACGACGGGATGATCTCGTGGAGCGCCTTGCCGATATGATCTTGTGCCGGGCGGCCGTTGATCCTGGCCAGCGCCTGATTGATGCGGACAAAGCGGAGATCGCGGTCCAGCACGCAGAGACCGACCGGAGCCGAATCGTAGATGGCCTGCAATTCCTCCAACTGCTGCCGCGCCCGCTCCTCGCTGCGCCGCAGAGCGTCCTCCACGCGCTTGCGCTCGGTGATGTCCTGAACGATACCGCGCACGCGGAGGACCGTACCGTCCGGAGTTCGCTCGGCCTGACCGACCGAGCGCATCCAGCGCATTTCTCCGCTGCCCGTCGTGATCCGATATTCCACATCCAGCGCCGAATCGAACTGAATGTGGCCATTCAGCGCGTCGCGCACCCGGCCCCGATCGTCCGGGTGAATGACCGCGAGGTAATCCTCCAAGGTGGGCTGGTCGCGTTCGGGAAAACCCAGGCGTCGTGCGACCGAATCGGACCAGATCTCCCGCTGGGTGCATGGATCGAACTCCCAGGTGCCGATACCGCCGTATTGCTGACTCAGGCGAAGATGTTCTTCGCTCTCGCGCAACCGAACTTCGGCGCGCTGCCGCTCGGTGATGTCGAAGGCGACCGCATGACAGAACTCGCCGGAATCTTCGGCGGTCGCGGTGAAGTGGATGAAACATTCAGGACGGTCGGCGCCCGGCAATTCCAGCTCGCAGCTCTCCCGCCGCCGGCCGCTGAACACGCGTTCGAGCATGGCGGCGAAGACCGGCCGGGACGGCGTTGCCAGAAGATTTCCGAAGTCCTTTCCGACGACTTCCGGATGCCTGTGCTGCAGTAACTCAGCGCCGACACGATTCGTCTGCACGATCGTCCCGTGGCGATCGATCGTGAAGTAACCGACCGGCGCGAATTCGTACAGATCGGTGTAGCGTTGCAGGCTGGCTTCGGTTTCGGCGCGGGCCGCCAGCAGTTCCGCATTCTGCCGTTCCAGCTCGATCCGGTAGACCTGCAACTCGTGCAGCAGCCGGCGGCATTCCGTTTCCGGCTGCGGCAGCATCGATTCCTCGGGTGGAACCGCGCCGCGGCCCGATCCCTCGGATGTTGTGGCGCGCAGCTTCGAGTCTGACAAGCGTAAACCTCAACTGCGCCCGCTGCTGCAGGCGCTGCAAAATGTAGTGCGGGCTCGGTCGATGGCCGGTCTGCCGGCGCGAAGATGCGGCTTCCTGAACCCGCTTCACCGCTGTGGAATGAGCCGATCCATCGCCTTCCCGGGCAAGACATCAAGCCCCCCGTAACGGCCGAACGCGGCCGGTTCGACGCGGTCCGCTTCCCACATGGGGTGATCAACAGGCCATCCCACTAATACGTTCTTATGATGATCGGAAAACACGGTGTCGGCAATGACCTATTTAGGTACCCCGGCCGGACGGGTGTTGGGTCGCGGCCCGGCGTCCGCTCCAGGCTGTTTCTTCAGCCCATCAACTCGGGTTCGGGCAATCGACTGA
>CAZXXC010000197.1:0-3930 GCA_964644665.1 uncultured Methylococcaceae bacterium
CCATAGACAACACCTTCGCCGAAGCCTTTCCGATGAAGGCGACGCGAGCCATCCTCACCGCCCATAACGAGAAATGGGCGATGATTTCCGCCCAGGCGATGACCGGCTTTGCCACTTCGGTGATTGCCTGCGGCTGCGAGGCCGGCATCGAGCGGGTATTGAGCCCGGACGAAACCCCGGACGGCCGGCCTGGCGTCGCCATCATGATCTATGCGATGGGCGGCAAGGGTTTGGCCAAGCAATTGGAAACCCGGGCCGGCCAGTGCGTTTTGACTTCACCGACTTCGGCTCTGTTCTCCGGCATCGAAGGCGGCAAGCCGATTCCGTTGGGCAAAAATCTGCGGTTTTTCGGCGACGGCTTCCAAATCGCCAAGAAAATCGGCGGCAAGCGCTATTGGCGGGTGCCGGTGATGGACGGCGAATTCCTGACCGAAGCCACCACCGGCATGGTCGATGCGGTCGGCGGCGGCAATTTCCTGGTGCTGGCCGAATCGCAACCGCAAGCTTTGGCGGCCTGCGAAGCGGCAATCGAAGCGATGAAACAAATCCCCAACGTGATCATGCCCTTCCCTGGCGGAGTGGTGCGTTCCGGTTCCAAGGTCGGTTCCAAATACAAAGCCTTGAGCGCCTCGACCAACGACGCCTTCTGCCCGACCTTGAAAGGTGTGACCAAGACCGATTTGTCGCCGGAAATCGAATCGGTGATGGAAATCGTCATCGACGGCCTGACTAAAGAAGACATCGACAAGGCGATGCGGGTCGGCATTCAGGCGGTTTGCGATCTGGGTGCGGCCAACGGCATCAAGCGCATCAGCGCCGGCAACTACGGCGGCAAACTCGGCCCGTTCCACTTTCACTTGCAGGAGATCATGGCATGACCTCGTTGACGTTTACTCTGATCGAAACGCCGCCGGCGCAGCGCATCGACATGTCGCCGCTGGTCTGCCACAAATTGGCCGGCCTGAGTCTGGACCAAATTGCGGCGATCGAACTGCAATGCGGCAAACAAAAGCTGCGGGTCGATCAACTGTTCCATATTACCGGTAGCAATGCCGACGACATCAGCATCGTCGGCAGCACCGGCAAACTGGATTTCATCGGCAAAGAGTTGGCAAACGGCAACATCAGCGTACAGGGCGAAGCCGGCGCCTATTTGGGGATGCAGATGAAAGGCGGCACCATCAACGTCATTGGCGATGTCGGCCTGTATGCCGGCTGCGAAATGAAAAACGGCCTGATTCAAATCGAAGGCGACGCCGGAGATTTTCTCGGCGGCGCGCTGCCCGGCAATAAGCAAGGCATGAAAGGCGGCACGATCCTGGTCAAAGGCAACGTCGGCCAACGCTGCGGCGACCATCTCCGCCGCGGCCAAATTTTAGTGGAAGGCAACGCCGGCGATTATTGCGGCTCCCGCATGGTGGCAGGAACCATTGCCGTGATGGGCCAAGTCGGCCGTTATGCCGGCTACGCCATGCGGCGCGGTACATTATTGCTGTGGAACCAACCGCAATTGCCGGCCACGTTCAACGATTGCGGATCGCATACGCTGGCCTTCCTGCCCATGCTGTTCGCGTCGTTTAAATCGCTGAACTCCCGCTTCGCCGACAAAGCTATTGCCTTCAACCGGGTGCGGCGCTTCGGCGGCGATATGGCGGAAGCCGGGCGCGGGGAAATTCTGGTCAAACTTTAAGCGGCCAGTTAATGCCGGCCGGTTCCCGCCCGGTCGGCAGCACCTATTTTGAATGCCGAAAACTCTCAACACTAACGACCACGACCGGAACAGTGCCGGTCTGCGTTACGTTTATCCGGTGATTTCCCGCCGCTCGGGCGGCCTGTCGATCGGGATTAATTTCAATCCCAACAACGCCTGCAACTGGCATTGTGTGTACTGCCAAGTACCCGGTCTACAGCGCGGTAATGCCCCGGAGCTGGATTTTGCATTACTGGAGCAGGAACTGCGAGAGTTCCTGAATCAAGTATTGAACGGCGACTTTTATCAGCGCTTCAATGTCCCAGAACCGCAGCACATCATTAAGGACATTGCCATCTCCGGCAACGGCGAGCCAACCAGTTTGAAAAATTTCGACCGAGCCGTCGATCTGATCGGCGACATCGCCAGTCAAGCCGGCGTATTTCCCGCAAGCCGTTACGTGCTGATCAGCAACGGCAGCCTGATTCATCAACCCGCAGTCCAACTAGGGCTGAGAACATTGGCGCGTTACAACGGCGAGCTGTGGTTCAAACTGGATAGCGCGACCGCATCCGGCCGCAAGTTGATCAACCAGACCGGCCAAAGCCAACAAAAACTGTTGGAACACCTGAAAATCGCAGCCGAGCTTTGCCGAACCAAATTACAGACCTGCGTTTTCAACTACCGATTCGCTTGGTCGGATCAGGAAAAACACGCTTATTTGGCTTTGCTAAAACAATTGCTTGAGATGGGAATAAACATCGAACAGATCATGCTTTACAGCTTGGCACGGCCTTCTTTACAAGCGGAAGCAGCGAAATTGGCCAAAGCATCCGCTGCTACCCTGGATGCTTTGGCTGCCGACGCCAGAGCTTTGGGCTATGACGTCAGCGTCAGTTATTAAGCGCGAATATCTAAAATCGAACCCAGCATTTTCTCGTGGGCCTTGATGATTTTGACACCGGCCGAAGTCTCCTGCTCGGCCTCTTTCAAACTCAGCACCGGCTTGAACAACTCTGCGGAGCCGATATCTTTGGAACCGCCAACTTCCTGCTCCTGAACCGGCAAACTGGCAATAGTCTGAGCGGCCGTACTGGCTTTTTGCTGAGCTTGCGAGATTAGGCTGGTGGCACTATTCAGAGCGTTGGTAATCATGGTACACCTCCTGCAAAACAGGTTTGCATCATACCGCTTAGCTTATCGGCCCGCAGCCCAAAACTTTAATGTTTGTCAGCATTTTGCAGACACAATCACACTCGTTAACTATTTGTCTTTTTTAAAGATTTTTGCACAAAGGCTTTGCAGGTAAGGTGCCAGTTTGCTTTGGCAGACGCCGCATGCGGACAAGCCTATCCGCTTAGCCCACGCCGCTATTTTGCGGTAAGCATCGATACCGCCTAACTCTTCGAATTTGGTTTCGACGATGGTACTCCACTGCGGCCGAGGCTGCCCCTGCCCATCCAGAAACACTTTGTCGAATAGCCACATTTCAGCCACCGACACCGTCCACATAAACGCAAACGATACCGCCATGCCGCCGCCGGCCAACACCACCAGCCAAGCGAATATCGGATGCAACTTGGTCAGCCACCAGGACAAAATATCCACTAGCAGGAACACGTACGGCATGCCGATAGCGATCGATTTGTATTTGATGGTGCTGGTTTCGGCAAAGCTGAAAATCAAGCCGACAAACATGAAAATAAAGCTAATGCCGAACAAATGGATGTGGGACACCCGGGTCAACGAGCCGAAGGTTGCACCTTCATCCTCTTTGGTGAGCTCTTTCAGCACCTTAAAATCGGTGAAATCGGGCAGCGACGACTCCTTGTTATGGCACATCACGCAGCGGTCCTGAATGATCTTGGCGACGCCGGACTCTTCGTAATCTTCCTCGTCGGCGCCATCGCGCACCCATTGCATGATCAGAAAACGCTCCTGTTCCGAGGCGTTTTCCTTCATCGAACCGTTCAGCTTGGTCTCCAAGACCGTACCGGAACGGTTACCGTAGTAACTGTATACGATGTCGTCTATCGACAGGCCGAATTTGCCGTCGGCCATCCCATGGGTAAACAAGATTTGAATCAACGCCACCAGATACCCGACAGCCACCGTCGTCAAATAACCGGTGAACAGCACTTTAACCGGGATATCCAATTGTTTTAACGATGAAAATTCGCGAGCCATACTCTAATCCCAGTTTAGAAAAGGAGTCTGCATTATAGCTTGCTGGACGGGCC
>CAZXXC010000198.1:0-3870 GCA_964644665.1 uncultured Methylococcaceae bacterium
GGATTTTTGCGCGATCTCGGCATCCTCCTTGGCGGCACCAGTCTCGATGAAATAGCCGGGCGGCAGTTCGGCCTGAACGGCGGCCAGGTTCGGGAGGATCTCCGTCGCCACGTCCGGCGCCTGGACGCCATCGACGATGTCCGCCCGTACCGACACGGCCGGATAGCGGTTGCGCCGCCAGCGGATGCCGTCCTCGAACACCGTTTCGAGCTGAGCCAGTTGCGACAGCGGTACGGCTCTGCCGTTGCCGGTCTGCACCGACACCTCGGGCAACTCATCCGCCGAGGCGCGTTGCTGCTGCTGCGAGCGCCAGACGATGTCGATGAGTTCGTTGCCCTCCCGGAACTGTCCCACGGGGAGGCCGGAGTAATGGCTGCGCAGGGCCTGCGCCAGACTCAGGGAACTGACCCCCAGCGCCCGCGCCTTGTCCTGGTCCAGCTTCAGACGCAGCGATGGCAGGCGTTCGTCCCAGTCGTCGTTCACGTCCACCGTGTGGGGATTGGCCCGAACGACAGCCTTGACCCGGTCGGCGATGCGCCGCACCTCCACGGCGTCTTCGCCCAGCACCCGGAACAGCACCGGATATTCCTGGGGCGGGCCCACGTCTAACCGCGTGATCCGGCCGCGGACCTGCGGGAAATCGGTCTGGAACACCTGCCGCAGGCGGTGCAGCACCCGCTCGCGGGCGGCTTTGTCGTGGGTCACGACCATGGTCTGGGCCAGATTGGAATGATTTAGTTGCTGAGTGATGAGCAGGAAGAAGCGCGGGCTCCCGCCGCCCACATAGGTGGCGTAGTGGAGCACGTCGTCGTCCTTGGCGAGGACGGCTTCCAGATCACGGGCGGCGGCCTCGGTTTCGGCGAAGGAACTGCCTTCGGGCAGCCACAGGTCCACCATGAGTTCCGGCCGACTCGACAGCGGAAAGAACTGTTGGGGCACCTGGCCCATGGCGACGACGCCGAGGCCAAAAAGCCCGAGGGTCGCAACGATCACCGCGCGGCGGTGATCGACACACCAGCGCACCCAACGCCGCAACCGGCGGTAAAAGGGCGTGTCGAAATGCTCGCCGGGCGCTGCTTGGCCCTGATGGCCCTTGAGCATCCAGTAGCCCAGGTAAGGGGTGAAGATCACCGCGCCGACCCAGGACAGCAGCAGGGAGATGCCCACCACCTGAAAGATGGCCACCGTGTACTCACCCGCCGAAGAGCGGGCCAGACCCACCGGCAGGAAGCCGGCGATGGTGATGAGGGTGCCGGTCAGCATGGGAAAGGCCGTGGCGCCGTAGGCGTAGGTAGCGGCGCGGACCCGGTCCCAGCCTTCGTCCAACTTGCGGGCCATCATCTCGATGGCGATCATGGCATCGTCCACCAACAGCCCCAGGGCCAGGATCAGGGCGCCCAGGGAGATGCGATGCAGGCCGATGCCGAACACCAGCATGCACAGCAGCGTCCCCGCCAGCACCAAGGGGACGGTCAGGGCCACCACGGAACCGGCCCGCCAGCCCAGGCTGAGGAAGCTCACCAGCAGCACCGTCCCCAAGGCCTCGAAGAAGGTCTGCTGGAACTCGCCGATGGCCCGCTTCACCACCTTGGGTTGGTCGGCCACCTGCTCGATGGTGGCGCCGACCGGTAGCTCGTCCTGGATACGGGCCATCTCCTCTTGTAATGCCTTGCCCATGGCCAGCACGTCGCCGGATTGGTTCATGGTGATGCCCAGCGCCACCACCCCTTTGCCGTTGAAGCGCATCTTGAATTCGGCCGGTTCGGTATAGCCCCGGCGCACCGTCGCCACATCGCCAATCCTGATGGACGTACCGTTGACCCGGGTAGCCAAGTTCGCCACCTCCTCCACCGAAGCCAGACTTCCGGTGATCCGGATGGGCAGGTTGCGTCCGGGCTCCTCCACCTGGCCCGCCTGCGCCATGGCATTCTGGGTGCGCAAGGCCTCGCCGATCTGCGCGGCGCTGAAACCCAGTTCGGCGAGTTTCTTGTCGGAGAATTCCACGAAGATCTTCTCGTCCTGGGTGCCGATGAGGTCGATTTTTTCCACGTCGGGTATCCGCAGGAACCGCTGGCGGGCCGATTCCGCCAAGTCCTTCAGTTCGGCGTAGCCGAAGCCTGCGCCGGAGAAGGCATAGATGACGCTGTAGGTATCGCCGAATTCGTCGTTGAAAAAGGGACCGATGACGCCCGGCGGAAGCCTGAAGCCGATGTCGCCGACCTTCTTCCGTACCTGGTACCAGAGATCGGGAATCTCGTCGGCCGGGATGTCCTCGCGGGCGGTGACGAAGAGAACCGATTCGCCCGGCTTGGAATAGCTGCGGAGGTAATCGAGGTCGGGCAGTTCCTGGAGTTTCTGCTCCAGGCGGTCGGTCACCTGCTCCTCCACCTCCGCCGTGGTGGCGCCGGGGTAGAGGGTCTTGACCACCATGACCCGGAAGGTGAATTCGGGATCTTCGCCCTGGCCGATGAGGAAATAGCCCATGACGCCGCCCAGCACGAGCAGCACCATCAGCATCCCGGTGAAGGCGCGGTGCCGTAGCGCCCAAGCGGTGAGATTGAAGCGGTTCATGGCTGGCTCCGGTCGTTGGCGCTAGCGAGGACGCGCACGGCTTGGCCTTCCATGAGCAGCTGCACGCCCGCGCTGACGACGGTCTGGCCGGGCGCGACTCCGGCAACCTCTATCCGTTCGCCATCCAGTGGCGCGCCCAGGGTCACCGGAGTCGACCGGACGGTGTCGGCGTCGACCAGCCAGACCTTGGGCTGCTTCGGATCGTCGTGGGTGGTGAAAACCGCGGAGCGGGGAATAGCCGTGGCAGTGGGCTCGGTGGTCGCCAGCCAAACCGTGGCGGTCATGCCGAGAAGCGCCTGTTCGCGGCCATCCAGCAGGGCCGCTTTCACGCGGTAGGTGCGGGTCGCGGGATCGGCTGCGGGCGCCACTTCGCGGATGCTCCCGCGAAACCGCCTCTCGCCCTGGGACCACAGCGAAACCTCGACCTCCTGCCCCGACGTGACCTGGGCGATACGCTGCTCCGGCACGTGAAGGGTAATTTCCTTTTCGTCCAGTTGGGCCAGCCGCGCCACCGGCTGACCTACCGCAACCACATCGCCCACTTCGACGGTGAGCCCAGCGATGACGCCGTCGCGCTCTGCCGCGAGCTCGGAATAACGAAGCAGGTTCGCGGTTTGCTTCAGCTGGGCTTCCAGGGCGGCCACCCGCTCCTTCACGGCCGTGTAAGCCGTCTGGCGCCGGTCGAATTCCGGCGGGGCGATGATGTTCTGATCCAGCAGATCCCGGTAACGGGCCAGTTCGGCGCGGGAGAACTCGCATTCGGCCTTGGCGGCGGTGAGCTGCGCCTTCAGGTTCTGGGTGGCGAGCCGGTAGTCATCGGCGTCGAGGCGGGCGACGACTTGCCCCTTGCGGACCCGATCCCCCACCTCCACCAATCGGGCTTCCAATTTCCCGGCAATGCGGAACGCCAGCGCGGTTTCCCGGCGGGCGGTGACCTCGCCCGCGAACACGGCGGTGGGGTGGACAGCGGCTTCCCCCGCCTGGACGACGCGGACCGGCCGGGGCAGCTGAGGGTTTTCCGGCGGAGGCGAGCAACTCGCTAACAGCAGAAGACCTAAGAGGACGGGAACGGTTGCCGACAGGCATGGCCGCGCCGGGCGGGCTGTAGGATCGGGTTTGATCATGGCGACACCATTAAATATACTTTACCGTACAGTAAGTCTACATACATTTACTATACGGTCAAGTATTTTATGAACGACTCATCAAAACCCAGGCCGGGTCGGCCCCGTGATCCGGAGCGGATGCGCCGGGTCCTCGAGGTGGCGGAGCAACTCTTTCTGGAACAGGGATTCGAGC
>CAZXXC010000199.1:0-3588 GCA_964644665.1 uncultured Methylococcaceae bacterium
CGTGATCGCCCAGACCGGCGTCGACGAAACCGAACCCTTGCGGATTGAACTCGGGAGCCTGGGTATAGAACAGGTTTGCCCGGTTGCGCGGGACGCCGAGATTGTCATAGGTGAAATCCGTGAACAGCGGCCAGTTCGCGCCGTTGTTGGCGGGACGGCTGGGATGGCAGGCCGCGCAGTTGCCCTTGTCCTCGGACTCGAAAAGCTCCCGGCCGCGCCGCTCCTGGGCCGTGAAACGCGCCTTGCCCATCAGGTAGTAATCGTACTTCGAGGTCATCGGCGCGAACCGGGAGGTTCGCTCGAAGGCCGCGATGGCATCGGCAATCCGGGCGAAGGCCGCCGGGCCATCGTCCAGGGAGCCCTTGCCATAGACACGCCGGAACAGATCGGCGTAGCCGGCCACCCGCACTTTCGCAACCACGCTCTCCGGATCGGGGTTGTTCATCTCCAGCGCTTCGAGGAAGGGTTGCTTCGCCTGGCTCTTCAAGCCGGGTGCCCGGCCATCAAGAAACTGCCCGCCGATGAACAGGCCTTCCTGCCTGTCGAAATGAAACACCGGTGTCGGCGCAGCATACATCAGGGTAGGCGCATTGCGCTTGCCATAGCGTCCGGGAATGACGCCTTCGGAAGTCGGCTCGTGATCGTCCGGATCGGTGAAGAAGCGTTCGGGATCGTGGCAACTGGCACAGGCCTGTCCCGGTGGCTCGGACAGGCTGGTATCGAGAAACAGCTGCTCGCCCAAGCGCGCCTTGCGTGACAGGTCCGCCATCGACGGCGCCGACATCAGCATCGGCAGCCATGCCACCAGAAGGAACCAACGAATGCGCGACAGCGCGGGAGCAGATACCGACATCTAGACAACCTCAACGGGATGGAACAAGCGAACCGTCAACGCCCTCGTGCCATTACGCCACCGGCAAACCGGGGAGCATGCCGGCACCCGGATGGCGCCCGCTGCGCGGACAACCAGAACACAAGCAAGGACACATCGAGACATAAAAGGCATTTGCGAATCAGTTGCATATCATATCAGATCGCGTATGATGCCGATCCTTGTTAACAAGGACATGGTATTTGAGGTTGAAACATGCCCCCCAGAAAACGCCTGCTCTGTCTGTGCATCTCGTCCACCCTGGCCCTGGGGCTGTACGCATCCGGGGTTGAGGCCAAGAAAAGCAGGCCCTCCAATATCGACGAGATGTGGCGCATCATCGAACAGCAGCAGCAGCAGATCGAGGAACTGAAGGCCCGCATCAGCAAGAACGAGGAAAACCCGGCGAGCGGAGACGGCAAGGTCGTGGCCGCCGGCGAGACAAGCGCTGCCCAGAACGCCAACCCGGCGGATAAACCCGCCGCTGGCGGCAGCAAGAAAGCCAAGACCGAAGCCGAGCGCAAGACCGATATCCTGTCCGCCGAGGTGGAGAAGCTGAAGACGCAGCTCTACATTCCCGACAAGCGCGAGTACAAGGTGCAGTACGGTTACGGTCCGGCAGCCTCCGAGATCTACCGCGTCAACCAGGGTCTCTCCATCGGTGGCTACGGCGAGTGGGTCTACAGCGACAATGGCAAGGATGCGAAGTCGACCGCCGACAATGTCCGGGCGGTCATCTATGCCGGTTACAAATTCAACGACTGGATCATCCTCAACAACGAATTCGAGTTCGAGCACGGCACCACCGGCGAGGGCGCGGAGGAGAAGGGTGAGGTCTCGGTCGAATTCTCCTACCTGGACTTCCTGCTCAAGGATTACGCCAACGTCCGCGCCGGTCTGACCCTGGTGCCGATGGGCTTCATCAACGAAATCCACGAAGGCCCGACCTATCACGGCAACTACCGCCCGCAGGTCGAGCGCGTCATCATCCCCACCACCTGGCGTGAAATCGGCGCCGGCCTGTTCGGCGAACTGGCGCCGGGCCTGCAATACCGCATGTACGCCATGAACGGCCTGAACGCCGAGGGCTTCTCCAGCGAGGGCATCCGCGAGGGCCGTCAATCCGCCAGCAAGGCCATCGCGGAGGACTTCGCCTTTGCCGGACGCATCGATTACGACATGCCCTTCGCGCCCGGCCTGCTGGCCGGCGCCTCGGCCTGGGTCGGCAACTCCGGTCAGGGCTTCGAATACGCCAGCCCCGAATTTGGCGCACAGCGACTCAATGTGCTGACCCAGCTCTACGAGGGCCACGTTCAATGGCGCTGGCAGGGTCTGGAAATGCGCGCGCTGGGCGCCGTCGGCAGCATCGGCAATGCCGCCCAGCTCAGCGCCGCCAAAGGCGAAACCATCGGCAGCCAGAACTATGGCTGGTATACCGAGGCCGCCTACAACCTGATGCCCTGGCTCTGGGCTGACAGCACCCAGTACATCGCGCCGTTCTTCCGCTACGAACGCTACAACACCCTGGCCAGCGTGCCGAACGGCTTCGACGACTACGATGGGCTCTACGATCAATGGATCTACCAGGGCGGCCTGACCTACAAACCGATCGAGAACGTGGCCGTCAAGTTCGACTATCGCAACTTTAACTCCGCAGCCCGCTCGCTGCCGGACCAGTACAACCTGGGTATTGCCTTCATGTACTGAGGTGACAGCCGGATGCCGCCGGATCGCGGCATGAGATTTTCCATCGCTTCTTGAGTGAAGTTTCCGGGCGCCAGTGGCGCCCTTTTTTTATCCAAGCGCGATCCCTTGTCGCGCTGCCGGCACCGGAGTAAGGACAATCGGCCCGGGCGGGACGTTTGACAATCCGGTCTCATTTGAGAATAATTCTCATGCAAGAGAAATTCCCAACGGAGACACCTATGCCGGCCCCAAATCCGACCAATCCGCTTTCCACCCGACCCCCGGGCGATCCCGCTGGCCAGCCGGCCGATCTCGGGCAATTGCATGTCAATGCCGGATTGCTGGTGGAGCGCTATCTGGAGCACAGCGATCCCTGCATCGCCGTCTGGCTCAGCCGCCAGTTCCGGCTGATTGCCGAAAGCCCGGCCATGCCGGATGCGGAGCTGAAAGTGCTGTACCGGACCCTGGCCGCCCGCTGGCACCAGATGGCCACCCAGGCACTGATCGAAACCCTGCCGCGCAAGCCCTGGCTGGACGAATTTGCCGGCGAGGCACGGTCATGAGCCCGTCGCACTGCCCAGTGGAACTGTTGTCCGGGCAGGCCGGAGCCGAGATCACGTGGTGCCCCGAGTGCGGGACCTTCAATCTGGCACTGGGCCATGTGCAGCTCCGGCTCACCGCAGCCCAGTTCACCCAGTTGCACCTGCTCATGAATCAGGCCATGCAGCGGGTCGGCGGCCGGCCGGCGGAGCCGGAAGCCGCGCCACCCGGACGCCGGCGCACATCCGCCCTGCACTGAACCATGTCGCACCTCGGCCAGACCTTCGGCCAGCCGGCCGGCAGGACGGCTGCCGATGAGGCCCCGATACCGAGGAGGCTCCCGGCAAATCGACCGATCCCCGCCGCACTCGCGAGCCATCCAGCCCAACAGCCTGCCTCACGGACCCGCTTCGGTGCCGTCCTGGCGGTTTCGATCCTGTTTCACCTGCTGGCCTGGCAGGGGCGCCACTGGCTGCAACAGCCGCCGGAGA
>CAZXXC010000200.1:0-3537 GCA_964644665.1 uncultured Methylococcaceae bacterium
GCCAGGATGGTGATGCCGCGCTCCTTCTCCAGCGCGTTGGAGTCCATGACCCGCTCCTCGACCTTTTCATGCGCCGCGAAGGTGCCGGATTGCTGGAGCAGCTTGTCGACCAGCGTCGTCTTGCCGTGGTCGACATGGGCGATGATGGCGATGTTGCGAAGTTTCTCGATCATGGGGAAGCGGGCCTGCGGCGGTGATGGCAAACCGGACATTATACGGGGCAAACGTGACGGCTCATAATCGGCCGGCGATTTTCGCGGGTTTACCGGGCTGCCCAGCGCCCACCCGTGCCGACCCCGTCCCGGCAATGGGCGGACGGATCAGCCGCTTCCCCGGTCATCCAGGCAGCCGCGCAGGAACAGCGACACCGCCTCGCGGGCCCAGTCGTCGATTTCGCGGCGGGACGGGGTGGGCTCCAGTCCGAACTGCAAGCGCTGGTAGCGCTCGCCACGCAGGGCGTTGACGAACTGGCCGGCCAGGAAACGGGTGTCGACCGGGGCCAGAAGGCCGTTGCGCCGGTAGCACTCGAAAAACCGCGCCAGGTGCGTGATGGTGCGCTCCGGTCCCTCCGCGTAGGACTCGCGGGCGACCTCCGGCAGCTGCCGCGCCAGCGCCATGGCCTGAATCCGCAGCTGGATCAGCTCCGGCCGCGTCACGTGGTACAGGTATTCGCGGGCGAACTCCAGCAGGACCGGCTCCGGATTGCCGGGGCACCCCTCCCCGACCGGCAGGGCGGCGACGAAAAGATCGCTGTAGCCGCGGATCACCGCGCGGAACAACCCCGCCTTGCCGCCGAAATAGCGGTAGATGGTGCGCAGCGAGACGCGCGCCTCGCGCGCGATGTGCTCCAGGCTGAGGTGGCCGTAACCGTGCTGGCTGAACAGCGACAGGGCCTGCTCCAGCAGCTCGCGCCGGCGCAGCGCCTCCTCGGCCTTGCGGGGTCGGCCAGGTCGCCGGGCGATTTGTCGATCCGACACCGGTGGGGTCATGGCTGAATTCCGTTTATTTCGGTTTATAATGAAATGGAACCTTACCATTTCAGACCGCACCATGACCACTCTCTCTTCCGCGGGCTGCGCGCGCCCATGCTGATCCCGCGCGTTGCCTTCCACCTGCCGGCGGCCAGCCGGTGGCTGTCCCCGCTCCTGCTGCTGTCGCTCCTGCTCGGCTGCGGTGAAGGCAAGCCCGGCGCACCCAAGGTCATGCCGCCGGTGCCGGTCAAGACTGTGCTGCCGACCTTGCGCGAGGTGCTGGAATGGGACGAGTACACCGGGCGCGTCGAGGCGATCGAAACCGTGGAAATCCGCGCCCGGGTGAGCGGCTACCTGGAGCAGGTGCGCTTCAAGGACGGGGAAAAGATCAGGAAGGGCGACCTGCTGTTCGTCATCGACCAGCGCAGCTTCATCAGCGAGCTCAAGCGCGCCCAGGCTGAGCTGGAGCGCACCCGGACCAAGCTGGAACTGGCCCGGAACGATCTCAAGCGGGCGGAGCGGCTGCGGCTTTCCAAGGCGATTTCCGACGAGGAGTACGACTCGCGCAGCAAGGGCTTGGCCGAATCCACCGCCACCCTGCACTCGGCCGAGGCAGCGGTGGAAATGGCGCGCCTGAACCTAGACTTCACGCAGATCCGCTCGCCCATCGACGGCCGCATCGGCCGCACGCTCATCAACGTCGGCAACCTTGTCAACAACGATCAGACGCTGCTGACGACGGTGGTCTCGATCGATCCCGTCTATGTCTACATCGATGCCGACGAGCGCTCGATCCTCAAGTACCGCCGCCTGGCGGCGGAGGGTCTGCGCACCCATGGCGAGCGGGGCCGCATCGTCGCCGAGCTGGGCCTGATCGACGAGAACGGCTTTCCCCACCCCGGCTATATCGACTACACCGACCCGCGCATGGATGCCGCCACGGGAACCCTGCGCGTGCGCGGGATCTTCGCCAACCCGCACGAGCTGCTGAGCCCGGGACTGTTCGCCCGTGTCCGCATTCATGGCGGCGTGCCGCATGCCGCCCTGCTGGTTCCCGACCGCGCGGTCGCCACCGACCAGGACCAGAAATACCTCTGGGTGGCGAAAACCGACGGCACGGTGGATTACCGGCGCGTGACCCTCGGCAACCGGTTCGGCTCCTTCCGCGCGATCCTGGGCGGCCTGGCGGCGGATGAGCCGGTGGTCGTCGACGGCATCGCCAAGCTGCGCCCGGGTGCGCACATCAAGGCCCAGCCGACCGACATTCCCTACGATGGCTGAGCGCCCGCTACCGCAGCACCCAGGCTGATGCACCGTTTCACGCATTTCTTCATCGACCGGCCGATCTTTGCCTCGGTCCTGTCGATCCTCATCGTGCTGGTCGGCGGGCTGGCGCTGCTGACCCTGCCGGTCGCCCAGTATCCGGAGATCGCGCCACCCAGCGTGCAGGTCCGGGCCACCTACCCCGGCGCCAATGCCCAGGTGCTGTCGGAGACCGTGGCGACGCCGCTGGAACAGGAAATCAACGGCGTCGAGGACATGCTGTACCTGTCCAGCCAGTCCTCCAACGATGGCGTCATGCAGCTGACCATCACCTTCAAGCAGGGCGCGGATCTCGACAAGGCGCAGGTGCTGGTGCAGAACCGCGTGGCCCTGGCCGAGCCGCGCCTGCCGGAGGAAGTCCGCCGCCAGGGCATCGTGGTGCGCAAGCGCAGCCCCGATCTCAGCATGGTCATCAACCTGACCTCGCCGGACCGGCGGTTCGACAACGTCTACATGACCAACTACGCGCTGTTGCAGATTCGCGATGCGCTGGCGCGCGTGCCGGGCGTCGGCGACATCACCCTGTTCGGCGGGCGCGAGTACAGCATGCGCATCTGGCTGGACCCCGCCAAGGTCGCGGCGCGCCAGCTGACCGCCATGGATGTCGTCCAGGCCATCCGCGAGCAGAACGTGCAGGTGGCCGCCGGCGTCGTGGGCGCGCCGCCGACGCAGGGCCGGACCGACTTCCAGTACACCGTCCTGACCCAGGGGCGGCTGATCGATCCCGAGGAGTTCGCCGGGATCGTCATCCGCACCGGCAGCGACGGCCAGATCACGCACCTGCGGGATGTGGGCCGGATCGAGCTGGGCGCCAAGGACTACAACTCGGAGCTGAAGCTCGACGGCGAGGACAGCGTCGGTCTCGCCATCTTCCAGATGCCGGGCTCCAACGCCATCGACACCAAGACGGCGGTGGTGGCGGAAATGGAGCGGCTCAAGCAGCGCTTCCCGGCCGGACTGGACTACGTGCTCTCCTACGACACCGTGGTGTTCGTCCAGCAGTCGATCGACAAGGTCATCACCACCCTGCTCGAGGCCATCGTGCTGGTCATCGTCGTGGTGCTGGTGTTCCTGCAGACCTGGCGGGCGACGCTGATTCCCATGCTGGCGGTGCCGGTGTCGCTGGTCGGCACCTTCGCCGCCATGGCGGCGCTGGGGCTGTCGTTGAACACCCTGTCGCTGTTCGGCCTGGTGCTGGCCATCGGCATCGTCGTCGACGACGCCATCGTCGTGGTCGAAAACG
>CAZXXC010000201.1:0-3402 GCA_964644665.1 uncultured Methylococcaceae bacterium
CTTCACCGAACCCGGCTTGCCGTTCTCCCGGCTGTCCGAAGGGCGGGTCCACGGCGGGCTTCGGAGCCGGCCGGGTCCGCTGGCCGTGGTGCTGCTCCTGATGCTCTGCCTGTGCTGCGCCTGTGCCGGCACGCCCAGTCTGGCGACGGACTGCACTTCGACGGCGCACCGTTCGACGATCTACGTGGTCAACCACGGCTGGCATACCGGCTTGATCCTCCGGCGAAGGGACGTTCCCGAAGGTCTGTGGCCTGAGAAGGCCGACTTTCCGGAGGCGGACTTCCTGGAACTCGGGTGGGGCGACTGGGACTACTATCAGGCCGATGTCCCCGGGGTCGGGCTGACGCTGAAGGCCGCGTTGTGGCCGACCGCCAGCGTGCTGCACGTGGTCGGGGTGAAAGGCGCGGTCGCCGACCGTTTCGGTGGATTCGAACTGATCCCGCTGGACCTGCCGGACGAGCGGTTCAACGACCTGGTCGCGTATGTCGATCGCAGCTATGCCAGAGACCGCGGTGCGAAGACCTCGCCGATAGGGCCCGGCTGGTCGGGTGACAGCCTGTTCTACCCCGCCCGCGGCCGTTTCCATCTGTTCAATACCTGCAATGGCTGGACGTCCGGTGCCCTGGAAGCGGCGGGTTTCCCGATGGGGCTGTTGCGGCCGATCACCGCCGGCCAGGTGATCGCGAGGGTCCGCCGCTTCGGCGGGACCTGCGTCGCGGCGAAATCGTCTGCAGCGCAGACGGCTGGGGATCAGGATGCCGGCGGGCGTAGGCGGAGACTACCGGTGGACGGGATTCTCCGCCCGGCTGGCTAGTAAGGCATCGCGCCGGATTCGGCGGCGGAACGTTGTGAGAATTTGAGCACGTCCATCTCGATGATCGCGAACGCGATCAGCCAGATCAGGGCGTCATAGGCGTCCAGCCACTCGCGGCGCCAGGCCCAGACCAGCACCAGCGCGGCGAGACTCCCGTACAGCGCCACGGCAGAGGTCGTGAAAATCGCACGGTATCTGGCAACCAGCAGAGGGAATCGCACCTCGAATTCCAGCAGCACCACGACTCCGATCCACAGCGCCGAATTGGCCACGTCCAGCCAGGCGCTCTCTTCCAGAAACGCAAAGGCGGCGAAGGCAATGCCCAGAATCGCCGCAGTGCGCGTCGTTTGGATCGCGGTGGCGAGCCAGTTCGTGCGCCAGCGGTGCTGCAACCGGGTTTCCCACTCGAACAGCAGCAGCAGGATCAGCCAGGCGATCGCATCGAGCGCGGCGCTGATTCGGCCGCTGAAGGTATACACCGCGGCATCTCCGGCCAACAGTAGCAGGATGAGCAGTCGGAAGACGGTGTACCGGGAGAAAGTGCCGTGAGCCATGTGCATCAAGGGGCCGTTCGGGATGTCATCGTCGCGGCGACGACGCTTGAACAGAGGGTGTACTCTTCCGCGCATTTTTGATCATGCGGCCAAGATGCAGCATCTCGGGATTCAAGGCAAGCAAGCACCGGATCGAAATAAACGGCGTGGGGCGCCTCCGAGCCGATGCGGTGCGGAGAGGGCGATGGCGCTGCCGTCAGGGCCAGCCGCCGGCATCGGCGCAAGGGAAGGGGTTACGGCGATGCAGCCTTGTTGCCCGCAGCGCCTGCTCCGGCGACGTGAGGAGCCGGGCGGATTGGCCGCTTGCAGGGATGGCGGGGCGTGAGCACATCGCTCGGATCTTCTCTCGCATCCTGATTCCTCGCCGGCGCGGGGGGAACTTCGGGTTGGATACACGATCGGAAACTACGCTTGAGCCGGATTCATTACTCCAACAGGAGGAAGCCATGCGTACCGTCCATCATCCATCGGCCCCGGTACGGCTCGTCTGCGCCGTCATCTTGGCCGTCGCGTCGTTCGCTGCGTCGGCGGAAGAATTCGATTGCGTCGGCACGGTGGGAGCCGTGGTGGTCGACAATCTGCGGGTGCCTGACGACGCCACGTGCCGGTTGAACCGAACACGCGTCAAGGGGACCATCAAGGTGGAATCCAACGCGACGCTGATCGCCAGACGCATCGTCGTCATCGGCAATGTCCAGGCGGAAAACGCCAAGAAGGTGCGCGTATTGAAGCGTTCGCGGGTAGGCGGCTCGGTTCAGGTCAAACAAGGCGGTGCGGCCGCGGTCACCGACAGCGAGGTCGATGGCGATGTTCAATTCGACCAGAACTGGGGGCCGCTCACGGTAGCACGTAGCGAGGTCGGCGGCAGCGTGCAGATCGTCGAGAATTACGGGGGTGCCGTGGTGCGCAGGAATGTGATCGACGGCAACCTGCAGTGCAAGCAGAATGCACCGGCCCCGACCGGGGGCGGAAACGTCGTCGGAGGCAATAAGGAAGACCAGTGCGGGTCGTTCTAGCCTCGGGTTCCGTGCCGCATGACACGAAGCGACAGTTGGGCGGTGCCCACTCGAGCGGCGGGTGCCATCGTCACGAGCCAGAAATCATTGCGGCACGGAAGTCGATCCGGCACGCCGCGCAATGGAAAGATGGGACTTGCAAAGCAAGACGACCGGTCGTATAGTTGCCGCATGTCCAGAACCGCGGCGAAACTTCTGACTCGTGAAAAGCTCCTCGACGAAGGGGTAGCGATGTTGATGGACCAGGGTTACCATGGCACCGGTCTACAGGATATCCTGCAGACCGTCGGGGTGCCGAAGGGATCTTTCTACAACTATTTCGAAAGCAAGGAGCATTTCGGTGCCGAAGTGATTCGGCATTACATCGAACCGTTCATCCGGCAGATCGACGGTTATTTGCAGCGCGGCGATCTCAGCGGCTCGGAGGCACTGGCGCGCTATTACCGCGACTTGATCGAGGAATCGGGCCGCCGCCAGTTCCGCGGCGGATGTCTGCTCGGCAATCTGATCGGCGAGATCGGAGAGACCAGCGACATCTGCAGGAAGGCGATCAAGGAGGCGCTCGGCCGCTACCGTGACAAGATCCGGGACGCGATCGAGAAGGGACAGAGGGCAGGGGAGTTCCGCGGTGACAAGACCGCCCTGGAGATGGCGAACCTGCTGGTGAACGCCTGGCAGGGAGCCCTGCTCCGCATGAAGGTGGAGCAGTCGGTGCAACCCCTGGAAGAATGTTGCCGGGATTTGCTCGGTGACTATTTTCGGCCTTGAATTTTTTTGGCGGAATACAAGACGACCGGTCGTATCAATGACCGGCGAAGTGAGCGACCCTTCCAATCCCAACCTGAGGAGGAACCATGCCGAAGTACATCATTGAACGCGAAATCCCGGGAGCCGGTGATCTGAGCCCGGATCAGCTTCACGGCATCTCGGAAAAGTCCTGCAGCGTCCTGCGGCGCCTCGGCCCCGAGATCCAGTGGATCGAGAGTTACGTGACCGATGACAAGGTGTACTGTATCTA
>CAZXXC010000202.1:0-3385 GCA_964644665.1 uncultured Methylococcaceae bacterium
AAATACTTCCTCTTAATCGCTCCGCCTCTTCTTCAACATCAGATTTTTCTTTTTTCAAGTACTGAAATTTAAGTTCTGCTTCCTGAATGTCTTTGTTTAACTTTTCAAGTTTTTCAAGTCGTTCCTGCTCCATCAATTCAAGTTCTCTAAAGCTCACTCTTTTTTTATCTAAAAGATTTTCCTCAACTACAAGCTGTTGATTAAGTTCATCAACAATTTTTCTTTTTTCGGCTTCTTCATTGGAAAGTTTTTCTATTTCCTCCTTTAAATAAGCGCTTCTTAATTCATGCTGCTTAGCTTCAAAAGATAATTCCTCAATTTGGTGAATGCGCTCTTTCTCTAAAATTTCTAATTCAGCAAGATGTGATTTCTTTTCTTCTTCTAAGTCTTCTTTATTTTTAAACTGTCCTAGGAGTTTTGATAATTTTGAATGTCTTTTCTTTTGTTCCGCTTCTAACTCGGACAACTCTTTTTTGATTGCCTCAACTTTTGATTCCTGCTCAGTCAACTGATCACTTAAAAGAGATAATGAATTTCTCTTTTCTCCTTCTTCCTTATGCAAATCAGATAAAATTGAGTCTAATGATTCTGCTTGATTTTGCTTTTGCTTAACCTCTTCTTCAACGCTGTTTAAGAAGTCTATGGATTTGTTTTCTTCTTCTTTGAGACTGGAAATCTTTTGCTTTAGCTCAGCAATTTCTTTTTCCTTATCCTTAATTTCAGAGATGATATTCTGTTGCTTTACTTCAAGCCCGGCAATTTTATCCTCGATATTTTTTACTTCATCATTGACTTTGCTAAGTTTTTTAGAATTTAATTTTTCCAGTTCTTCGGTTTTTTCTTTTATCTTTTCGTTTAATTGATCTTCCGTTTCATTTAACTCTTCAATTATCTCTTCGGCGGAGCGAATCTTGTCGCTAAGATCATCATATTGTTTTTGAAGTTGTCTTATCTCATCCTTTTTATTTTCAATTTCTGATAAATCTAAAACCGAAGCTGACTCATCATAATTTTGTTTGTCTCTTTTTTCAATCTGACTTTTTAGTGTATCAATTTTTTCTGAATAAGTAAGAATAGAGTTTTGTTCTTCGAGTTTAATTGATCGTAGATTTAGAATTTCCCTTCCTAAGCTTTCTATATCTAGTCTGATTTGATTTTTCTGCTCGTCTAAAACTTCAATATCTTTTGATAGGTTAAGTTTCTTTTCGTTTAATTCGGAAACTTCAATACGCATTTTTTTAAGAATATCATTAAGATGCCTTACGGTATCTTCCTTTTCCGTGATACTGTTAAGCCGAATAAGAACTTCTTCTTTTTCTTTTTCCAGTTCTTTTAATCTTTTTGACTCAAATAATCCCATACTGACTCCTTCTAAGCTAAAATTAGGTTCAACTTAGAATATTTTAATAATGTATTATTTATTAGGGATGAAGTTAGTTAATGAATGGATAATTTTCAATTTAACAAAATTTTACAGCTTGTAAATCTTACATCCGGTTTTGCGGGTAAAAACATATTATAATTTTCCTTCCTGATATTTTCTACGGAAGTGTATCTTTTCAATTTGTCTTTCGATGATAAGCTCTGCAAGTTTTTCTGGAATTAAGTCCCTGTTTTTTGCCGAGAAAAGTTCGCTAAGCTTTCTTTCGCTGATATCAATTCTATAAAGAGTGTTGATTAGAAGATCATAATTATTATCAAGTAAATCTTTCATTTTTTCTGTGAGATATTTTTTAAACTCTTCCAGTCTTTCAAAATCATTATTTGGAATCAGGGATGAATAATCGTTCTTAACAAAATCTTTGGAAACAAATTTCTGGATTGAAAATATTTCTTCTTGTTTTAATTCTTTTTCCATTACTTCAATATGATTTTATTTTTTTAAGCAGTTTATAACAGGCGTAAGTAAAAAATGGGGCAGCAACAACATCAATAGTATAATGTACATGCTGAAGCAAAACGAAAAATGCAACTAAAATTGTACTGATGAGAAAAATTTGCTTAATTGTTTTCTTTTCTGATGTTAAAAATAAAATAAATAAAGTTGCGGTATGTCCGGAAAAGAAAAGATCTTTGGTTAATGTTTGTCCTGTTCCAAAAAATTCAACGAGTGGATCTTTAAGTACTATAATTTTTGCCGGTGGATCTAAAGGCAGTAAATACATTGCAAGGATTCTAACCGCTACCATTAAAATATACAGCTGTATTGTAAATAATAATCTTGTAGGATCTTTAGCTAAAGTTGCAATACCAACAACAATAGAAATATAAATCAAGGCAAATGTTAGCCAGGTTAAATCAGTCGGATTAAAAAAATTTAAGACTGGGTCGGGTAATACAACTCCGTGGCGAGCTTCAATAAAATTTAAAAAATTTGTTAGTGCTGTTAATATTATAGAAAGAAGCAGAAGAGTGATAATAAACTCAACTTGATTCCGTTTTACTTTTAAAAATTCTTTCCAGTTCATAAATCTTTTTGAATAAATATAATATATGAAGCACGTAAGCTGCAGAAAATCATTTCGAGTAGTATTACGACGAGAAATCCTCTCCAAGAAACAGTAAAGATTTCTCAACCACTAAAGTTGATTCGAAATGACGACATAAACTAAAATTTAATATAACCCAGAAAATA
Organism: uncultured Methylococcaceae bacterium; assembly: GCA_964644665.1. Lineage (GTDB taxonomy): Bacteria > Pseudomonadota > Gammaproteobacteria > Methylococcales > Methylococcaceae > Methylotetracoccus. The sequence goes on from CAZXXC010000202.1 coordinate 2,636, forward strand.
GGGAAGCATACTTCGCCACGTAGGCCAATCGTGCGGCTGATCGTAGCCCCACAAATCCAACCAGAGTTTTACCCCGCGTGCATTGAGTATGTCAGATAACTGTCTTGATGCATCGGGGTCTTCAAAATTTCCCTGTCCACTTGCAATTACAATTCTTCCCTTACGCATTTTATTAAACATATATTCATCATCCCATCTTGGCAGATAATCTACAGGCGAATTGAAATAAACATTTTCATCAAAATATCCTTTTGTATAACTTTTCAAATCGTAACTACCGCTCATTGCAATAGTGCCGCTAAAAATATCAGGGCGTCTGAAAAAATTATTTGCTGCATGTAACGCACCAAGTGAAGCACCTGTTGTAATTATGGGTACCAATCCTTTGCAATGATTATGGATAAATGGTACAACCTCTTCAATAACATAACGGTTATATTGTTGATGACGAATTGCTTTATCAGCGGGATGCATACTATTATTCAACCAGCTTTCATTGTTTATGCTGTTTATTGAAAATGCCTTTAATTTTCCATCGTGTAAATATCCACCTATTGAATCAATAAGTTTAAACCTTTCATACTCAAGATAATCAGCCGCTGCTGTTGGAAACATTAACAAAGCATAACCGTAATGTCCGTAAACTACAATTTCCATTTCCTTATTTAAATTTGGGCTGTACCAACGATGAATCTCTCTGCTCATTAAAACTCCTTATAGTTTGAAAAGTTATGTGTGAAAGTAAAGAAA
>CAZXXC010000203.1:0-3376 GCA_964644665.1 uncultured Methylococcaceae bacterium
CCGACATCTATAGCACCACCAGCGGTGCCGGCGGCACGGTGGACTTGACCTCCGTGACCGGCATCGGCCGCTACATCCGGATGTACGGTCTGAGCCGCGGTACCGCCTATGGCCACTCGTTGGCCGAAATGGAGGTCTACGGAACGGCATGGAAGTGAGGGCACCATTCGCGATCGATGCAGAGACGAGGGTGTCAGGGGCACGCGGTTCCTCCCCTATTCATGGGCCGATCGCCGTGTTTGGAGATCGGCTTTGACAAGGACCGCAGCGCGGCACAATCTCCGTTTTGGGGCCACGCCGGCGGCAACGTGATAGCCGAATCAAGGCCTCCGCGAGCGCACTGCGCTCCGGGGGCTTTGCTTCGTGTCAGGCCTGGATAGTGAGTCGGGCTCCGGTCCAGGCCAACATGGAGAGGCAAGAATCTCACCCGCCTCCGGTTCATGTTCTCGTGGACATCGCCAGTAACATCGCCCTCGGCATGGTTGCGGCTGAAATCGAGTTCATCGAAGACCGTTACCAGCTTGATCAAATTTTCCACATTTTGTTGCCGCCGCCGCGATTCGCGTCATGGTTGAAGTCGGCGGTGGTGATCGCGCATTGCAGGCTGTTCTTGGAATTGATTGACGACCAAATCAGTTCGGCGCTTTGTCGCGAAGACCTTCGCTCGCGTTGGGCCTTCAGCACAGCGGTGAAGCCGGCAGCGAGCGGGATTTCCACCCGAGCGCCCGAATCACTGCGGAACGGCCCAAGCCCCATCCGAGGAACCAATCGTCAACACGTCGAACTTGCGCTCGTTTTCATCCTACCGCCGCACCATTCGTCGCGGGATCTACTAGATCTCCGCAGGGAAGAGTAGAGTTTGTATTTTCGCAATCCGCACGGGGTTCCCGAAGTCGGCTGGCCGTCAGTGCACGGTGCCGGAATCGGACAAGGCCACTGATGCGTCCCTATGGCTCCGTCGCTGCCGCCGAACTGGACCAGTGCCGAGGCAGCCTTCGCGGAAGAGCAAACGAGAATGCTCGCGTAACGCTGTTACCGTATAGTGAAATCAGGCAACCAAGTCGTGAGCAATGACGCCACGACCAGGCTGAAGTCGATGCACCGAATGACGAAACTACGACGCCGGATCGCCGGGACCGGCCGTTACCCAGGCTTTGGCCGATGCACCACCTGATCCTGCTCGAAAGCATTGCCGTGACGCTGAGCGTAGCATTTCTCGGCGGCCTGATCGTGCAGAAACTTCGTCTGCCGAACATCGTGGGGTACTTGCTGGCCGGTGTCGCGCTCGGGCCGTTCACGCCGGGCTACGCAGTGGATGCCGAGACCATCAATCAACTGGCGGAACTCGGCATCATCTTCCTGATGTTCGGGGTCGGCTTGCATTTCTCGTTTGCCGACCTCTGGAAGGTGCGCGACGTCGCAATCATCGGTACGCTGGGTCAGATGGTCACGATGGTGGTGCTGGGAGTGGGCCTGGGTCAGCTTTGGAACTGGCCGCTGTCATCCGGACTGTTGCTGGGCTTCGCGCTGTCCATTGCGAGCACGATCGTAATGCTGCGCGGACTGATGGACCGCGGCTGGCTCCACACTCCGGAAGGGCAAGTGGCTGTCGGATGGCGCGTGATGGAGGACATCGCCACGGTGGTCATCATCATGGTGCTACCGACTCTGGCGGACAGCGCCAAACCGATCGAATGGCGCATGATCGGTCTCACGCTGCTGTCGGCGCTGGGATTTCTGGCACTCATGCTGTTCGCCGGACGACGCCTCATCCCCTGGCTGCTGCTGCGAGTTGCCCACACACGGTCGCGAGAGCTGTTCATTCTCGCCATCTTGGCGAGTTCGCTGGGGATTGCCTTGGGCGCCTCCCAGATGTTCGGTGTGTCGTTGGCCTTGGGGGCATTCGTAGCCGGGGCGGTGGTTAGTGAGTCGCCTTTGAACCATCGCATCGCGTCGGAACTGTTGCCGTTCCGCGAAGCGTTCTCGGTGCTGTTCTTCGTATCGATCGGAATGCTGCTGGATCCCCGTTTTCTATGGGAGCACCTCGATTCGATACTGATCCTGACATCGGTCGTGGTGTTCGGGAAGTTCCTGGTGTCCGGGGCTTGGGTGCTGCCGTTTCCGCGCTCTGCCCGAACCGCATTGGTGGTCGCGGCGGGCTCGTGTCAGATCGGTGAGTTTTCGTTCATCCTCGACCAGAGCGGACTAAAACTCGGCTTATTGGATCAGACTCAACACTCGATGATTCTGGCGACCGCGCTGCTGTCCATTGTGCTGAATCCGCTCATGCTGTATGCGGTCGATCCGGTACAGCGCGGATTGCGGGCCGTCACGCCGGTCTGGAACTGGCTGGATCGGTACGCCTCGGCCCAGCAACCAATTGCGGGATCCGTCAGGGATCACGTCGTCGTGGTGGGCTACGGCCGAGTGGGTTCGCACCTCGTCGATGTGATGGGTCAACTGCAGATACCGTACCTGGTCATCGATTCTCGGGTCAATCGCATCGAAGGCCTGGCACAGCGGGGTGTCCCGACATTGCTGGGTGACACAGCGAACTCCGACATTCTGACCCATGCGGCACTGCCGCGCGCACGCCTGCTGGTGGTCACGCTTCCGGAAGAAGCCGCCACCGAGTTGACGGTAGCGGCGGCGCGGGATCTCGCGCCGAATCTTCCGATCATCGCCCGGGCGGCAACGCGCCGCGGCGTCAAACGGCTTGCAGACCTCGGCGCTCAACTGGTGATCCATCCGGAACTGGAAGGCGGTTTGCAGGTTCTCCGACATACCTTGCTGCAACTGGGATTTCCGCTGCACGAAGTCAGACGCTATGCCGATACCGTACGCCGCGAACACTACGACGCGCTGGTCAAAGCCCATGGCGAACACGCCTTGCTGCGGGATCTTCTGGACGCTTCGGACCTGATCGACATTCAATGGCGACGCGTGCCGGCCGACAGCGGGGTGTCGGGAAGGTCCTTGGGCGAGATCGGTCTTCGAACCCGAACCGGCGCGACGGTGGTTGCGATCAAGCGCCGCGACGAATTGATGTTGAATCCATCGGTCGACACGATCTTCGCAGAAGGGGACCGGATTGGGTTGCTGGGGACCCCGGATCAGCTTGAATCAGCAGAAAACGTGCTGAACGCCTCGTCCCGGGTCGATTCAGCACGAGCGTAACGGAACGTTACCGACCCATCGTCTCGACTCACTCCGGCCGGAATTCTGCAATGCGCCGATACGACATCTTGCGCGAGATCGAGAAACTGGATCCGGAGCGCGACTGCGAACGCATCGTGCACCTGTCGTTCGGCTACGAATTCAGTTGGGATACGGTGCGCGCGCTCGAGATTGCACTGTACCGAACCTTCTGCATAAC
>CAZXXC010000204.1:0-3335 GCA_964644665.1 uncultured Methylococcaceae bacterium
CACAGGCTCGGCATCCTCTTCATCGTAGTAAACCAAATGACTGAGATTACACAACCACCAGGCATTGACTAGCGACAACCCTTGGGCCTCGGGATCAAAACACCAACTGGCCTGGTGCTCAACAAAGGCTGGAAAACGTTCGGCGTGATAGACTGCATCGCGGGTAAAATTTGGCTGCATAAAGCCCCCGAACCGGAATGTGATAATGCACAAAGTCTAGACAAAATGGCTTGAACATGAAACTGGCGCTTGAAAAAAATCGATGGAGCCTCATCTCAGCGGCAACATCCCATTTTTTAGAGGTATCAACATGCGAATGGATAAACTCACCAGCAAATTCCAGCAAGCACTCGGCGACGCGCAGAGTCTTGCCCTGGGCAAAGACCATCAATTCATCGAACCGCTGCACGTGATGCTGGCATTGATCGACCAGGAAGGCGGCAGCGTCAAGCCCTTGTTGCAACAAATCGGTATTCAGGTCAATGCGTTGCGAGGCGATTTGCTCAAGGAAATCGATAGACTGGCCAGCGTGTCCGGCGCCGGCGGCGACGTGCAAATTTCCAATGAACTGTCGCGTATGCTGAATTTGACCGACAAATTGGCGCAAAAACGCAAGGACGCCTACATTTCCAGCGAGTTGTTCCTGCTGGCGGCACTGGAAACCACCGGCACCTTGCAAAACCTTCTGAAGAAGGCCGGCGTTACGACCGCGGCCGTCGAAAAAGCCATAGACAATCTGCGCGGCGGCCAGACCGTCAACGACGCCAGCGCCGAAGACCAGCGCCAAGCCCTGAAAAAATACACCATCAACCTGACCGAACGCGCCGAACAAGGCAAGCTCGACCCCGTGATCGGCCGCGACGACGAAATCCGCCGCACGATACAAGTCCTGCAACGCCGCACCAAGAACAACCCGGTCTTGATTGGCGAACCCGGCGTCGGCAAGACTGCGATCGTCGAAGGCTTGGCGCAACGCATCGTCAATGGCGAAGTGCCGGAAGGGATCAAAGGCAAGCAATTGTTGGCTCTGGATATGGCGGCCCTGATCGCCGGCGCCAAATTCCGCGGCGAATTCGAGGAACGTCTGAAAGCGGTGCTGAACGACATCGCCAAACTGGAAGGCCAGGTGATTCTGTTCATCGACGAACTGCACACCATGGTCGGCGCGGGCAAGGCCGAAGGGGCGATGGATGCCGGCAACATGCTGAAACCGGCATTGGCGCGCGGCGAGCTGCATTGCGTCGGCGCCACCACGCTGGACGAATATCGTAAATACATCGAAAAAGACGCCGCCCTGGAACGCCGCTTTCAAAAAGTCTTGGTGGACGAACCCAACGTCGAAGACACAGTGGCTATTTTGCGGGGCTTAAAAGAAAAATATGAAGTTCATCATCGAGTCACAATTACCGACCCTGCGATTGTCGCCGCAGCCACATTGTCGCACCGCTACATCTCCGACCGCCAGCTGCCGGACAAGGCGATCGATTTGGTTGACGAGGCCGCCAGCCGGATACGCATGGAGATCGACTCAAAACCAGAAGAAATGGATCGCTTATGGCGAAGATTGATTCAACTGAGGATCGAAAAGGAATCGCTGAGAAAAGATAAAGACGATGCATCAAGGAAACGTTTAGAACAAGTTCAAGAACAGATAAATGAAGCGGCAAAAGAATATTCCGACTTGGAGGAAATATTAAAAGCCGAGAAAGCCGCGCTGCAAGGCACAGCCACGATCAAGGAGCGCCTGGAACATGCACGATTGGAACTTGAGGCCGCCCGCCGCGCGCAGGACTACACCCGCATGTCCGAACTGCAATACGGCGAAATCCCCAAGCTGGAAAAGGAACTGGACTTGGCTTCGCAAGCCGAAATGCAGGAAGCCAAATTATTGCGCAGCAAGGTCACCGAGGAGGAAATCGCCGAAGTCGTCTCGAAATGGACCGGCATCCCGGTTTCCAAAATGATGGAAGGCGAACGCGAAAAACTCTTGCGCATGGAAGACGAACTGGCCAGACGCGTGGTCGGCCAGACCGAGGCCTTGAAAGCCGTCAGCAACGCCATCCGCCGCTCCCGCGCCGGCCTGTCCGACCCCAACCGGCCCAATGGCTCGTTCCTGTTCCTGGGCCCGACCGGCGTCGGTAAAACTGAGCTGTGCAAAGCCCTGGCCGAATTCATGTTCGACACAGAAGAAGCCATGGTCCGTATCGACATGTCGGAATTCATGGAGAAACATTCGGTGGCCCGCCTGATCGGAGCACCTCCGGGTTATGTAGGCTACGAGGAAGGCGGCTATTTAACTGAAGCCGTGCGCCGCAAACCCTATTCGGTCATTCTGCTGGACGAAATCGAAAAAGCCCACGCCGACGTGTTCAACGTGCTTTTGCAAGTCTTGGACGACGGCCGCCTGACCGATGGCCAAGGCCGGACGGTGGACTTTAAAAACACCGTCGTGGTGATGACCTCCAACCTGGGCTCGCACATCATTCAAGAGCTGGCCGGCGAGGAGAATTACGCAAACATGAAAGATGCGGTAATGGAAATCGTCGGCCAGCATTTCCGCCCGGAATTCATCAACCGTCTCGACGAAGCCGTGGTTTTCCATCCGCTCGGCCAGGGCCAGATTCGGGCGATCTGCAAAATCCAGATCGAACTGTTACGCCGCCGGTTGCAGGAAAAAGAAATTGGTCTGGAAATCAGCGAATCGGCACTGGATTTGCTCGGCGAAGCCGGCTTCGATCCAGTCTACGGCGCCCGTCCGTTGAAGCGGGCGATTCAACGGCAACTGGAAAACCCGCTGGCCAACGAGTTGTTGTCCGGCCGCTTCATGCCGGGTGACGTGATCAAAGTGGACAAGGCCACCGATGGGTTGACGTTCAGTAAATAAATCAACGGTTACGGGTTACGACGACCGCATCGACTCGCAAGCGTCGTAACCCGGCACCTGAAGCTTAATCGCACTGTTGGTTTTACTCTCTCGCGTTGCTCAGTTCTTGCACTAACTGCTTGGTTTTCCGTTGAATCAGACTGGTATTTTCCGGCCCCATCCGCAACATCAATTTAGCGACGGGGTTTAGTTTTTCCAGTTCTGCATCGGCAAACTTGTAAAACACTGACGGCCTGACCACTGGGATTGGCTTTTCGATGATCGGTGCCGCCAGGATTTGCGCCGCGGCTTTCAAAAACAGGTCGTCCATCGGTCGCTCCGGCGGGTAGCCAAATTGATCAAAAACCTGCGACAACAAGGGCTTGAATTTTTGATATGCCATTATGGCCGCCCTGGCATCGATGCCATCGATAGCCTGCGCCAGGCTGTCATAACGGCGGTAGCTTGCCTC
>CAZXXC010000205.1:0-3324 GCA_964644665.1 uncultured Methylococcaceae bacterium
GTGTCCTTTCCGCAACGGTGCGCCGGGCGCGGGGCTGCGCGGCCTATGATCGTCCATCCCATCGATACGAGGAGGATGGACGATGGCAGGGAGTACGACGAGGCCGGTTGCGCTGGGCCTGACGGAGGTGCAGGGGCACTTCCGGTCCTGGCGGCTGGTGAGGAAGAAGGGGGCGCGCATCCCGGCGCGGTTGTGGGAGGAGGCGCGCGGACTTCATCCCCGGCATTCGATCTACGCCATCTCTCGCGCTCTGCGACTGGACTACGTGGATGTGCGGAAGAGGATCGCCGCGAACAAGGGGCATGGCTGGGAGCAGCGAGCGAGAGAGCACGGGCCGGTGCGATTCGTCACGCTGCCTGCGGTGGCCGGTCCGCTCATCGGTGAGTGCCGGATCGTGAGCGCGGACAGCGAGCAGGGCGGGCTCCGGGTGGAACTGCGGAACGTGGGAGCCCGGGAGCTCGCGGCGCTCATCGGCGAGCTGCGGAGCCTGGGGCTATGATCCAGCTCACGGGGCAGACGAAGATCCTGGTCGCGGTAGACCCGGTGGACTTCCGCAACGGCATCGATGGCCTTGTCGCGCTGTGCCAAAGAGAGCTCAAGGCTGATCCGTTCGAGGGCTGCGTCTTCGTGTTCCGCAATCGCAGCCGGCAGGCGATCAAGATCCTGGCATACGACGGCCAAGGGTTCTGGCTTCATCAGAAGAGGTTGTCCACTTCAAAGTTCACGTGGTGGCCGACCGCACGAGGTGGACCGACCGAAGAGCTGGAGGCCTACGAGTTGCAGCTTCTTCTGTGGAACGGCGATCCGAGGTTCGCTCGGGCGGCGGGGCAGTGGAGGAAGATCAAGGCCGGCTGAGGGAGCGGCCGCCCCGGCCCCTTGCGTTCCGCCGCCCTTTCTGCTACGGTCCGCCTCATGGCAGTACTTCTGCGCTGGCGCGGTCGACAGATCGAGGACCACCAGGTCGCCTTCATCCGGGAGCTCATCGCGGCCAATCCCCAGGACAGCCGCCGGCGGATCTCGCAACGGCTGTGTGAAGCCTGGGAGTGGCGGCAGCCCAACGGCCAGTTGTCGGACATGCTCTGCCGCGGTCTTCTGGCCACGCTGGAGCGAGCAACGCTCATCGAGCTTCCGCCTCGACGACGCCAGACGCTCAACCCCCTGGCCGGCCCGCGGGCCCGCCCGGCCCGCATCGAGGTCGATCGCAGCCCGATCGAGAGCACGGTCAAGGGGTTGGGGCCCCTCCAGATCCTCCAGGTCCGAAGGACGGAATGGGAGCGGCTGTACAACAGCCTCATCGAGTACGAGCACTACCTCGGCTACTGCCATCCCGTGGGCGAACAGCTCAAGTATGTCGTCTTCCGTGCTGATCGGCCCCTCGGCTGCCTGGCCTTCAGCTCCTCGCCGCGGCACCTGGGCTGCCGGGATCGGTTCATCGGGTGGACGGCCGAACAGCGGAAAGCGAACATCCGCTTCCTGGCCTACAACACGCGCTTCCTGATCCTGCCCTGGGTGAGAGTCCCTCACCTTGCCAGTCACCTGCTGGGACGGATCGCACGACAGATCTCCCGGGACTGGATGGCCCTCTACCGCCACCCGCTGTACCTGCTGGAGACGTTCGTGGACACCGAGCGGTTCGCGGGGACCTGCTACCGTGCCGCGGGGTGGCAGGAGCTGGGCCTGACGACGGGACGCGGCAAGGCCGATCAGACCGGGAAGCCCAATCGCTCGATCAAGGCCGTCTGGGCCTTGCCGCTCGATCGGGACTTCCGCCGGCTTCTGGCCACGGGGTCGATCGAGCGTGGCTGAGCGGTCCGGCCCTCTGCTCGTCGACCCTGGTGTGCTCGATGGCCTCCTGGAGCGGCTCCGGAGCAGGACACTCGAGGAAACGGACTACCCGCTGATCGAGGCGGTCGTACAGACGCTGAGCTCCGTCGGCCAGGCGCTCGAGCAGAAGGAGCTGTCGATCAAGCGACTGCGGGCGATGCTCTTTGGCTCAAAGACGGAGAGCACGAGCGTCATCACCGCAACGGAGAAGGTGGCGCTCCGCCGTCCGGAGGGGAAGCGAAAAGGTCCTCCTCCCGGGCACGGTCGGCGGCCCGCGCAGAGCTACTGGGGAGCCCGGCGCGTCGAGATCGCGCACGAGCACCTTCACGCCGGGGATCCCTGTCCGGACTGCCACGACGGCAAGCTCTACGATCTGAACAAGCCGGCTCAGGTACTGTGGCTCAGGGGGGCGGCGCCCATCCAGGGCGATCTGCTCAGCTGCCAACGGCTTCGATGCGGCTCCTGCGGCGTGGTCTTCACCGCGGCGGCCCCCGAGAAGGTGCGGGCGAGCAAGCACGACCCGAGCGCCTCGAGCATGATCGCGCTTCTGCGCTACGGAAGTGGCTTCCCGTTCCATCGGCTCCAGAGGCTCCAGGAGGCCCTGGGGATCCCCCTGTCAGCCTCGGTGCAATGGAAGCTCGTCCAGCGGAAGGCCACGCTCCTGCTCCCCGTCTTCGGAGAGCTCCAGCGCGAGGCTGCCCAAGGGGAGGTCATCTCGATCGACGACACTACGGTGAAGATCCTCACCGGCGCGCAGGTTCGTCTGCTCCCCGATGAGCCGGAGGAGGAGCAGCCCGGAGAGGGCGAGCGTACCGGCAGCGTCACCACCGGGATGGTGAGTCGAACCGCGAAGGCCACCATCGTGCTGTACCGCAGCGGGAGCCGGTACGCCGGGGAGAACCTCAAGGAGCTACTCTGCCAGCGTGATCCCAAGGCCGGCACGCCCATCCAGATGAGCGACGGGCTGAATCGAAACCATGCCGCGGGAGTGCCCGTGCTCCGTGCCTCCTGCAACGCCCACTCCCGCCGGCGCTACGTCGAGCTCATCGATAAGTTCCCAGAGGAATGCGGCACGGCACTGGAGTTGTTCAAGGAGGTCTACCGTGCCGAGGCTCAGTGCCGGGTACGCGGGCTCGATCCGCAGCAGAGGCTCGAGCATCACCAGCGTCACAGCGCTCCGGCCATGGAGAAACTCCGAGCATGGGCGAACGACCAGATCGAGGGCAAGCACGTCGAGCCCAACTCCACCCTGGGGCAGGCCATGCGCTACATGATCAAGCGCTGGGAGCAGCTGACGCTCCTTCCCCGGATCCCGGGTGCCCCCGTCGATAGCAACAGCGTGGAGAGAATCCTGAAGCGGGCGATCCTCCATCGGAAGAACTCGCTGTTCTACAAGACACCCACCGGTGCCTCGGTCGGCGACTTGTACATGAGCCTGATCGCGACCTGCACCCAGAACAAGGCCGATCCGTTCGACTACCTCACCGCCACGGAGATCCA
>CAZXXC010000206.1:0-1652 GCA_964644665.1 uncultured Methylococcaceae bacterium
GTTGATGGCCTGCAGATGGCCAGGCGTGATCGGAGAGCGCTCGTTCGGCGCAAGGGGCTGCGCCAGAGCAGCCATCCCGAACATGAGCCAAAGCAAGCCGATCACGGCTTGACGCATGAATTGCGGCATCGCGAACCTCCTGGTGTGTGACGGGGTTCAGGACTTGGAGATGAGAATTTCCTGGCTCGTCTCGTCGCTGCGGCCGAGCGCGCTCACTTTGAACGTGACCCGGTAACGGCCCTCGGCCACCTCGGGCGGCATGCCCACCTTGCCGTCGGAGCGTCGGGTGCCGAGCGCGGCGGTCAGCGGCGTCTGTTCCGAACCGAGCTCCTTCCAGGCCTTTGCCTCGGGGTCGTAGAAGTGGACGGTTCGGGTTTCGACCACTTTCACATCACGCGTTCCCTCGGGCGCCATGACGTAGTACGAGGCCTGCAGGTTCAGCGTCTCGCCGGGACGCAACTTGGCCGGGTGCACGGTGAAGCTCTGCACCTTGACCAGCTCGCCCTTGGCGGGTTTGTAGCCGATGGCCGCCGCAGTCTGCCGCGCGTCGGCTACGGGAAAGCTGTTGACGTCGCTGTAGTAGCGAAGGCACTTGCCCCAGGCGATGCTGTAGGCAATGGCGCCGCCCGCGGCTGCGCCGATCAGCGCACCCTGGGTGCGGTCGCTCTTGCTCGACACCAGCATGCCGAGCAGGGCACCGCCGATGGCGCCCATGGCGGTGTACTGCGCGATGCAGGTCTTTTGCGCCTCCTCACGCTGTTGCGGTGTCAGGGGTGTGCCTTCGGGTGGCAGTTGCGCGCAGGCTGCGAGCCAGATCGGCACCATCACTGCGGCGCCGGTGCGCCGTACACGTGCGGACATCATGGTGGGGCTCCAGGGACTCTCAGCGATGCCGCAGGTTGATTTCCAGCGTGAGGATGCCGCCGCCGGCGATGGCGCTGGTGGGCACGACGCCGTAGTTCATGCCGTCGGCTGCCGTTTCCACCACCAGGTCCTTCGCCGAGCTGGCCACGGGCTTGTAGCCCTGCCGGGGGGAAACCACGGTGTAGGAACCGGCGACGTCGTCATCGACCATCAGGTCCTTGGCTCCGCGCGCTTTCATGCTCTTGGCTCCTTCGAGCGAGGCGACGAGGGCTTGCTGCGAGTTGGCGGCCGTCTTCATGCCGGGCGGGTCCATGGCCGCGAGGTTTTCCATGGTCGGCGCGGGGCCGGGCAGGGCCGCCGGCGCGGGGGCCGGCCCAGGCGCTGGACCGGGCAGCGGCTGCGGCGGCAGGGCGGCCCCGGCCTGCATGCCCGTGCCCACGGAGCCGGGGGCGGCGCCCGCGGGTGCCGCGATGGGGTTGGGTTCGGACGAGACCATGAGCAGGATGCGCTCGGTGCCCGGCGTGGCATCGAAACGCAGGGTGCCGCGCGCGGGAATCTGGGTGGGACGCCGGGCCTCGACGTACTCGCTGAACAGCACGCTCAGCCGGCCCGAGCTGCCGATGTTGGCCACCGTGAGGTAGCCCGGTCGGTTGGTGCTGGCGATGATCTGGATGCGCTCGCCCGAGGTGAACACGCGGCTCTTCGGCACGGCGCGCAGCTGCCCATCCGCACCGACCATGAGGATCTGGTAGGAGATGCCGGTGTAGGGCTGGGGGCTGGCCTGCGCC
>CAZXXC010000206.1:1752-3314 GCA_964644665.1 uncultured Methylococcaceae bacterium
GCGCGCACCTTGCCCGGTGTCGAAAATGGCCTTTGCGCCAGTGGGTGCAGCCTGCGCGCCAAGCGCCCACGTGAGCGCGATCGCGGCGACGAGGGTGCGGGCACAGAGGGTCGTACGTCGAGCCATGATGTCACCTCCTGAATCCAAAGTAAGAAATGCTTACGTTCGGTTCATTTTTTGACTTCGGCCGCGGCGCGTGTTTGAGCGGCGTCAAATCCGCTGGCGATTCCATCGACTGGGGACCCCAGTCGGTCAGGGCCTGGTCGGGATGGGCTGCGCTGGGCGCGGGCGTGCGCGCAGGCTCAGTGGGCATCCGGCTGTCGGGCGACGGAGGTCGGATGCACCGAGGGCGCGCGCCCCGGCGGGCGCAAGGTGCCCGTCGGCGCTGGGGACTGCGCTCTCAGGCCGCCGTGCGCCGCGGCGCGCACAGGCGCGTCAGGCGCTGGGCGATGCGGTGCAGGGCCTGCCAGGGGTCGGTGGGCCAGTCGGGGGCGCTGAGGCCTTTGACGATGCCGTCGACGGTGTGGGCGTCGAGCAGGAGTTGCGCCAGTGTGGCGCTCTTGAGCTGGGGCAGCACGCGCTCGAACAGGCGTTCGCGCGCGCCCCAGATGCGCTGCTCGCGCAGGGCCACGGGCAAGGGGCGGCCGGCGTCGAGCGCGTCTTTCACGCGCTTGAGGGCGCGGATGTCTTCGGCCAGGGTGAAGTGCACCAGCACGGCAGCCTCGCCCTCGGCCTGCAGGCCGTCGAGCATGCGCTGCACGCGCGCGCCGTGGCCGCCGAGCACGGCTTCGGAGAGCTTGAACACGTCGTAGCGCGCCACGTTGAGCACGGCGGCTTCGACCTGCTCGAAGCTCAGCGCCACCGGCGACTCGGGCGTGGCGGGGTGCAGCAGCGCGAGTTTTTCGACTTCCTGGTGCGCGGCGAGCAGGTTGCCTTCGACGCGGTCAGCGAAGAACTGCAGCGTGCGCTGGCCGGCTTCGCCGGGCTCCACGCGCAGACCGCGCGCTGCGAGCCGCTGCGCGATCCACGCGGGCAGCGCGGCGCGCTCGATGGGGTCGATCTGCAGCGTCACGCCGTGCTGCTCAAGGGCGGCGAACCAGGCGCTCGTGCGGGTGGCCTTGTCCAGCCGCGGCAGCACGACGAGGGTGAGGGTGTCGCTCGCCTCGGCGCAGGCCGCGGCGAGGGCTTGCAGGGCTTCGCTGCCGTCCTTGCCGGGCTTGCCGGAGGGGATGTGCACCTCGACGATGCGGCGCTCGGCGAACAGGCTCAGCGCGTTGCCGGCGGCGAGCACGCTGCTCCAGTCGAAATGCGCGCCGGAGACGGTGAACACGCTGCGCTCGGCGTAGCCCTGGGCGCGGGCGGTGGCGCGCAGGGTGTCGAGGGCTTCCTGCACCAGCAGCGGTTCGTCCCCGTGCACGGTGTAGAGCGCGCGCAGGCCGCGGGCGGTGTGCGCGGCGAGCTGGGCGGGGGCAAGCTGCATGGTTGCCGGAGCGGCGGGCGGATGCAGACCGTCAGAGCGCGCGCACGGCGGCGAGCCGCTGCAGGATCTGCTGCGCCAGGTC
>CAZXXC010000207.1:0-342 GCA_964644665.1 uncultured Methylococcaceae bacterium
TCACCGACCCGGCCAAGGTCGAGAAATGGTTCCGGCGCAACTGCAACGAAGTGCTGGGACGCGAATGCACGCCCCAGGAAAAGGCCGATTTCACCGCCTACATGATCACGTTGAAGTGAGTCCGACATGGCCAACATCCGCCTGCGCGCCGACCGTTACGGCATCGACTGGAAGAACCTGCTGACCCTGGCCGTCGCGGTCGGCGCCGCCGTGCTCTGGATCGCCCGGGCGCCGGCCAGCGACGAGGCGCTGTTCCCGATGCCGGTCGGCAAGTCCTACCTGAACGAATGCGGCAGTTGCCACACCGCCGACGCGCCCGGCCAGCTGCCGGCCCGCTCCTGG
>CAZXXC010000207.1:352-3305 GCA_964644665.1 uncultured Methylococcaceae bacterium
TCGGCGAGGACGCCAGCATCGACCAGCCGGCGCATCAGTCGATCCTGAAGGATCTGGAAACGCTGGCCGCCGACAACCCCGCCGCCAACCAGCGCATGCGCCGAATCGCCGCCGGCGTGCCGGCCGGCGCGACGCCGCAGCGGATCACCGAAACCGCCTATTTCCGCCATCTGCACGACGAAGTGCCCAAGCACTTCTGGCGGCGCAAGTCGATCGGCAACCCGGCCAACTGCGCGGCCTGCCATCCGCGCGCCAATGAAGGCCGCTACGGCGAGCGGGAAATCCGGATTCCGGCCCAGTAGCGCCGCGCTCAGCCGCCGAACAGATCGTCGAGCGCGGCGCGCGCGGTCGCCGCCGCATCCTTGTCCGGAGCGGACGCCGGCCCGCCGGCAACCTGGAACCATTCGCAGAAATTGGCGCGGGTCTTGTCGCCCACCTCCTCGGCCGCGCGTTCGCGGCACTGCTTGGCCTTGGCGGTATCGTGATGCCGGCACATGCGGCAGACATGGAGTTCGGCGCGACAGGCCGGACAGACCGCGCGCCGGCCGAACGGTCTCGGCACATCCGCCAGACTGGCGCCGCATTTCCAGCAGACCGCTTCTTCAGTCATGGCCATTCCAGGGTAACGGGGAACGGGCATGATAGCGAACACCCCGCCGCAAGGAAGCCCGTGATGTCGACCTCCCGCCCCTTCGAACTGCTGGTCATCGGCGACGAAATCCTGTCCGGCAAGCGCCAGGACCGGCATTTCCCCAAGCTGCGCGAACTGCTCGCCGCGCGCGGTCTGAATCTGGCGCGCGTCCAGTATCTGGGTGACGACCGCGCCCGCCTGACCCGCGTGCTGCGCGAGCTCGACCCCGAAGCCATCGTGTTCAGTTGCGGAGGCATCGGCGCCACGCCGGACGATCACACCCGTCAGGCCGCGGCGGCGGCGTTCGACCGGCCTCTGCGCCTTCATCCCGGCGCGCGCGAACTCATCGCCGCGCACATGGCCGAAATCGGCCAGGAACTGACGCAGGAACGGCTGCGCATGGGCGAGTTTCCCGAGGGCGCCGAGCTGATTCCCAACCCGTACAACCGGATTCCCGGATTTTCCCTGGGCGACCACCATTTCCTGCCCGGCTTCCCGGTGATGGCCTGGCCGATGCTGGAATGGCTGCTGGAAACCCGTTACCGCGCCCTGTTCCGTGAATCACCGCCGGCGGAACGGGCGCTGCGCGCGCGCGGCCTCAACGAGGGCACGCTGACGCCCTTGCTGGACGCGATCGAGCGCGATTTTGCCGGCGTGCGCGTGTTCAGCCTGCCGCGCGTCGATCCGGAAAAACGCTACGTCTACGAGATCGAACTGGGCGTCAAGGGCGAGATCGCCGACACCGATCAGGCCGGCCACCTGGAAGCCGCCTTCGCCCGCCTGCGCGACGGCGTGCTGGCGCTGGGCGGTACGATTCAGCCGGAAGCGCCGGACTCCGGCAGGTAACGACAGCGGGTTTCCCGCAGACTCAGCGCCGCCAGCCAGCCGAGCGCCGCGAAACCGGCCAGCACCAGCACGCCGGCGCGATATTCGGCCAGCCCGGCCGCGCCAGAACCGGCGGCGCGGTCGATGACCCAGCCGACCAGCGGTTGCAGGATGGCCGCGCCCAGAAACGCGCCGGTATTCACCAGACTGGTGGCCATGCCGGACAGGGCATGGGGATTGACCTCCTTGGCGCACGCCCAGGTCAGCGTGAAGCCGGACGCGCCCAGGCCCATCAGCGCGAACAGCGCATGACTCCAGCCCGGCGCCAGCAGCCAGCCGGCGACCAGCGGCCACCAGCAGGCCAGATGCAGACCGCAGGCGGCAAGCACCACCGGCTTGCGCCGGCCGATCCGGTCGGACACGGCGCCGATGGAAAAGGCACCGAACGCGAACGCGGCCAGCAGCAGCGAGGTGTGCGCGGTGGCTTCGGCGCGATCCCAACCATACCCCTGGGTGAGCAGTGGCACCGCCCAAAGGCCGGCGAACGCGAACAGCGCGCCGGCGACCCCCAGGTTGACGAAGAACCCCGGCCAGCTCCAGCGGTTGCCGGCGACCCGACGCAGGCCATCCAGCCAGTGGCCGTCGTGGGCCGGATGCGCGCTCCGGCCTTCCAGTTCGCGCGGGCTGGGCAGGCCGACCTGGGCGGGCGCATCGCGCACCAGCCACCAGGCCAGCCAGGCCAGCGCCAGCGAGCCGATGCCGACGACCACGAACACCTCCCGCCAGCTCACATGGCCGAGCGCCCAGGCCAGCGGCGAGGCGGCAAGCACCGCGCCGAGATTGCCAAGCAGGATGGTGAGACCGGCGAGCGTGCCGAAATGGCGCTCGCTGAACCAGGCCGCGTTGAGCTTGAGCAGGGCGATGAAGGTGACGGAGACGCCCAATCCGACCAGCAGGCGGCCGCTGGCGGCCAGCGCGAAATCGTCGGCCAGCCCGAACAGGATGGAACCGGCGCCGGCGATCACGCCACCGGCGGCGACGATCCGGCGCGGCCCCAGTGTGTCGGCGAGCACGCCGGTGGGAATCTGCATCAGCGTGTAAACGTAGAAATAGGTCGCCGCCAGGCTGCCGAGCGTGGCCGCGTCGATCGCGAAGGCATCGCGCAGATCGGCGGCGATGGCGGCCGGCGCGAAACGGTGGAAGAACGACAGCACGAAGGCCAGGCCGACCACCACGAAAGCGGTCCAGCGCAGCCGCTGCATGCGCCGTCGCGAGTAGCCGCCGGGCTGCCTCACGCCGCTGGATCGATATGGCGTTGCAGCCAGAATTCCAGCAACGCCAGATGCCACAGCTTGCTGCCCTGGATGCGGGTGTGGTGGCGGTCCGGGGCCGCCAGCAGCTTCTCGACATAGGCGCGACGGAACAGGCCGCGCGTCCGGCAGGACCGGGAATCGAGGATGTCACGCATGAAATCGAGGAACTCGCCACGCACGTACT
>CAZXXC010000208.1:0-3295 GCA_964644665.1 uncultured Methylococcaceae bacterium
CCATGTGAACTCCCTGTGTGCGGATTGCGCAATCGCAGCCTAGCAAATGCCGCCCTGGCCTGGCCACCAACCGGGTTGGGGCGGTGCGGCGCGCGCAGGCTGCGCGTACAAGGGAATTTACGGCCAACGGACCGCAGGATTGAGGCAACCCAGTTGGGGCTTCCGGGACGGCGGCCCCGCCGGAAAAGGAAAGGGCCTGCATTGCTGCAGGCCCCGCGATCTGGCGCGCCCGAAGAGATTCGAACTCCTGACCCCTTGGTTCGTAGGCGCAACCCGGAAAATTTATCGATGTTAAATCAATGCCTTGCATCACCTGCACCATTGATACGAAGTCCCGCGAAGCCTTGTAAATCGTGGGTCTGCTTTAGGAGTGGTTACGTTTTGGCTACGGTGCCCTATGAAAATCGAAATTGACGACGATCTGCGCGACAAGGTGCAGGCCCTAACCACCCTCCATCTGGACGAACCCGAATACACCTACTTCGTGGACTTCCTCGCGCGAGTCGGTTACGCCACCGTCCGCGCTGCCTTGCACCAGCACCCCGAATTAACCTTTGGCGATCTCGTCATGATCCGTTACCGGAACCGTCATTGATGAGCGTTATCCACATATCCACGCCGCCCGAAGCCCCGGCGGGATGCGCCCTAGCGCAATCCCGACGCCGGGGGCGCGAAGCGCGGCGGGGTGGGTATGTGGGGAACGCGGCGCTTGACATTGGAATTTTCTGTCTTGTACTCTTCAGGCGTCCGTCACAAGACATTTACCAGAACACCCCGGCAGCTACGCGAAGGCAAGTGCACAGATAGAACCGACCGATTGAGACGAGTCCAAGAGATTCGTCGTCTGTGCCCCGGATGACAAGATAGGCGGTGTTACTCGTCTTGTGACTTCATCAACGTCATCCGATGAGGTCGTCATGCCTTCCAAACCCTTGCCTGGCATTCCGCCAGAACCGAATTTCCCATTTGCACCGAACGGCTCTGCTGCTGACTGCGCGGCAGCGGGATCGGGCGCGTGCGCCCGACACGCTGCGGCGCTGTCTGCTGCCCCCCGTACAGTAACCACGGGGGGAAACCCGTTTCCGCCCGAAACCCCTCAAGGGCCTTCGGCCCATATCGACTACTTTGCCTTTACCGTCATCCCGCCGGAAGGCAAAGGGCTTGACTGGCTTTTCCCCCAGCTCGTCGAACTCTTCCGCATCCGCGAAGCCAAGCCGACAGGCAAAGGTTGGATGGGGTACACCACCCGCCATGATCTTGGCGGGCATGGACTCCTCGCCCATGGAGGGGAAAGGCAACGTGGGACGATCCATGTTGAACTCACCGGCGCGGGCTGCATGCACGTGCCCGACTGGCTCAAGGTCATGGAATGGGGGGAAAGCCTCAAGGCAAAGATCACGCGCATCGACTTGGCTCATGACGACCTCGAAGGCCGCCATGCCTCGATTGCGCTTGCGCGCGAATGGCTCGAAGCGGGGCAATTCGCCACCAATGGCAGACCGCCCGATGCTGAACTCCGCGACGATCTCGGATCGGGGAAAGGCAAGACCCTGTATGTCGGCAACCGCAAGAACGGCAAGCTCTGCCGTGTCTACGAGAAAGGCCGTCAGCTCGGCGACAAGTCCAGCCCATGGACACGCGTCGAAGTCGAGTTCCGCAACAAGAGCCGCGTCATCCCGTGGGCGATGCTCGCCAATCCCGGTCACTACCTTGCAGGCGCATATCCCTGCCTCGCCTTTCTGTCGGCGGTGCACGAGAAAATCCGCACCATCGCCAAGGCCGTCTCGATCTCGCTGGCGCGCGCCGTTCACCATGCCCGGCAGATGACCGGTCGGCTCGTGAACGTGCTCATGCAGAAACACGGTGGTGATGCGCTCGCCGTCGTCGACGAACTCAAGCGCGAAGGCGTGCCGCGCAGGTTGGAGAACTACGCGGACTTCCTGCCCCGGGTCATCGCCGAAGCCGTCCCATGAGAACCCTTGACCTGCACGCCGCCGCCGAGCTGCTGCGCATCCATCCCGTCACGTTGCGGGACAAGGCGCGTCTGGGCGAGATACCCGGAGCGAAAATCGGCAAGGGCTGGGTATTCGTGGACGTTGATCTGATCGACTACATCCGCGCACAATATCCCTCGCGGGTGATGCAGGGCGACAGACAGGAGAATCCTTCATGTCACTCTACAAACGCAAAGACTCGTCCGTCTGGTGGGTCAAGTTTCGACACAGCGGGCAGACGATACAAAGAAGCACTGGGACTGACGACAAGCTGAAGGCTGAGGAATACCACGACCGGCTCAAGGCCGAATTGTGGGAACAGACCCGGCTAGGCGTAAAGCCCCGGTACCTCTGGAATGAAGCTGTTGTACGCTGGTTGCAGGAGACCGAGCACAAGGCGTCACAGGTCAGCGACAAGTTTCATCTGCGCTGGCTGGATGCCTATCTGTGCGACGTGCCGCTGAGGGACATAAACCGCGATCTGATCGACAGGATCATGGTAGCGAAGAAAGCGGAGGGGGTAGCGAATTCCTCTGTCAATCGCGTCCTCGAAGTGGTGCGGGCCATCCTTCGCAAAGCGGCCAACGAGTGGGAATGGCTGGATCGGGTGCCGCACTTTCGCATGCTGCCCGAACCCAAGCGCCGCATTCGCTGGCTGACGCGCGAAGAGGCCGCCCGGCTCTTGGCCGAACTGCCCGAGCACTTGCAGGCGATGGTGCGGCTCAGTCTCGAAACGGGCTTGCGAAAGTCCAACGTAACCGGCCTGCTGTGGTCGCAAGTGGATCTGGAACGTCGCTGTGCATGGGTACATGCCGACCAAGCGAAGGCGCGCAAGGCGATTGCCGTGCCGCTTTCAAGTGCCGCTGTAGTCGTGGTTCGGGGGCAGCTTGGGAAGCATCAGACGCATGTGTTCAGCTACCGGGGCAAGCCGGTGGCAATGCCGAACAACAGCGCATGGGAAAAGGCGTTGAAGCGTGCCGGGATCGAGAATTTCCGCTGGCACGATCTGCGCCACACCTGGGCAAGTTGGCACGTTCAGGCAGGAACCCCGCTCCATGTCCTGCAGGAGCTGGGCGGCTGGGAATCGGTGGAAATGGTGAGGCGGTATGCGCACCTGTCCAGCGAGCATCTGGCCGACTATGTGGACAGGCTTTCCGGCCTGCGCTTGGTAGAAGGGGGAAGTGGCTACGTTTTGGCTACGTTGCCGGAAATGAAAAGGGGCTAGCTCTCGCTAACCCCTTGAAAACTGGCGCGCCCGAAGAGATTCGAACTCCTGACCCCTTGGTTCGTAGCCAAGTACT
>CAZXXC010000209.1:0-3178 GCA_964644665.1 uncultured Methylococcaceae bacterium
GCGCCACGTTCGGGACGTGGAGGCCGGAGGTTCGAATCCTCTCACCCCGACCAATTAATTCAAGCACTTAGGCCACATCCCGGCCTAGCTCAAGCCCCCCAGCGTGACCAGATCGTGACATCCGATCCAGCACATGCACAACGGCCTTGAGGTTCTCCGGCGCCAGGTGCGCATAACGTTCGGTCATCTGGATACTGGAATGCCCGAGCATCTCTTGCACCACACGCAACGGAACTCCGGCGCTCACAAGCCAGGATGCGCAGGTGTGCCGAAGGTCATGGATTCGAAAATCCTTGATCCCGGCCCGCTTGCACAGGCTGGAAAATCCATGATGCACCGCTTCAATCCGCGCCCCGCTCTTGTGCGAGAACACCCAGGGAGAGCCTGGGCAGAACTCGGCACGAAACCGGGCACGGCTCTCTAACGCCTGTCTGGCCTCTTCGGTCAGGGGAACGAATCGCCTCTTGCCGTTCTTGGTGTGCGTCCCATCCAGACGAAGGGTTTCGCGCTCCAAGTCCACCCGGTCCCATTCGAGGCCGAGCAACTCACCTCTTCGGCAGCCGGTATTCACGGCCAACCGGATGAAGTCACCAAGGTGCGGCGTTTTCGGTTCCTGTTCCGCCAATCGAATCAGCACATCAACTTCGGCGCGTTTAAGCCAACGCAAACGGCCTTCCGGTTGCTTCAGGGACATGCCGGCGACCGGGTTGGGAATATCCCAGTCCCACCGCCTGACCGCGTAATTGATGGCCGCTGAGAGCACATCCAGATCGCGGTTAATGGTGGCGGGACCTACCCCGTCCCCCTTGCGCTTAAGGATGAAAGCGGAAATATCAGCCCGCTTTAACTTCCCCATGTCCCGGCCCGCAAACATTGGCCGAAGCCGCTTGATGCTCAGCGTGACCGGCTCCATGATGATTTCGTCCTTCCTCGCTTGGAGGTAGTCCGTCATCAGTTCTTCAAAGGTATGCGTCACGTCCGCCCCCCACTGCCTTGCCTGGTGGGCTTCGAGCTTCCACTTGGCTTCGAGGGCATCGGCTTCGCGCCGGTCAGTTGTTCCAGTAGAGCGTCTAACTCTGCGGCCTTTTGCGTCTGTGAAACTGGCCCACCAGATTGGTGAGTCATCGCGTCGGTATGGCATGTTTGGTTCTCCTTCCACGCCACCGGCGCCGCGCAGGCGGGATTCTGAACCTGTTGAAGCTGCCGAGCTACCCAGTCGATCACAGCACCAGGTGGAATCCTGGTCGCGCCACGCACCTTTACCTTGGGCAACTCTCCCACCTTCAGAAGGCGCTGAACGGTGCGCTTCGAGACGTTGCCCAGCTGCCGGGCAGTTTCTTCAATGGTCCATAGCAGCATGACCGCCTCCGGGCGAGACATCCAAACCAGCATAGGGTGCCAGCCGTCTCGGCACACCTGGGCGGATCAGTTCCGCGACCACGGCGGCGGCGTTCTTGCCGTGCTTGGTCATCAGGACGTTGACCAGAGGTCCGTAACCTTGCCGGGCGTAGTGCACCAGGGCGTCAAGCGTGATCTTGGCGGCTTTGGCGATGGTGTGGACATTCTCCTGAATGGCAGAGAGGAAGCCGAAGCACTGATAGGCCCCGGCCAGGTAGACGCCGGGCCGGGTGAGCATGTCGTAAGGCAGGACACGGCTGGTGTTCTTGAACTCGACCTCAGCCCGGACCCAAAGGCTTTCAGGGGCGCCCAACTGCTTCCCCTTTTCGTAGATACGGGCCATCTTGCCGTTAGCGCGATTGCCAATGTAGAGGGTTCGCCCCTTGGGGCTGCCAGGAGTGAGCCAATCGCCTTTGACCTGGTGCCCAGGGCGACGTCCTCCCGCGCTGAATCCGTCCTCGTTGTACCACTCCACAGCGCGTTCAATGCTGATGGTCTGCCCTTCGTGATCGTCATGGGCCACATCCACGCGCGTGAGCCGTGCGCCGTTAGCCTCAAGCCAATCCTTGGCACTATCCCAATTCTTGACGTGAGCGCAGCCGGTGGCGTTGAGTGAAACGTAAGCCGTGCCCCGCTGACCTTTCCCCCCTACTGCCAGGATACCCAGACCGCCCAGGTCATAGGACAGCGAATAGCCGAAGGCACCTTTTCCCCGTGGGGTACAGGAAGAGACACCGAACAGGGCGGCAAGGTGGGGGAGAAGCCAGGGAATATGCTCCCCGTCAGGCGGAACGATGGTGAAGGCCAGCCAATCGATGTGAGCCAAGGTTGGCAATGATTCATTCTGGATTTCCGAGGGGAAAGAGTTTCCCCCCGTAGTTACTACACGGGGGGAAGCCCCTAGCCCGTCCACGCCTCCGGCGCTAGCGCGCTCGAAGGCATGGACGGACTCAGGAGCCGAGCCCAATTGTTCACTGAAGGGGATGATCTGATCCAGCGGAATGCCGGATGAACACGTGGCAAGCATGGCAACCTCATCGATGAATCGTTGATGAAGTCACAAGACGGTATGAGAAATTACACCGTCCTATTCATGTTCCAGGGTGCTCCGTTGAGTTGAGCACCTATGTCTTCGCCCGGGGTGTACTGGCTTGAAGTGGTCTTGTGACAGACAGTTGAAGCCTAGGGCCGCGATAATGTTTTTGTCAAGTCCTTTGGCGACTGCGGAGCGCTGGTATCCGATTGCAGCATGCCCCCTTCCCACTGCGCGGATCCCTTCCTCGCTTCCATCGGATTCATGCGCTGCCGCGTTACCCACATACCCACAGCCGCGCTTCGCGCCCCTGCGCGCGCCTGTGCGTGGCGTACGCCACGCGCGCGCAGGGCTTCGGGCTATGGATATGTGGATAACGCTCAGTGGTGATAGATGCGATACCGGAGCATGACCAGGTCGCCGAAGCTCAAGCCGGGATTCTGGCGCAGGGCAACGGAAACCGAGGCGATGCCGATTTCAAGGAAGAAATCGGCGAAATATTCGACGTGC
The DNA here is from genome assembly GCA_964644665.1 of uncultured Methylococcaceae bacterium. Taxonomy (GTDB): domain Bacteria; phylum Pseudomonadota; class Gammaproteobacteria; order Methylococcales; family Methylococcaceae; genus Methylotetracoccus. Next base: position 2,942 of record CAZXXC010000209.1, read on the forward strand.
TCGGGCTTCATGGGGAGCGTGGTAAGAGCCTGCATCCGGTCGCATAGCCGCTTGTCGATCTCAACTTGCATGTTGTTCTCCGTGACCAAATCGTGACACGTAGCGTCAGAAATGGTCCTGTTCGTGACCGGATTAGCCATCTTTGCGCGGTGCCGGATGGCGTAACATGTTGATTTTACTAATCCTGTCACTTGCCCTTCAAATTCGGGACGTGGAGGCCGGAGGTTCGAATCCTCT
>CAZXXC010000210.1:0-3074 GCA_964644665.1 uncultured Methylococcaceae bacterium
GGGTGGGCGATTCGGTCGCCCGGGTGCGCGAGCTGGAGAACATCCGCGCCTTTCTGACCGGCAACGCGATCACGGTGGTGCTTGACGTGTTCTTTTCCATCGTATTTATCGGCGTGATGTTGTTCTACAGCGGTTGGTTGACGCTGGTCGTGCTCGCCTCGCTGCCCCTGTATTTTGGCGTCGCCCTACTGCTCACGCCGCTACTGCGTGCCCGGCTGCACGAAAAATTCAACCGGGGTGCCGAGAATCAGGCATTTCTGGTCGAAACCGTATCCGGCATCGACACCCTGAAAAGTATGGCAGTGGAGCCGCAGATGCAGCGCCGCTGGGACGCCCAGCTCGCGGCCTATGTTTCCGCAGGCTTTCGTTCCGCCACGTTGTCGACCTTGGCGCATGAAAGCACCAACCTGATCGGCAAGCTGGTTACCGTTGGCACGCTGTGGCTGGGCGCGAAACTGGTGATCGAAGGGCAGCTTACCGTGGGCCAGTTCATCGCCTTCAACATGCTCGCAGGACGCGTCGCCCAACCGATCATGCGGCTGGCGCAGCTCTGGACCGATTTTCAGCAGACCGGCATTTCGGTTCAGCGCCTGGGGGACATCCTCAATGCGCCGACCGAAGCGGTTGGCGCGAAGAGCAGCCTGCCACCGATTGCCGGCCGGATCACCTTCGATCAGGTGCGCTTCCGTTACCGGCCGGATACGCCCGAGGTTCTGAAAGGTATCGACCTTGACATCCTCCCCGGGGAGGTCATTGGTGTCGTGGGACGGTCTGGTTCGGGTAAGAGCACGCTCACCCGCCTGATCCAACGACTGCATGTTCCGGAAAGCGGCCGCGTGTTGATTGACGGCATTGATCTTGCGCTGGCTGAGGCGTCCAGCCTGCGCCGGCAGATCGGAGTGGTGCTGCAGGAGAACGTGCTGTTCAACCGTACTCTTCGTGAAAACATCGCACTTGCCGACCCCGGCGCGCCGCTGGAACAAGTGATTACAGCGGCCAAGCTCGCCGGTGCCCACGAGTTCATTCTGGAACTGCCCGAAGCCTACGATACCGTTGTCGGTGAGCATGGCGCGACGCTTTCCGGAGGTCAGCGTCAGCGCATCGCGATCGCGCGTGCTCTGATGAACCAGCCGCGCATCTTGATCCTGGACGAGGCGACCAGCGCACTCGACTACGAGTCGGAGCGCATCATCCAGCAGAACATGCAATCGATTTGTCAGGGGCGCACCGTCATTGTTATCGCCCATCGGCTATCCGCCGTTCGTCACGCTAACCGCATCCTGGTCATGGACCGGGGGCGGATTGTAGAGACCGGTTCGCATGCCGAACTGCTGGCGCAAGAGGCCGGACACTATTCGCGGCTCTACCGGCTGCAACACGCTTGAGCGCCGCGATGAGACGCAAAGCTCTTGTCGATCTGCTAAGCCGCTATGGCCGGATATTCCGGCATGCATGGAATCATCGCCGCGAAACGGATACGCCTGACCTGCGTGACCACGAAGCGCAGTTCCTACCCGCCGCGCTGGCATTGCGTGATGCGCCGGTTCACCCCGCGCCGCGGGTTGTTTTGTGGCTCATCATGGCCTTTGCGTTGATCGCTTGTCTGTGGGCCGGGTTTGGCCGCATCGACGTTGTTGCCACGGCGGCCGGTAAGATAATCCCGAACGGTCGTACCAAGGTGATCCAGTCGATGGAAACCGCGGTTGTGAAGGCCATACACGTACGTGATGGGCAGGCAGTTGTGCCCGGCCAGAATCTGATCGAACTCGATGCCACCGGCGCCGCCGCCGACAGTGAACGGTTGCGTGGCGAGATACTGACCGCGCGCTATGAAGTCCTGCGCGCCCGAGTGATCCTGGCAGCGCTGGACGATGGCAAAGCGCCGCGCCTACCGGTGCTGGATCCGGAATACCTGGAGGGGGCGGATACGGCACGACATCTCGCCGAACAGGATCAGATCGTGGGCCAGTACCAGGAATACCGTGCGCGCCGCTTGCGGTTGGAAGCGGAGATTGAGCGCCGCCAGGCAGAACTTCAGGCCACTCTGGAACAGGTTGCGAAGCTGGACCAGGTTTTGCCGATCGTTCGGCAACGTGCGCAGGACTACAGGAAGCTGGTGCAGGAAAATTTCATCTCCCAGCACGGCTATCTCGAACGCGAGCAGGCGCGCATCGAGCAGGAGCAGGATCTGGCAACCAGCCGTTCGAAAGCTGATGAAATCCGGGCGGCGATGATGGAGATACAGCGGCAGCAGGCCACACTTGTCGCCGAAACACGCCGGCAATTATTCGATCAACTGAACCTCGCTTCGCAGAAAGCAGCCTCCCTGGCGCAGGAGCGGATCAAGGCGGAGCAGCGGAGCCGACTGATGCGGTTGACCGCGCCTGTCGCGGGTGTCGTTCAGCAGTTGGCCGTGACTACGATTGGAGGCGTGGTCACGCCGGCTCAGCCTTTGTTGGTTATCGTGCCAGGCGAGAATGTGCTCGAAATTGAAGCCATGCTGCCCAACAAGGATATCGGCTTCGTGAAACCGGGGCAGATTGCTGAAATCAAGGTGGAAACCTTCCCTTACACGGAATACGGTACGTTGCATGGCACGGTCACGCAGGTTTCCACCGACGCGATTCAGGACGAGAAGCAGGGTTTGAACTATGCCACCCGCGTCAGGCTTGACCGTGACGTGATCCGGGTGGAAAACCGGAGCGTCCGACTGACACCGGGCATGGCGGTCACGGTCGAAGTCAAGACCGGCACGCGGCGCGTGATCGAATATTTCCTGAGCCCGCTGCTGCGGTATGGCAGCGAAAGCCTGCGTGAACGCTAATTTGCTGCCTCGCGCTCGGAGGTGCTGGATCCGTATGCCTAGCTGAAATGTATCAACGCATGGAAGAAATGTCCCCACCCCGAAGCGAGGCAGGCTGCCGTCCCATTGGATCGTCCGCCGATTAACCCGATGCCAGGCGCGCGGCTCGGGCTGACCGTGCGGGAGGGGGCGGTTAGAATCGGCGTTCCGTTCCCCGGTTTTCGTCATGTCCGAGCCCCGTTTCGTCCATCTGCGCGTTCACAGTGAATAT
>CAZXXC010000211.1:0-3062 GCA_964644665.1 uncultured Methylococcaceae bacterium
GTGTTTTCCCACCATCCCCCGGCGCACAAACGCAGGCAATCGGGCGAGAACAAAGAAACGCCGGGGATCACCCTCGCCAACGTCCCAGAACGGCGAGATCGCCCGCTGCGTTACAACTCGTGTATCCGGCGGTCTGACCGGCAATTGCACGCGATTCGTCATCCGCAGAGAGGATATGCAGAGCACAGCCTGGGGCGGCAGCCCCCCGCCCAGCCGAGAAACTCGCGCGTTTCATCCAGCCCGTTCCGACAGGAAATGGGAGAACGCCGTTCGATACGAAGTGGCGCTCCAGTTGCTGTTGACGATCTCGACGGCTTCGCCGTTCTGCAGATAGAACCCGATGGGCCTGGACGAGAACTCGAAATCCACCGCAACCGCGCCGGACCGTCTCAACACCTGCTGCATCATCGACCGGGTGGCTGACCACGAGGACGCGTCGCGGACCTCCGGGTGAAAGAAGAACAGCGTCCGTCCGGCTGCGCCTTCCGCGAACACGCGATCGATCTCCCATAGCACGCCGGGTGTGTCCTTGATGACCATGACGAGGTGATCGGCGCGGCGGATCCGGTCGGCCACGAATCCCTGCCACTCGGAGTCGTCCAGGTATGTCCTATAGGCGACGCCACCTGCCGGGCGCCGGCTGGTCCCGGGCTTTCCAACGGCAATGAGCGGCCGGAAACCGTCGGCGACGTCGAACAGCTCTTCTTCGATGCGCACGGGATAAGGGCGGAAGGAAAAGATCCTGTTGCCAAGCGACAATCGAGGTTTCGGCAGGATCACGTCGTCCAGATCGAACGGCCGCAAGTAGAGCACGAAGGGGTCACCTGACCGCGTAAGGACCTCCGACACACCGAGGCCGCCGAGCCGCTTCGCAGTCGACTGCAGCAGGGCGGCAACCTTGACTCCGGCCAGCGCAACGGGAAGCAGCCATAGCGTTCGCCAGGCCTCGACCGACGCCGCGTGTATCGCTTCCGGGAGGAGATCGTGCGCGGCTATGGCCCTGAGGGTGGACAGCTTATTCGATGTGCCGCCCACCGTGATCAGATACATCAGCGACGCGATCATCACGAGCGCACCGGCCAGGGCGAGCAGGAAGGCGGCGGCCGTGCGCGGGGTCCGCAGAGGCGTCCGCGGCAGATCGAGCAACTTGGTGAGGGAGGCCCACAGGGTCGGGGCCAGTCTCGAGTCGAGCGTGGCCTGCATGGCGGAGCCTTCCGTCAACCTGGATACGCGCACGAGCGCGATGGCCACACTGAGTGGCATGACCACCGTGACCATGGCGTAACTCGCCGTCGCCAGAACCGCAAACAGCGGGTCGAGGGATCGGAACGCGAAGCCGAGTTCCGGCGCGGCAGCCCGGAGGTTAAAGAGCCCTAGCCCCGCGACCGTTGCAGCCTGCAGGCGTAGTGCGCGGCGCCGCACGCTGGTGAGCGAGCGGTACATCCAGGTCAACAGCGCGATCGCGAATGCCAGCACCAAGAGCACGACAATCGCGAAGCCTGATTCCGGGAATGCTTGTGCCGCCAGGCGTGTGTCGATGGCCTGCGCGCGGACCGCCTGGATGAAGGCGGTCGCGACGGGGTAGGCGTTCTGGATGCCGGCGAAGAAGTAGAGGACTGCACCCGCCGCCGCGAGCATGATGTGCAGCACCATCGCCCGCAGCAGCTTGATGACGTACAGGACGCGGTGGAGCGTCAGCTCCGATTCGGTCTGATCGACGATCATCGCGGTGCTTAATTGGCGGCGGCACCACCCGGTGCGTCGGTTCGAATTGAAAAGGTAGAGCGAGGAACGGGCTAACAGAATTTCAGGTTCAGGTCCTGCAATCACCCAGCCGTCATACGCGCCAATGTGGCGGCCAGGTTTTCTCCAGATACGGCAGTGCTTCGATCCGCTTGCGCCAATCCGCCAGTTGCGACGGAATAGCCCCCGCCAGGTCCAGATCCGGACGGCGGGTGCCCAGCCGTTCCAGCAAGGCGGTCAGCGGATAGATCGTGTAGTCGGCCAGGGTCGGCTGATCGCCCAGGAAAAATCCGCCTTGCAGCGATGCCGTCAACAGCGCCATCTTCCGGGTCGCGGTCTGGCGGGCCTTGGTCATCACCACCTCGTCGGGCTCGCCGTCGCGGCGCAGTACCAACTGCTCGAACACCTTGCGAATGGGCGGGTAGAGATAACCCTCGGCTTCCGCTGCCAACCGGCGGCCGATCGCCCGTAGCCGCACTTCGGCGGGCCACAGCGGCGCACCGGCATCCGGGAACGCCTCTTCCAGATACTCGACGATGGCCGAGGACTCGTACAGGACGAACCCGTCGTGCACGATGGCCGGGACCTTGCCATGGGGATTGACGGCCCGATAGGCGGGGGTCTTCAGATCGCCGGCATCGACGCTCATCAGCCGCAGCGTGTACGGGATTTGCTTGTGTTCCAGCGCGAGCCAGACTTTCCAGGCAAACGGAGACCCGGACAGGTAATAGAACTCCAAGGGCATGGCGGCTTTCCTCGCGATCGACTCGGGACTTGTGAGCACAACAAGGTAAATCATCCGGCGGCTCGAAACCACCGCGGGAGTCGAAGCCTTATACCAGAACTTCGAGCAGTTCAGCGCCAAACAGGTTGCCGAGGGCCGCTATGGTTCGGCTAGCGAGGCAATCCTGGCTGGCCTGCGGCTTCTGGAAGAGCGTGAGACAAGGCTAGCGGCCTTGCGCCCGGCGCTCAAGGAAGGCGAAGCAAGCGGTCGCGCCGATTATTCCCTCCGAGGCCTGCTGAATGAACTTGATGGCGAAAGCGCACATTGATAACCGCCTTTGTCCTGACCAATGCGGCCAAGGCCGACTTGCAAGAGATCGGCCGCTACACACAGGACAACTGGGGCTTGGCGCAGCGGGACCGATATCTGACCATGCTCGACGAAAGCTTTCATAAGCTTTCCGGAAACCAACTCATGGGGCAGGATTGCAGTGACATCCGCCCAAGCTATCGCAAGTACCACGTGGGCAAACACTTTGTCTTCTACCGTCAACTCGCAAGCAACCAGATTGAAATTGTCCGCATCCTGCATGAGC
>CAZXXC010000212.1:0-3050 GCA_964644665.1 uncultured Methylococcaceae bacterium
AGGAATGTCGGGGTTTGTTCAGGGCGACTATGAGCCGCGCCGTTTCATGTCTCAAGCAAATAAACTCGCAGCGCGTTGGCTGCGGGGGCGGGCGGTGCTTCGTCGTTCCAACGTACGCCCGCTGCAAGCGGGTGGCGGTGGCCTCACCATGCCCTCGCACTCCTAGACCAGCCTGCTCACCGATCCAGCAGTTCACGCAGCGTCGCCCCGAGCCGGGCGAGCCCCGTCCGCAGATTCGCCTCGGTCTCGCTGCCGAAGCTGAGGCGCATCTCGTGGTCTGGTTTCCGGCGGGTCGGATCGCTGGCGTAACACAGCGCGCCCGGAACGTAGAGCACGCCGCGCCGCAACGCGGATCGGAACAACCTGGCCCTCTGGCCGGTTGGCACGCTTCGCGGCAAGCGCGCCCAGAAGTAAAGTCCACCTTGCGGCATCCACCACTCGGCGCGTCTGGGGAAGTGCGTTTCCAACGCCTCGCGCATCACAGTGGCCTTGTGCGCGTATCGCCGGCGCAGCAGCTCCAGATGCTTCTCGTAACAACCCGAAGCCAACGCCCGGGCGAGCAGTTGCTGTAACAGGTTGGAAGCGCCGAAATCGTGGTTGCCCTTGATCCGCAGGACCACGCGATGCACCGCCGCCGGCAGCAGCCCGAAGCCCACACGGACACCGGTCGCGAAAGGTTTGCTGTAGGTCCCGGCATAGATCACGCGCTCGGCGGCGCCCGGGCACATCAACGCCGACGGCACTTCGTCGCCGGCGAAACGCAACTCGCGATACGCCGCGTCCTCGACCAGGTAAATCGGATGGCCGGCGTGGCGTTCGTATTGGCGCAGCAGCTTCAAGGTGGCGCATTTCTTCGCGAAGCTCGTCGTCATTCCGGTGGGGTTTTGGAAATAGCTCACGAGGTAGATCAGCTTCACGCGCTTCAGCTCCCCGCCGCGCTGCAGCGCCGCCAGCACCGCTTCCAAGCGGGCGAGGTCCAGCCCGTCGCGCTCCATCGGCACGCCGCGCGCCGAGAGGCCGTGGCTTTGCAGGATGCCGAGAAAGACGAAATAGGTCGGGTCTTCCACCAGCACGATGTCGCCCGGATCGCACAGCGCCTCGGTGACCATGTAAAGCAGTTGTTGCGAACCGTTGGTGATGATCATCCGCTCCGGCGCGTGGCGGCGTGACGCGCGCGGCGCGCCGTCTTGCGTCCGCACGCGCTCGGCAGTGAGCCGGCGCAAGGCGGGGTCGCCGGCGGTGGTGCCGTATTGCAGCGCCGCCCGACCAGCTCGGGGCGCGTGCAGGATTTCATCCAACAATGCCCGCGCGTCCCGGGTGGGCAGCGACTCGCTGTCCGTGAATCCCGCGGCCAGGGAGATCAGGCCGGGCCGGGCCAGTGCGATCTCCATGAGCCAGGAGATGGGCGGCGCTTGCGAACGGCGGCCCAGGGCGGACAGGGCGGTGTCAGGCTTCGTCTTCAAAGCGCCGTCAGTTAGCCGCGTTCGGCCCGGCGGCGCAAGCGAGGTTTTGGGGAAACGAATCCCCGTCATTGGTTTCTGCGCGCGCATCCGTGTCCTTGACGCCTCCAAGCTGCATCCCGGCAGCCGGCGCCGCGCCTGTCTGCCCCGGGCCAAACGGCGGCGTCCCGAGGCGTGACGCGCGGGGGGCCACGCCCAACTCCAGGGCAGACACCCCGAGCCGCGTCCGGTAAACTGCCGCCATGAACGCGCCCGAGAGCTTTCACATGCCGCCCGAGGAATTCCGCCGCTGGGGTCATGCGGTGGTGGATTGGATTGCCGACTACCAGCGGCGGGTCGAGTCCTTGCCCGTGCTGTCGCAGGTTCGGCCCGGCGAAATCCGGTCGCGCCTGCCCGCCGCGGCACCCGAGCGCGGAGAGTCGTTCGACGCCATCCTCGCCGACGTGGACCGTCTGATCCTGCCGGGCATTACGCACTGGCAATCGCCGAACTTTTTCGCGTTCTTCCCGGCGAACACTTCCGGTCCCTCCATCCTGGGCGAGTTGCTGTCCGCGGGACTGGGCGTGCAAGGCATGCTTTGGGCCACCAGCCCCGCTTGCACCGAACTGGAAACCCACGTCCTCGACTGGCTCGTGGACATGCTGGCGCTGCCAGGCAAGTTCAAATCGAGCGGCGCGGGCGGTGGGGTGATTCAAGACACGGCTTCCGGCGCGGTGCTGTGCGCCTTGCTGGCGGCGCGCGAGCGAGTGACCGGTTTCGCCAGTAACGAACGGGGCTGCACGGGAAGGTTGATTGCCTACGTCTCGACCCAGACCCACTCGTCGGTCGAGAAGGCTGTGAAAATCGCCGGGTTGGGCCGGCAGAACCTGCGCCTGATGGAGGTGGATGACGCCTTCGCCCTGCGGCCCGACGCGCTCGCCGGGCAAATCCAGCAGGACCGCGCCGCCGGTCTGACACCGTGTTTTGTGTGCGCCACTATCGGCACGACTTCGTCGAACGCGCTGGACCCGTTGCCTGCTGTGGGCCGCGTCTGCCGCGAACAGGGGTTGTGGTTTCACGTGGACGGCGCGATGTCCGGCGTGGCGGCGCTCTGCCCGGAGTTTCGGTTCCTTCAGCAGGGATTGGAACTGGCCGACTCCTACGCCTTCAACCCGCACAAGTGGTTGTTCACGAATTTCGACTGCGACTGTTTCTATGTGGCTGACCGCGCCGCGCTGATCCGCACGTTGAGCGTGCTGCCGGAATACCTGCGCAACCAAGCCACCGAATCCGGCGCGGTGATTGACTACCGCGACTGGCACGTGCCGCTGGGCCGGCGCTTCCGCGCGCTGAAGCTCTGGTTCGTGATCCGCCATTACGGCGTCGAGGGCCTGCGCCATCACCTTCGCCGCCATGTCGCGTTGGCGCAACAGTTCGCCCGCTGGGTGGAAGCCTCGGCTGACTTCGAACTCGCCGCGCCCGCGCCGCTGAATCTGGTCTGCTTCCGTCACAAGGCCGGCGATGATTTCAACCGCCGGTTGCTCGATCGCCTGAACCGCGGCGGCGCGCTCTACCTCACGCACACGGTGCTGAAGGGCCGCCACACCCTTC
>CAZXXC010000213.1:0-3016 GCA_964644665.1 uncultured Methylococcaceae bacterium
ACATCCGATATTTCGCTCTTGGTGGAAAAGCCTGGTAAAAAAATCAGGTTGTAACACTCCTTATCGTCCAAACGCGCGGCGCTTTCTTCATCCATTAGGCCTTTTTCTACGACTTTCGCTCGCAGCAGGTCCGGATTCATACCCTTGCCGTCGTCCTTAATCGACAACTGGATATGGTCGCCTTCCTGCGAGGCTTTCAAAACCACGACGCCTTCGCGCGGCTTGCCTTTGGCCTCGCGCTCGTCCGGCGACTCGATGCCGTGGTCGACAGCGTTCCTGACCAAATGCACCAAGGGGTCGGCCAAGGCTTCGACCAAGTTTTTATCCAGATCGGTTTCTTCTCCTACCAGTTCCAGCCGAATCTCCTTTTTCAGGCTGCGTGCCAGGTCGCGCACGACGCGCGGAAACCGGCCGAAGACTTTTTTGATCGGCTGCATCCGGGTTTTCATCACCGCCAATTGCAAATCGGCCGTGACTACGTCGAGATTGGAGATGGCTTTGGACAACTGCTCGCCGGCCTCGGCATTGGCCTTCAGCGTCTGGAACCGGTTACGCACCAACACCAACTCGCCGACCATGTTCATGATGTCGTCCAAAATCTGGGTATCGACCCGCACGGTGGTATCCGCTTGCGGTGCCGCCTTCGATTTGTCCAGCCCCGGATCCATCGCAGTAGCCTTGTTCGCGGCCTTTTCTGAGTCGTCGGCAGACATAGCGGCGGCAACCGGCTCGGGCTTGGCGCGAACCGCCGGTTTGACCACAACCGGTTCCGGCGGCGGCTCTACTTTGGGCTTATCGATTTGCAGTTCCGGGATCGAGGATGGGGCGATGTTTTGCAGGTTGGTCGCATCGAATTTGCCCTTGCCGTGCAATGCATCGAGAATTTGGTCGAATTCCTCTTCGCTGATGTCGCCGGAATCGGCCGGGACCGCCGCTGGTTCGCCCTGCGCGGGCGCTACAGCCGGCGCCTTGAACTTACCCTTGCCGTGCAATTCGTCGAGCAGGTTTTCGAATTCCTCCTCGGTTATCTCGTCGTCGGCCGGAGCTGGGGCAGATGCCGGCGCTTGGCTTTTAGCCGTTGGCGCCCCGCCTTTGCCGTGCAGCGCATCCAACAAATCCTCGAATTCCTGTTCGGTGATTTCGTCGGAATCCGCCGCCGACTCGTCGCCGACCAGCAGCTCTTCCGGATCGAGCATGGCGTCGAAATCCTGCATCGCCGAACTTTGTGCGGCAATCGGTTGCACGGGTTCCGCCGGTATTTCGCTGTTTTCGACTTCAGCCGCCTCTACTTCAACCGCTACTCCGGCGGGTTCGGCATAAGCTTTCAAACGGGTCAGCAGGCCTTTGTCGGCTGGCCTGGGAGCGTTTCCGGAGCGAACCTGGCCGAACATTTCGTTAACGATATCGACAACTTGCAGAATCACGTCCATCAGATCCGGCGTGACTTGGCGATCGCCCTGGCGTAACACGTTGAACACGTCTTCGGCACTGTGGCAGACGTCGACCAGTTCGCTGATCGCTAAAAATCCGGCACCGCCTTTAATCGTGTGGAAGCCGCGAAAAATCGCATTCAGTAAGTCCAGATCGCCAGGCGACTGCTCCAGCTCGACTAGCTGCTCGCCCAACGAATCCAGAATTTCTCCGGCCTCAACCAGAAAATCCTGCAAAATTTCATCGTCCAGATCGATCGCCATGACGCTTTTCCTCAAAAACCTAGACTAGACAATAAATCATCGACATCGACCTGGCTCGTCGCGACATCGCCCTCCCTATCGTCGACACCGGGTACCACTGGCCCCGGCAACTCGTGGTGGGCTGCGGTTTGCGTACTGGGCCCGACTTTACGGCTGGAGATTTTGATCAGATTGACCATGCTGGTTTCCAGATCCTGAACCAAATCGATGACGCGGCGAATGATTTGCCCGGTGATGTCCTGAAAGCCTTGCGCCATCAAAATATCGTTCAATCCGGCCTGGATTTTGTCCATCGCTTGCCGCGACTGGTTGAAATACTGACTTAATTCGGCGCTCATGGCTTTGAACTCGTCGAACGGCATTTCCCGGTCCAGAAACCGGTTCCATTGCCCCGCCAATTGATTGACTTGGGCGCTCAACTCGTCGGAAACCGGCAGCAGGTCTTCCACCGCGGTCAAGGTCTGGTTGGCGGCCTGTTCGGTCATCGCAATCACGTAATGCAAGCGCTCCTTGGCGTCCGGTATCTCGTGCTCGGCCATCGCGGTAATTTTCGAATCCACCGAGAAACTCACCATGGTGTCGTGCAGTTGCCGGGTCAACCGGCCGACTTCCTTGAACAACTGCGTCTCCCTGACTCCGGCAACTTGATCGAGTATCTCGTCGGCAACCGCTTCGTCGCCTCGTTCCAAAGCCGTAACCAATTCCCGGGCCAAACTCAACAGGTCATTATTCATAGTGCGCTTCCTGGCAGTTAACCGTCGATACGTTCGAAGATCTTTTCGATCTTTTCTTTCAACGTCGCAGCGGTAAACGGCTTGATCACGTAACCGTTTACGCCCGCTTGCGCGGCCATGATGATCTGTTCGCGCTTGGCTTCGGCCGTCACCATCAGCACCGGCAAGTTGGCCAGACTCGGCGTCGACCTGACCGCCTTCAGCAAATCGATGCCGGTCATGCCGGGCATGTTCCAGTCCGTGATTAGAAAATCGATGCCGCCTTTTTCCAAAATCGGCAGTGCGGTTTTACCGTCGTCCGCTTCCACCGTATTGGTAAAGCCAAGATCTTTTAACAAGTTTTTTACTATTCTCCGCATTGTCGAAAAGTCGTCGACAATCAGAATGCGCATATTTTTATCCAAGGAAAATCTCCACCCAGATCACATAATTTATTAAGAAACAAGCTTGCAATTGCCGAAAATCGCAAAAAAAACCCTGAAATAACCGCAATTTAGCTGCACTTTTCATTATCTTTCCGTTCCACCCAATCCGCAAGCCTGGCACGCAGGCGCCACATGGCTTGGCTGCAGATTTGGCTGACTATCG
>CAZXXC010000214.1:0-2958 GCA_964644665.1 uncultured Methylococcaceae bacterium
CGCGTAACGCGGTCTGCCCCAACTCCCGATACCGCAATTCGAACAGCAGAAAGGCCTGCAGTACCGCCGCCGGGTGATCCTCGGACGTCGGCGTTGCATAGGCACCGTCTGCGACCAATTTTTGCACCGTCTTCTCGATGGTCAGCCGGGTCCCCGGATAGTTTTCCGCCAGACTTTTCTCGATGCGGACATCTTCCAGGATGTTGAGGATGGCCTTGCGGATCGGCGTGGCGGCCGCCTGCAGGAAATACTCGAACCGGGTATAACGGACATGGGCCGCCTCGTGCGCCAGATAGCCCCAGGCCACGTCCCGGTAGCCGGGATCGTCGCCGTCGTAGGCCGGAACCTGGATGATGTCGCCGTCGGTAAGGGCATCCTGCCCGCCGACACGAACTCTCACGCCCAGTTTGTCGCCCAGTGCCGCGGCGACGATGGGGAAGGCCTGGTTAAGCGATCGGTTGGTTTTCATGGGTTTCCTCCGAAAAAACGGGGCAAACCACCCCCAAGGGGTGATTCACCCCTTGGGGTTGAAAAATGACCGAGCGTTTCAGAACCAGAAGTCGCCAGCCAAAGCCGGCTCTTCGTCCGGCTCGGTAGCGGCTTCCGCTGCCGAATCGGGCGTATCCGGCTTCGTTTCATCAGGCCGGAGAGCCTCTTCGGCGATGGCGGCAAGATCACCACCGGTTTCCAAGATCGCAAAGTCATCGTCAGCAGTGTCTTCCGGCCAGGTCTCCCTCGTCGATGGATTCAGCTCATCGACCCGCAGCAAACCTTCGCCGTGCCGTTTGATGCGCTGTGCGTCGGACAGCACCAGGGCAGTCGCGAACACCTCTTGCAGGTAAGCGCCTTCCAGCGGACCGGATTTCGGTACCCGGCCCAACAGATCGTCGAGGGTCTGAACCACCGGATGAACCCGATGATCCAGAAACGCCAGCCCGTCCAGCTTGTCCCGAATCCGTTTGAACGGACTCAGGGCCTTGCGGGTCACGGACTGCCGTCCCAGCAGCGAGCTTTCCAGCAGTTCGTTGGCCTCCTGGGCGATCTCCCGGAACAGGGTATCGCTCAGGCTGCCCACCTTGCGGTCCAGCGAATGTCCGAGGGACGAACTATCAGTCTCTTCTCCACCTATCGTTTCGGAGTCCGAAACGGAATCGGCGATCGGATGGCTAACCCGAAAGATCACGTAATCGAAATGCAGGCCCGCGGCCACCACCTCGACCGGATCCACCGCCCGGCGGATAACCGGGGCGAATTCCGGATGTTTGGCCACCCAGTCCTCGATGGTCTGGTCGTAACGGGACAGGAAATCGTCCCGCGCCCTCTGAAAGTTTGACGCGATCCGTTCCAGTTCTGCCTGAATCGAAGCGAGGCTTCCTTCCGGTATGGCGATGCCCCCCAGAAAGCGGGTGCCGACCTTGAGGCAGATGCGCTCGGCCTCTTTCTTCAAGCGGTTGAACACCGCCAGTTCCTGCGGATCGGCGATCTTCTTCGAGCCCAGGGAGGCCAGATCCTCCGGTGGCAGCACACTGCCGTCGGCCAGGATCAGATCTTCCTTGCGCAGTTTCTTGCGACCGCCCCAGATGTGGGCGTCGATCTTGACCACCCGCAGGCGGTCCAGCATAAACGTAGTTTCTTGCATGATGCGTCCTCCGATAGAAAACGGGACGCATCGGCCCCCAGGGGCTATGCGCCCCGTCGGGGTTGATATGTACGATCAGAACCAGCTGTCGTGATCCGTCCGGATCGCGACTGCCAGGTTGATCTTGGGCTGCAGCAGCCCGAGGGTTTCCGCCAGTGGACGGACACGCTCCAGATCGGTGCCGAACGAAGTCAGCACCGCCGTTTCGCTGCGCAGATCGTGGCCGATCTCGATGCCGTCCTCGGTGGCCAGGCTGACGCGCGCACCCGGCGCTAAGTCCCGGGTGAGCTTCTGCAGGGCCATGAGATACAGCAGCGGCCGGAAACCGGCCTTATCATCGGGCTTGACGATCCCGGAACGATCCTGCCCCGGTTTGGGCAATGGCCAGCCGGACCAGTTATGGCCGTCGAAGTCTGGATCCAGGCCGCGGATGTTTTCCCGCAGCCGTTCGACGACAGGGTCCAGGTCCGACCACGCCGCCTGAGTATCCACCAACTGGATGCGCCAATAGACGGCTTTTTCCGGCACGATGGCCTCGTCGGGCAATAGCTCGCCCTTGCCGTCCTTGACCGAATGAATCCGACCATCGGCAGCGATCGTTACCTGACCGACATGGACATAACCCTTGCGCCGCTTGGCGTTTTCCAGGGCGATCTTGTCCTGCCGGCGGGTGCTGACCTGCGGCAGCGTGGGACCGGTTGGGCCCCAGCGGGTGGTGATGCTGCCGTCGCCATTGCGCCGGATCGCCCAGTCCTTGCTGGATCCGTCCGGATGGGTGTAGCGCCAGAGCTCGAAGGTCTCTATCACGTGCCGCTCCAATCGTCTCCGAACACGTCGGCGGCGATCCGGTGGATGGCCAGCCGCTGCTCCGGTTCTGCGCGCAGGGTCAGCGCCCGATCCAGGGCGTACTCCAGCGCATTGGGTGCGCCCTTGAAGGCCACCGTCAGCGCCGCCCAGCGCAGCAATCCGCGGGTGGACAGCGTCACGCTGAGCATTCCGGCACCATCACTGCCGCCGATGAAGAGCTTGCGCACCTCGTTGGCCACCCGGATCATCTTTTCCCGGATGGTCGCAGGTATGGCGGGGATGGCCGCAGCCAGCAGACTGTCTTCCAGGTGCGGTTCCGGATAGCCGATCTCGATCAGCCGGAATCGGTCCAGGAAGGCCAGGTTCTGCCGCAGCACCCCTTGATACAACCCGCTCTGGTCACCGGCGCCGGCGCTGTTGCCGGTGGCGACCAGGCGGAACTTGGGATGGGGACGTATCACTTCGCCGCCGTTCTGCGCGATCACCAGGGGTTGCCCCTCCAGACAATCGTT
>CAZXXC010000215.1:0-2865 GCA_964644665.1 uncultured Methylococcaceae bacterium
CGTGACCGATCGTGCCGACGTTCACATGCGGCTTGGTGCGCGAAAATTTCTCTTTTGACACGGCTAATTACCTCGATGATCTGGGTGAGTTAATCTGCTTCAAAACACTTTCTTGATGATGGCGTCGGCGACATTCGACGGCGCTTCCGCATATTTCTCAAACTGCATGCTATAGGTCGCGCGGCCCTGCGTCGCCGACCTGAGGTCGGTGGCGTAACCGAACATCTCCGACAAGGGAACCTCACAGCGGATGACCTTGCCCGACGGGGCATCGTCCATCCCTTGTATGAGCCCACGACGGCGGTTGATATCACCCACCACGTCACCCATATAGTCCTCGGGAGTCACCACTTCGACCCGCATGATGGGCTCTAGCAAGGCCGGAGCGGCTTTGCGAGCACCTTCTTTGAAACCCATGGATCCGGCGATCTTGAATGCCATTTCGCTGGAATCGACATCGTGGTACGACCCGTCGAACAGCGTGACTTTGACATCAACCACCGGAAAGCCGGCAAGTATACCATTCTGCATCTGCTCTTGGATACCCTTATCCACGGCGGGTACGTATTCTCTCGGAATCACACCACCGACGATGCCGTTCACGAACTCGTAGCCGGTGCCCGGCTCGCGCGGCTCGATGCGCAACCAGACATGACCGTACTGGCCACGACCTCCCGTCTGACGGACGTATTTGCCTTCCTGCTCCACCGATTTCTTGAGGGTCTCCCGGTAAGCAACCTGCGGCGCACCCACATTGGCGTCGACGCCGAATTCACGTTTCATGCGGTCGACGATGATCTCCAGGTGCAACTCACCCATCCCGGAGATGATGGTCTGGCCGGTTTCCTCATCGGTGTGCACACGGAAGGAGGGATCCTCCTGCGCCAGCTTGTTGAGGGCAATGCCCATCTTTTCCTGGTCGGCCTTGGTCTTGGGCTCGACCGCCACGGAAATCACCGGCTCGGGAAAGTCCATCTTCTCCAGGGTGATGATGCCCTTCTGGTCGCACAGGGTGTCGCCCGTGGTGACATCCTTCAGACCGATGGCGGCAGCGATGTCGCCAGCACGGACTTCCTTGATCTCCTCGCGGTTGTTGGCATGCATCTGCACAAGACGACCGATGCGCTCGCGCTTGCCTTTGATCGGGTTGTAGACCGTATCGCCGGAAGACAGCACGCCGGAGTAGACCCGCACAAAAGTCAGCGCACCCACGAAAGAATCGGTGGCGATCTTGAACGCCAGCGCCGCAAATGGCTCGTCATCCGAAGGATGACGCTCGCCCTCGCTGTCATCTTCCAGATGCCCCTTGATGGCCGGGATGTCGGCCGGAGAGGGCATGTATTCCACCACCGCATCCAGCATGGCCTGGACGCCCTTGTTCTTGAACGCAGACCCGCACAGCGTGGGAACGATCTCGTTGGCAATGGTGCGCGCGCGAAGACCCTTCTTGATCTCCTCGACGCTGAGCTCACCACCTTCCAGGTACTTGTCCATGAGCTCTTCGCTTGCCTCGGCCGCCGCCTCCACCAACTTGGCGCGCCAATCCGCGCACTCAGCACCCATCTCCGCGGGAATTTCCCTTTCTTCGAAACGCATGCCCTGGGTGCTGTCATCCCAGAAGATGGCCTTCATCTTGATGAGATCGACCACTCCTTGAAACTTTTCCTCAGCCCCGATAGGCAACTGCAGGGGAACCGGATTGCCACCCAGCCGAGTCTTGATCTGGCCGACGACGCGCAGGAAGTTGGCACCCGCACGATCCATCTTGTTTACAAAGGCCAGACGCGGAACTTGATACTTGTCGGCCTGCCGCCATACCGTTTCCGACTGGGGTTCGACACCGCCCACCGCGCAAAAAACCGCACAGGCACCGTCGAGCACGCGCAGGGAGCGTTCCACTTCGATGGTGAAATCCACATGCCCGGGCGTATCGATGATATTGATCCGGTGCTGCGGAAAACCGCCATCCATTCCTTTCCAAAAGCAGGTCGTGGCCGCCGACGTTATGGTGATGCCGCGCTCCTGCTCCTGCTCCATCCAGTCCATGGTGGCAGCCCCGTCGTGCACCTCTCCAATCTTGTGCGACACGCCGGTATAGAACAGGACGCGCTCGGTCGTCGTGGTTTTACCCGCGTCGATGTGCGCCATGATCCCGATATTCCGGTATCGCTCGATGGGAGTGGTGCGTGCCACAGCCTCTGATCCTTGCCGTCTGTTAAAGAGCAATCAACTGGTAAGAAGTTACCAGCGGTAGTGGGAGAAAGCCTTGTTGGCTTCAGCCATCTTGTGGGTGTCTTCGCGCTTCTTCACCGCAGTGCCACGATTCTCGTTGGCATCCATGACCTCGGCCGCTAGCTTCATGCCCATACCCTTCTCGCTGCGCTTGCGTGCCGCATCGATCAGCCAGCGCATGGCAAGGGCGGAGCGGCGGGCGGGGCGCACTTCAACCGGCACCTGATAGGTCGCGCCACCCACTCGGCGGGACTTCACCTCGACCACCGGCTGCACGTTCTCCAGAGCCTTGGTCAGCACTTCCAGGGAGTTCTGGCCGGTCTTGCCCTCAATGAAGTCGAGCGCACCGTAAACGATCTTTTCCGCGACAGACTTCTTGCCGTCCTCCATGAGCATGTTCACGAAGCGCGCCAGCGTCTGGCTGCCGAATCGCGGATCCGGGTTGATTTCTCTTCTCTCGGAATTTCTTCTTCTGGACATCTTCGACCCCTGACCTCAATTAGCTCTTCGGACGCTTGGCGCCATACTTGGAACGACCCTGGCGGCGCTTCTGCACACCCGCGGTATCCAGGCTGCCGCGCACAATGTGGTAACGCACACCCGGCAAGTCCTTCACACGACCACCACGAATCA
>CAZXXC010000216.1:0-2829 GCA_964644665.1 uncultured Methylococcaceae bacterium
CTTCGCTTGCTTCTCCTGCCCCCCCTCCTTGAGGCTTGGGCCGTTCCAAGTGCGTCAAGGGCCGGGCTTCGCCCTCTCCATCCCGGCCCGTGTCCTCGCCTTCGGCTGCGGGCCGCGCCAGCCGGGATTCCGACCCTTGACCCACTTTCCACTTAAGAACCGGGAACCCCGCCGCATCGAGGGCAGGCATACCGGCTGATCCTGCCCGTTGGCCGCGTTTTCCGGGCCGTGGCGGGCCGTTTGTACTGCCGCCGACGGTATCCCCTACCCCAACGGCCAAAATCGCGCTAAATGGCCTGTTTTGCCCCTTGGCCTGGCGTAGGCGATCCGTCACACGACGATGGATGGCAAAAATATCGCTTGCATATCGTATCTGTATTTCGTATCATATCTGTATTGATACGAGTTACACCGATACGGTACGGAAGGAGCAACGATCATGGCACGAGAAGGCATCACGTTTGAGCAGGTCGCCGCCGCCGCTGATGCGCTGGTTGGCGAAGGGCAACAGCCGACTATCCGCGCGATCCGCGAGCGTTTGGGCACCGGCAGTCCGAATACCGTTCACAAACATCTGACTGCCTGGCGCGAGGCTCGCCCGGTGGCGGCTGCCGCTGCGCCGGAACTGCCTCAGGCATTGACGGCTGCTATTGCCGCCGAGATCGAGCGCGCAGCCGCCCAAGCCCGCGCCGAGATCGAGGGCCGCTTGGTGCAGGCCCAGGGCGAGGCCGTCGAGCTGGCTGCCGCTGGTGAGGTGATCGAGGCCGAGCGCGATGCTCTGGCCGAGCAGGTGGCAGAACTCACCCGCGAGCGTGACACTCTGGCGGGCAAGGCCGAGCAGCAAGCCGCCGACTTGGCCGACCAGGCGCAGCGCATCGAGCGCGAGCAACAGGCCGCCGAATCGGCGCGGGTGGAGCTGGCCACGGCCCGCCTCAAGATCGAGGCACAGGCCGAACGGCAGACCGAGCAGGCCGCCGAGATCGAGCGCCTACGCGCCGCGCTGGCCGATGCGCAGCAGGGCCGCACCGCCGCCGAACAGCAGGCCGCCGTGCTGGCCGCCAAACTGGAGGCATGCGCTGAACGGGTGGCCCGTGCAGAGGCCCGCGTCGAGCAGATCGAGCAGCAGGCCGCCAAGGCGGCACAGGCCAACGAAGAAGCCCGAGCCGCTGCCGCGCAGGAAGCCCGGCAGGTGCAAGCAGAACGCGACGAAGCCCGCAAGGTGGCCGCCGAGGCGCGCGAGCAGGCCGCGCGCCTGGCGGGGCAACTCGAAGCCCTCACCACCAAGGAACGAAAAACCGATGAAAGACCGTGACCACAACGAAGCGATGGCCGGCATGTTTCAGGCCGAACCCCGATTTGCCGCCGACTATCTGCGCCAGGTGTTGGCCGATGGCGAACCTGCCGACGTGCGCGCCGGTTTGCGGCAAATGGCGGATGTGCTGCGCGTCAGCCAGGCCGCTGCGCCGACTGATTCTGCGCCTTCGGCGGGCCTCTTTGACCGGGCCGGCGTGCGCTACGAAGTGGCGTGTGATGTGATCGGGGCGTTGATTGCCCACTACGCCGAAATCATGGGACGCGAGCGCGAGCAGGCGCAGCCGAATGAGGCGGTTTTGCGCGTGGCCGGGGCGATGAAGGCGGCGCTGGCCGGGGAGCGGGACGATCTCGACCCGCGCGACAGCGCCGGCATCGAGGCGGCGATTTCGCGCTATGCGCCACTGGCGCGCCGGCTGTATGGCCAAGCTGAAAACGACCACGCCCGCCAGGAGCAGCGCCGCGCCGATTTCGACCAGGTGCATGCCTCGCTGGCCTTGGAGGGACTGGCCATGAGCGCGGACGATTTGGCGGTGCAGGCGCTGCTGATCCGGGGCGACATCACCCACGATGAGGCAGTGCAGTGCTATCGCATCCTGCATCGCCATGCGCAGTAAAACCGACTGGCCGCCCGAGGTGGCCAGCGTGCTGGATTTGCTCGAATTGCAGCCGCCAGAGGCGGCGATGCTGGTGGGGTGTTTTCTGGCGGCGGTAGCCCATCCCGATCATGCGGCCGAGCTGGCGATGTTCGACAAATTGCTGTCAGCGGCCCGGATGGCTGTCGGGCGGTTTTTCTCGTTTTTCCTGGCGGGCGGCCTGGACGATGCCGGGCGCGAAAAGCTGCATTCGCACATGCAGGCATGGTTTGTCCGTCAGCGCCGATTTCGGTGAATGGCCGGACTCATCCACTAGGGCCGGGCAAGGGATGGACAGAGGGCGATGCTGGCTTGCGGGACGGCCCCGCACCCCCAGAAAACTTGTCACACACCACGCAACTCCCGTTGCTTCGCTAAAAGCCTTGTGCTGCAAGGCTTTTAGCGCGGCGACACCGAAGACACATCGCGGCGACACCGAACGGGCCGCACCGGCTTAAAACCCTTGCTGCGCAAGGAAAACAGCCGCGCTTTCGCGCGCGAAAGTGCTTCAACTTCCTGTTGGCATCAGCAGGGTATAGACCGGCACGCCAAAGGCGTTGGCGATGCGCTCCAGATTGTCCAGGGAGATGTTTCTGACTTGGCGCTCGCAGTGCGCAACGAAGGTGCGATGTAGGCCGCACTCGAAGGCGAGCGCTTCTTGTGACCAGCCTCTTTCCCGGCGTAATCGGATCATGTTGGCCGCGAGCACGGCCCGCGCGGAATGCGCGGTTTGTGCGGGAGGTTGAGCGGCGGGAGACATGCAAACCAGTCTCCCGATGTGCCGCTTTTACGTCAGCCGTGTTTAAGTCACAATATGGCTTTCTCATTGGGGTCGTCTCAGAAAACGGAAAATAAAGCACGCTAAGGCATAGCCGAACCTGCC
>CAZXXC010000217.1:0-2795 GCA_964644665.1 uncultured Methylococcaceae bacterium
TTGTTGAAATTTATGGCGTTTTCCGTTGCGCCAATACCGTTTACGTTGGACAGGTGCTGGTAACCGGTAATGGCGTCGATGTCGCTGAGATTCGTCGCCGAAGCATCAATGACCGCAGTCACCGACAAGGCGCCGAAACCCAGAAGTAGCTTATGGTTGGCCATGTTTACTTCCTTCAAGTTGAGATGGTTATGACGTCAGGGTGAATGGCTGAGGAATCGGATGCTTCCTCACTCCCGCCTTTCAGGGGAGGCAGCCCGCCATCTTGTGCAAGCCAAGACCGTAGCTTTCCGGCCCCGCCTCGCGGCGGGTGTGGCAAATTGGGGCTTGAAATCAAAGTGGCGCCGGCTTCCGCGGGAGGCTGCCCGGTTACCGGCGCTAATCAGGCCGCTATTTCTTTTTCGTGGAGTTGTAACTCGACGGGCCTGCGGTCGCGGTGCCGCTTGCTGTGATGGGCACCCCGACGGTGACCGAACCTGAGCAGGTCTGGCTTCCATCGTTGGCCGAGAAGGCGATCGCATAGACGCGCCCATCGCCTTCGTTCTGGCGCTCTGCCCGCAAAAGGGCCTTGTCCTTAGGGAAGGCGTTCTTCTTGGTCTTGCGCTGCTTTTGGATCTTCGCGTCGGGCCCGGTCTTGTCTTTCGCCACCTTGTCCTTGACCGGTTCGTCCTGGTTAACCCCGCTGATGGTAAGGGCATAGGGATCAGGGCCCGTCACCCCTGTAACATCCACCTTGACCAAACCTTTCTTGGGCGGCCAGAGAGACGTGCGGCTGGGCGCAGCCTGGGAACAGTCGAGCCGGGATGCATCGTCGGTGACGTTGACGGATGCATCGGTTTTTGCCGTGGCGGGGTTGGGGGCATAGTTGTCAGTCACCGTGACGGTGAATGCCAGTGACTCGCCGCCGGGACCGACGTGAGGGGCGGTAAAGCTGGCCGAAGCGCTGTCGGCGCCGCTCAGGTCGACCGGTGTGCCGCTAGTTTGCTGCCACTGATAGCTGAGGACATCGCCGTCGGGATCGCTGCCTGCAACGGTCAGCGTCACGCTGCTGCCCTCGGTCACCGTTGGGCTTGCCGAAGCGGCCAGCACGGGCGCGGCGTTTTCGACCACGGTCGTGCTGACGGTGGCGGAATTGCTGCTTTGCAGGCTGCCGTCGGAAACCCGGAGCGAGAAGACCAGGGACTGCCCAAGTGCATCTGTGGGCGCGACGAAGCTGGGTTTGGCGGCCGTCGCGTCACTGAGTGTCACGGACGGACCGGAAACCTGGGTCCAGAGGAAGGTGAGGCTGTCGTCATCGGGATCGTAGCTGCCGCTGCCGTCGAGGGTGCGGGTGGCGCCTGCCCGGATGTTGCCTGCGCTGCCGGCGTCAGCCACCGGCGCCTGGTTTGGGCCCACCGTGATGTTGATGACGACGGGATCGCTGGTCTGGTTGTCGGCGGTGTCCCTGACCACCAGCCGGAAGGTAAGCACCGTGCTGGAACTGACGTTAGGCGCGTTGAAGGTCGGCTTGACCGCCGTGGCGCTGCTCAGGCTGACGGAAGGCGAGCCACTGATCTGGGTCCATTGGTAGGACAAGGCCTTGCCATCGGGATTGAAGCTGGCGGAGCCGTCCAAGGTGACTTGCGCTCCCTGACGCACGGACTGATCCGCACCGGCATTTGCCACCGGCGCCGCCGACGGCGACGAGGCGGTGATGGTCAGGCGGTAGTTCTTGCCATGGCTGCCGTCGCCGTTGGCGACGTTGGCGTAGTTACCGCCGATCCACAGGCTGTAGTAGCCGGGCGCGAGGGGCCCGAGGCCATCGCTGACGCTGTTCCAGGTGATGCTGCTGGCGTTGCCGTCATTGGCGTCGTGGTCCAGGTACGTGACATTGGTCCAGGGATTCTGCTGGTTGTTGAAGGTGTGGTTGCTGTCATTCACGCCCGTCGTCGAAACCCCCGTGTAAATGGTGAAGGCGGGCTTCAAATCCCCGCCGAGGACGCCACTGGACTCGTTGGGGCCGTGCTTTCCGGTCACCGCCGGCCCGTTGGACAGGGTGACGGTGACGCTGCTCTCCTGCGACACCGAGAACAGGATGTGGTTGGAGGTGTGGTTCCACCCCGTGCTTGTGCCCGCGCCTCCCGCACATTCGCCCTGCTGGCACCAACTGAGTTGCCCCACGCCGTAAGAACTCGCGTCATACAGGAAACCGGTGGCTTCGCCGGTATTCGGGTCCAGGTGGAGCGCGCCGGGCATCATGGGGTCCATCATGGCGTGGTCGGAGGCCGTGATGATGCCGGTGGTGCCGCCGGGCGCCTTGTCCACATTGGTGAAGATGTGGTGGTACTGCGCGCCATTGCCGACGTTGGTCCCGGTCGCCGCCGGGTTCAGGCCAATGCGCTGCTTGTTGAAGTCGATGGAGTTAGCGGTGGCGCCCACACCGTTGACATTGGACAAGTGGTGGTAACCGGAAAGGGCGTTGATGTCGTTCAGATTGGTGGCCAAGGCCGGTGTGGCTGCAGCCAGGGCGATGAGGCCGGTGGCCGGGAGAATTCTTACGGTATTCATGATTGCGCACATGGGGGTTTCTTGGGCTTGGACGCGGAAGCCCCGCGGCCTTGGGCCGCAGGGTGTTGCTGGTTACGACCTTCAGGGTTTAGAGGCGGAAATGGTCAGCTTGAAATCCTTTTCCGTACTGCCGCAGCCAGCCAGGTGGGTCCCTTCGCAGGGTCCCGGATTGGCCGGGTCCTTGGGCGCCCGGGTCACGCTGCGGTCGGTGGAGCCCGCCAGGGTGGTGTCGTTGTTGAGCACGTTCT
>CAZXXC010000218.1:0-2781 GCA_964644665.1 uncultured Methylococcaceae bacterium
GAACGGCAAGGACTGGACCCCCTCCGCCTTTCTCTCTTCAGGCGAAGCTGGTCTCGGCCTTGACTTGGCAAGAGACCGTGCAACCTTCGAAGCGCTGTCGTCTCAGCTTGCCAACGTGCTGCGTGCCCCGTTGGATGCGCTCACCGGGCGCAGACTCGAAGCGCCCGATTTTCACGGCTTGGCCGCCAGCGATCCCGTCGGTCTCATGCTGGAATGGGTGGCCCCGGACGGCGGCCCGAACGCCGACTGGCCGACGGAGCGCCGCCTGGCCTTTTCCGCTCTTTGTAAACAACAGTTCGGATTCGATCCGGACAAGGACGGCGCCCTGACTGCCGCCGAGAAACTGGTGGCTGGCGGGGGAGTCTGGGATCAGGTCTGGAGGCGATACCGGCAAGCGCCGTTGGCCTACGCCGGAGTGCGCAAAGTCCTCGAACTCGTGCAGCCCAAGGATCTGATCGACGCCACCAACGAACGCATCCCGCTGAATAACCGTCAACAGGAGAGTTTCTTACGGACGGAACTGGGCGGCCTGGAGGGCCTTCCCCGGAAATAGGCGCTGAAAAAGCTGAGCGCGCTGCGCGCCACGCACAGTCCACGCGCGGAATCGCCGTGGGCGCAACTCGGCGAAGCGCCGTTGGCCCGGGCAGACCTGTTCAGGATGACGGCACGGCGACGATGCTGATGCCTTCCGATCAGCATCTCGGAACCGCCGCGGTGCTGGTCGTCATTCGCGATGGCCAGTTGCTGGCCAAACAATCGGTGATGGTAGGAGAGAACCCATGAACCTCGACGCGTTGGATCAGATTGCCGCCAAGGCGTTCGAAGGTTTCGTTGTTCGCAAAGATCTCGTCCGGCAATTCAAGGGGCAGTATCCCGTCCCGACCTATGTGGCCGAGTTTCTCCTCGGACGCTACTGCGCCAGCACCGACGAGAGCGAAATCCACGAGGGCTTGGAGATCGTCCAGCGCCAGCTCGAAAGCCGGACGGTCCGGGCCGGTGAAGAAGAGTTGTTCAAAGCGCGCGCCAAGGACCAGGGACGCGTGAAGCTCATCGATCTGATCCGTGCGCGCCTCGATGCGAAGAACGATTGCTTCGTCGCCGAGCTACCGAGTCTCCGCCTGAATGACGTGCGTATTCCCGATGACCTGGTGCGGGAACACGAACGGATGCTCACCGGCGGGTTCTACGCGGAGATCGACCTCAGCTACGACCCGAGCATCGCCGAGGAGAAGAACGGCCGGCCGTTCGGCATCGAGTCACTGCGGGAGATACAGCTCTCCAGACGTGATGCGCTGGAAACGATGGCGCGGGGCCGAGCACTGTTTACGTTTGAAGAGTGGCGCGATTTCCTGCTGCGCAGCATTGGCCTGGAACCGGCCGTTCTGCCGCCGCGAACACGCGACGTCATGCTGCTGCGCATGGTGCCGTTCGTCGAGAACAACTACAACGCGGTCGAACTCGGGCCGCGAGGAACGGGCAAAAGCCATCTCTTCCAGCAGATCTCACCGTATGCCCACCTCGTGTCGGGAGGCAAGGCGACGGTGGCCCGCATGTTCGTCAACAACGCGAACGGGCAGCGGGGCCTGGTCTGCCAGTACGACGTGGTCTGCTTCGACGAAGTATCCGGCATTTCCTTCGACCAGAAGGACGGCGTCAACATCATGAAGGGCTATATGGAATCCGGCGAGTTCAGCCGCGGCAAGGAGAGTATCCGCGGGTTTGGCAGCGTCGTGATGGTCGGAAACTTCGATGTCGATGTGGCCCATCAACAACGTATCGGCCATCTGCTGGGGCCCATGCCACCCGAGATGCGCGACGACACCGCCTTCATGGACCGCATCCACGCCTATCTGCCGGGCTGGGATATCCCCAAGGTCAATCGCGATCAGCTCACCGGGCATTTCGGACTGGTCAGCGACTTCCTGTCCTCCTGCTGGAACCATTTGCGCGCATCGTCACGCCTGCAAAAACTGCAAGGTCGCATTCAGTTCGGTGGCGCCCTCAGCGGACGCGACGCCAACGCAGCCAACAAGACCATCAACGGCCTGCTCAAGCTGATGTACCCGGATGCGAACGGAGACATCCCGAACGATGCGATCGAATGGGCCGCCCGTCTGGCTCTGGAGTGTCGTCGCCGGGTGAAGGAACAGCAGAAACGTATCGGGTCCGCGGAGTTCCGGAATACCCATTTCAGCTATCAGATGGGCACCGACGGAGTCGAGCAGTTCGTGGCCACTCCCGAACTGCAGAGCGAGGACAGTATCGGAGACGATCCTTTGCCGCCGGGACAGGCGTGGGTTCTGTCGCCGGGCGGGCAGGACGAACATCCGGGCTTGCTCCGCGTCGATGCCACTGAAGGCCCGGGTTCCGGAGTCAAGATCCCCAATCAGCCGCCTCCCGCCCCGTTCAAGGAGAGCGTGCGCTGCGCCGAGCAGAATCTTTACGTCCGAGCCAGGGAGCTGGTCGGCGATCGGGACCCGAGGGCACACGAATTTTCCGTTCAGATGCGGGCTTTCGATGCCAGCAAGAGCGGAACGGCGACCGGCGTCGGTGTGCTGCTGGCGCTCTGCTCGGCGTTGCTGGAGAAAAGCCTCAAAGGCGGGCTCATCGTGGTCGGCGGTCTCAACCTGGGCGGGTCGATGGAGCCCATCTACAACGCCGTCAGCATCGTCGAAGCGGCGGCGGACAAGGGCGCGAAGCTGATTCTGTTGCCCGTCGCGACGCGCAAGCAATTGGTCGAACTGGACGACGACATCGCGACACGCGTGACCATCATCTTCT
>CAZXXC010000219.1:0-2740 GCA_964644665.1 uncultured Methylococcaceae bacterium
TCAAGCTCCATGCTGATGGAATCATGTGCATCAGCTTTCAGCTTGATACGACGTGGGACAATCTTGGAGAGCCTGACTTCATCAGGGATATCGTTAACCTGTTTCAGCGCTACTTTGACCGGGTTTGGGTCCGTGCCGACATTCAGCGCATGGACGCTGAACAGATCCTGCCCCAAGCATACGAAGGCCAGGTTTCCATTGGCGGCCACGATATCGTGGGAAGGAAGACACGCAAGCTTGTGAAGCAAATGCGGCGACGAGCGAGGACCGTACTCGACGCGTCCCTCGGCCAAGAGGGCCAACGCTTCGAGTTGCATGGGGAATCATGGGAACTTCACCAAATCGCCGGTTCCGAGGAGCAAGGCGAATGGGAGGCAACCATTGACCTATGCCGCTCCATCTACACAAACGCCGTGGCATCGCAAGTAGTCGCTATGGCAAGCAGGAAACGAGACGTTGGCGCGGATATTCAGTTGTGGCAGGGCCGACCATCGATTTCTTTGATGCGTTTTGACGACCAGCCCCAATCGAAGAATGAGTTGTTCAGAAAGTACGGTTCTTCGCTGTCCCGGATTCTCATGCGTTCCGCGGCGATTTCCGAGCCGCCGCCGCTGCCGCGCGATCTTCGTCCCTTCGAGGACTATGCATTCCACGGCAATAGGGCGCTCCTGCTCTGGACATGGTTGAGATCAGACTCTTCGCCAGATGACGCCTGGGAGGACGCCAACACCCGGGCGCACTTGCTCGAGAACCAGGCCAGAGCAGAGCACTTTGAGTATCACAACATGCGCATCGCGCGTGCCTGCGCCACGGCGAGTTCGCCTTCATCCGATGGAAATCTAGTTCACGCGTATAAAACTCTTGCTACGACTGACGCCGTGGTTCATAAATCAAGCCAGGCGGGCGAGATTACGGAGGCCCTCGAATTCCTGATGGAAGCATCTGGCACAAGAGCGCTCATTGATTCTGCTAAGGAACAGGCACGGTGGCACTTGGACGAACGACGCTATAGGAACGATATAAGACGTTCGCGCGTGGACCGATGGCTGGCGGTCGTGTTCGGGCTCGTTGGCGCGGCCGGTTTGGCTGATTTGATTATCCAGCCGTTACTAGAATCCTTGTATCCAGACTGGTTAGTTTGGAAATCCGGGCTGGTCGCCTTCGCTTTTGCCGCGCTCGCGGTCGGCGGAATGTCGATATTGATATGGGTTATCAACAGATTCCGAGGGCAGTAGCCCTGTGGAAATGCTACGGATCGCTAACAAATCGCTGAGCGGCTCGTACCTGGTTCCCCTCGCTCCGCTTCGGGAGAACCAGCCACTCGAACGGATACCCTTCGGGCACCGCTCAGCGCCCCGTTATGCATCTTGACTCTGTGCCGCTATGACCTCTCTACTTCAAGCATGGCCAGCTATTCGCTCTAGCCTTCAAGCATGGAGCTTCTACGACATCAAGGAAATCGTCGGGCTCGCCGGCCTTGATCTCACGGCTCTCGCTCATCTTGAGCAAAAGCCCCAAGGTGGAGCATCTAAGGGCCAGCTAATGACTGCGGTCGACGGTGCGTTCGGGCGCATGGCGCCCGCAGAACGGTCGAAGTTTCTTTCCTTCGTTGGAGAAGAAATCCTTCGCCGTAAGCCTGAAGCTGAGCAACAGCTATCCGAAAATCTCTCCAGGCATGGATGGGCGTTCTCCGAGGGAGCGTTGGTACAGATTGAAGTGTTTGACCCCGCAGACCTCTCCGAGCTTCCTGAAGAAGCTCGGAAAGACCTCATCAAAGCCGCCCAAC
This sequence comes from uncultured Methylococcaceae bacterium, assembly GCA_964644665.1. GTDB lineage: Bacteria > Pseudomonadota > Gammaproteobacteria > Methylococcales > Methylococcaceae > Methylotetracoccus. The sequence goes on from CAZXXC010000219.1 coordinate 1,787, forward strand.
GCTTCCGGGATGGTGACTTGAGTGGGGCAATTTCGGCTGCTTGTGGCGCTGTTGATTCTGCTACCTCGCTCGTTTATCAGCAGGCGAAACTCGGCGACCCTGGGAGCGCGTCCTTTCAGGAGCGGTGCAAACGCGCATCTTCCGCCAAAGGCGTGATTCCTGCACTTGAAGAACAGTTGCAGTCACTCGGCTGGCCCGAGGCTGAAATCGTTCCGTTCAAGAAGAACTTCGAGGGCGCGCTTACGCAGGGCGCCTATGTCATGCAGACTCTGCGCTCGAAAATGGGAGACGTTCATGGCACCAAGCCAATTGTTAAGCCGCTGGTCTTCGACAGCTTGAAATGGGCAGCGCTTCTTGTTCGCTCCCTTTCCGAGAGGTAATCCAGATGCATAACCCTGCGGTCGAACGGATGCCCTCCGGGCACCGCTCAGCGCCCCGTTAAAGCCGCCAAACGACCATACGACGAGCGTCAGCAGTAACAGCTCGCCGGGAATAGAATCCGAAAAATGCTGCCGTTGGTGAACGGCCGGTTTCGAGCCTAGCGAATGTCCGTTGAGGCCGATTTTTGCTCGCTCGACTAATAGATGTCACTGACCGCTCCGCCTCGTTACTTGCCATTCCTTACCAGCCATTGACAAGACTGCCCTGCAGAGTAACGAAGTAGCAGTGGGACCGTCCCTCCCTGGACGAAGACTTTTCACAATGGGCGCTTGTTGGTCTCGCAGAGCAAGGCGCTGCTCCGGTGTTGGAAGGTAACGTGATTCTACAGGCCGGCCATTGCCGGTGCCGTATCGAGGCTTGCCTTCGGCTGTTCCTTTGGAGTCGGAGCCACCTGCGCGAGACTGCCTCTGGCAGAAAGATTTCGGACCAGTGGCACCTTGCCTGGCACCATCGCGATGCTGCCCCGTGCGGAGAGATTCTTGGTCGTTGGGGTCTGTGCGTCCTGAGCAGCGA
>CAZXXC010000220.1:0-2729 GCA_964644665.1 uncultured Methylococcaceae bacterium
AAGCTGTTCACCAGCAATAGGGGACATTAAAACACGCCCCACCAACCGTCGGCTTTTGGCCGACAGTTGCATTTCCGACGCGCCCACAAAGCAGACGTTCAATATGAATTGCGCGGCCAATCTGGCTGTCGGTTCAGGCCGAATAACCTCCAACCGCCCCCGGCCTCTCCCTCGGAATCTTCACATCCCCTACCACCGTTTCGGCTGGCAACTGCACACCAGCCGTTACCCATTTCCGGACGGCGGCAATACCTTGTGCATGGCCATCGGCCGCCGCTGGCGGCTGGCCATTTCCGTCATCTGCTGGCGGATGGCGTCGCGCCAGCCGACGCGCGGCCGGTAGCCCAGCCTTGCTTCCGCGCGCAGGTTGTCGGCTCCGGTTTCTTCCAGCAGGTGCACGACGCTGCGGGTGACCAGGGGCGGCCAGGGGGCTATCCGGTCGAGTTGTTCCATCAGCCAGGCGAAGGGATAGGCCACGGCAAAGGGCACGGAGAAATGCGGTCGGGGCAGGCCGTATTCCGCGTGCAGGAAGTCGATCACCTCGCGCACTGTCGGGACGCTTGGGCCGACGATGTTGAAGCCTTCGTAGCCGGACAGGCCCGGCGCCGTGGCGGCCAGGGCCATGGCTTCGCCGATGTCTTCGCCGGCGGTGATGGGCAGGCCGGTGCGGCCGCCCGCCACCCAGGGCACCAGATGGGTCTTCAGGCGCGGCGCGAGAATGGGCAGCAGGTCCAGGCCGTAGCGCCGCCCGGCGAAGATGCCGAAGCGCAGGTTGACCATCGTGGTGGCGCCGTCGGCCCGTACCCGCAGGGCGTCCTCGATCGCCACCACGCTGGCCAGATGCGGCCAGAACGGGCGCGGGATGCCCCGGCTCATGGGGTCGGCCGAGTGTTCCGGCGCGGCGGCCGAGGTGGTGCTGACGTTGATGAAGCGGCGCGTGCCGCGCGCCACGGCCCGCTCCAGCAGGGCCAGGGTCGGTTCCCGGTAGAGGTCGCGGCTGCGTTCGCCATGGCCGAACAGGGCGGTCCAGGCCATGCCGTGGCAGACCACATCGACGCCGTCGAGCAGGCGTTCGCGGCAGTCCGGGTCGCGCAGGTCGCCCGCGCGTATTTCGCCCGGGAAGTCTTTCGGCAAACGGGCGGGATCGCGGCAGGCCGCGACCAGTTTCAACGTCGGCCGGCGCATCAGGGCTTCGAGGGCGTGGCTGCCCACGAAGCCGGTGGCGCCGGTGATCAGCACCGTGGTCATGGCCGCCTCACACGAACAGGCAGACGTCGGCGTTCTTCGCCTCGCCCAGATAGCTGGTGGCGCCGATCCATTCCGCGATTTCCGGGATGAACTCGTCCTGGCGGTAGTTGAACAGGTCCACCGTCATCTGGCAGGCCACCAAGCGCACGCCGGATTCGACGCAGATGTCGCGCAGTTCCTGGATGCTGGGCACGCCCTTGGCCTTCACGGTCTGTTCCATCATGGCCGTGGCCAGGCTCTCGAAGCCGGGCAGGTTGGCGGCCAGGGTGGGCACCGGCATGTTGATGCGCTTCAGCCAGTCCGGCCCGAACGGCATTTTCATGGGCATGGCCGGGTTGCCCAGGGGCGAGACCTTGATGTCGAGATCCTTCTTCACCAGTTCCAGGCCGTAGAAGGTGAAGAAGATGGACGCGTTCCAGCCCAGGGCGGCGGCGGTGGAGGCCAGGATGAAGGGCGGGTAGGCCATGTCCATGGTGCCCTTGGTGGCGATGATGGCCAGGGACGGAATTTTGTTGGCCTCGCGCTCGGCCAGTTTCTCGTCCAGGCGGCGGTCGAACCAGGCTTCCAGTCCGGCCAGATCTGTCGGCATGGCGGCGTTATCCTGAACGGCATGCAGTTTGGCGACGTTCATGGCGGTCTCCTCAGGCCTTGCGGATCATGAATTCATAGTCGTCGCCGCTTTGTTGCGACGACAGCAGCGTGTTGCCGGTCTGGGCGCAGAAGGCCTGCATGTCCTTGAGCGAACCGGGGTCGGTGGCGACCACCTTGAGGGTGTCGCCGGACGCCATGGCGTTCAGCGATTTCTTGGTGCGCAGGATGGGCAGCGGGCAGTTGAGGCCGCGGGCGTCCAGGCTTTGATGGGAAGAATGCTGGGGCTGGTTCGATTCCATGGTGCTTCTCCTTTTCAGGTGGGTGCGGCGGCGCCGCGTGAGTAGACCGGTCGGTCTAGTGCTACCGCAAAAAAAAGCCCGGATGGGCGGGTGGGGTCATTCCCGCCTGAGCGGGAATGACGGAAAAAACTCAGTGACTCATCTCGATCCTCAAGGTCTTGATGGCCGGTCCCAGGCGCAGGATCAGGTCCGGGTCGGCACGGGTCTTGGCCAGCAGGATGACACCTTCCAGATAGGCCAGCATGGCCGTGGCCGTGGCCTCGGCATCCAGCGCCGCCAGGGCGCCGGTGGCCACCGCCTCGTCCAGGGTGGCACGGAAACGGTCGCGCGCCTTGTCGAAAACGTAGTTGAGCTTGGCGCGCATGACGTCGTCGCGCGTGCTCATCTCCAGGGCCAGATTGCCGAACAGGCAACCGCGCATGCGCCCGTCCAGGTCGGCGGTGGCCTTCTGCCAGTAGTAGGCGGCGTCGATCATGTAATCCAGCCGGTCCATGGGCGGCAGATCCTGGTCGAAGGCCTCGGCCACGAAACCGTGAGCCCAGTCCTCCGCCATGTCGTCGATCACCGCCAGGGCCAGATCGCGCGTGGACG
>CAZXXC010000221.1:0-241 GCA_964644665.1 uncultured Methylococcaceae bacterium
TTCCACGCCCTTGGCCGCGTCGACCACCATGACGGCGGCATCGACGGCGGTGAGCACGCGGTAGGTGTCCTCGGAGAAATCCTTGTGACCGGGCGTGTCGAGCAGGTTGACGACGCAGTCCTCGTAGCCGAACTGCATGACCGAGCTGGCCACCGAGATACCGCGCTGCTTTTCCACCTCCAGCCAGTCCGAGGTGGCGTACTTGCCGCTCTTGCGCGCCTTCACGGTGCCGGCAATCTGG
>CAZXXC010000221.1:251-2728 GCA_964644665.1 uncultured Methylococcaceae bacterium
GCCGAACAGCAGCAGCTTCTCGGTCAGCGTGGTCTTGCCGGCGTCGGGGTGGGAAATGATGGCGAAGGTGCGGCGCCGAGCGGCTTCGCGGGCGATCGGGGAGTCGGGGTTCACGGCGGTTTCCGGGAAAGGCGGTGGTGTCGGCGGACGAGGTAAAAAAAAGAGCCGCGCTCGGCGGCTCCGGTTACGGCAACGGCGGATCAGGCGTTCTGCTGGATACCCGCGACCACCCAGCCGCGGCTACCGTCGCTCGGGCTGGTCAGGTGCCAGGTTTCGTCGAAGGCGGTGGCCTGGTCGCTGTCCTCGCGCAGCAGGCCGCTGAAGCGAACGCTGACGATCTGGCGGTTGCCTTCCTCGACCGCTTCCAGCACTTCGGCGTTCAGTTCGACGACCTCGGTGTTCTGCGGCGCGCCCTTGCGCTCATCGATGTCGAGCTTGAGTTCGGCGTACATCTCGGGGGTCGTGAATTCGCGCAGATCATCCAGATTGCCGGCGTCGTTGGCGGTCTGCATGCGGATGAAATTGACCTTGGCCTGGCGTTCGAACGCGGCGGCGTCGAAGCCGGGCGGGAAATCTCCGGCCCGGTTGGCGGCTTCACCGAAACTGGCGGCGACGCTGCCGGGCGCGGCCTGGCCAACAGGCGGCTGGCTGGCCTCGAAACGGACGGGGTGGCTGGGCGCCCCGGCGGTCGGGCCGGCATACGGCATCGGTCGTGCCGGCGCCGGCGCGGCGCCGCGACGCAGGAACCAGCGCACCAGCAGGATCGCGGCGAAAGCGAGCAGGGCGATCATCAGAAAATTGGCCATTTCCTCGCCCAGGCCCAGGTGCGAGAACAACGCGGCCAGACCGAGACCGGCGGCGAGACCGGCGATCGGCCCCATCCAGGAGCGCTTGCCGGCCTGGCCGGCGGCGTTGCCGGGATTCTGGGCCGGCGTGTTCTGGGCACCCTGATCGCGGTTGGGCGCGGCGTCGCGCTTCATCGGCGCGTCGCGCTGCATGCCATAGGATTTGCCGCCGCCCATGCGTTTGGCCTCGGCATCGAAAACGGGCAGGGTGAAGGAGAAGAACAGGGCGAACAGGGACAGAAGGATGCGTTGCATGAATGAGGACTCCTGGTTGGGATGGGCGCCATTGTAACCGCGCCAGTCGGTTGACCGACGCACGGGACATGGACGGCGATCGTGGCCGAGGGTTCCGTCAGACGCGTCCGGTCGCGCGGCGCTGGCGGCGCTGGCGCCAGGCGAGCACGACTCGGGCGCGCCAGACGCCATGCACCAGCAGATAGGCGCCGAGCGCGAGCGCGCAGGCGAAGATCGATAGGCCGAGGACGAGCGGCAGGCCGAGTCCGGCCAGACGATCGACCCAGAATGCGACCCAGTCGCTCAGGCTCTGGATTTCGACGTGCAGGCTTTCCTGGCTGACGCCGTGATCGACCCGGCCGAGCAGCAGGGCGCCGAGCTGATAGGCGGCGTAGTAGATCGGCGCGAAGGTGATCGGATTGGTGACCAGGGTGCTGGCCACCGCGACCGGCAGGTTGGCGCGCAGGATGACCGCGAACGATGCGGCAAAAAATATCTGGGCGATCGGGATCAGCAACCCGAAGAAGATACCGACCGCCAGGCCCATGGCGATGCCGCGCCGGCTCATGTGCCACAGGCGCGGATGATGCAGGGCCGGGCCGAGCCGGCGCAACGCCGGGTGCTCGCGCAGGCGGTGCAGGTCGTGAATCAGTCGTTGCAGGCGGGTTTTCAACATCATGATTTGAGATGAGGATTCAGGGATCGTTCCGGGATGGAACCGGCGCGGATTGTAGCGCCGGGCAACCGGCGGTGGTGGAGGTCGGACATGGGATAATCCGACTGTTGCAAAAGCGCATCGAACCGATGGAAAACCATTTCAGTGAATTCGCCCTGCTGCTCGGCCTGTCGGCCGTGGTCGGTGCCATTGCGATTCGTTTGCGCCAGCCGCTGTTGGTCGCCTACATCCTGGTCGGCATCCTGGCCGGACCGGCCGCGTTCGGGCTGGTCCAGGCGCATGGCCAGATCGATCTGCTCGCCCAGATCGGCGTCACCGTGTTGTTGTTCGTGGTCGGCCTCAAACTGGATCTGCATCATGTCCGTCACATCGGGCCGGTCGCGCTCGCCACCGGCCTCGGCCAGCTCGCCTTCACGATCCTGTTCGGTTTCATCCTGACCTACGCGCTCGGCAAGGACTGGCTGACGGCGCTGTACATCGCGGTGGCGTTGACGTTCTCCAGCACCATCATCATCGTCAAGCTGCTGTCGGACAAACGCGAGCTGGATTCCCTGCACGGCCGCATCGCGGTCGGTTTCCTGATCGTGCAGGACATCGCCGTGGTGGTGGCAATGATGGCGATGAGCGCGCTGCGCGGCGCCGATGCCTCGCAGGGCTGGGAGGTGGCGGCGTCGATCCTGGCGCGTCTGGGTGGCGCGGCCTTGCTGATTTTCCTGTTGATG
>CAZXXC010000222.1:0-2723 GCA_964644665.1 uncultured Methylococcaceae bacterium
GCGCGACGTTGATGTTGGCCATGGCGCTGGCCTCGTTGCCGTCGGCGTTGGTGACCACGAAACGCGGATCGTGCTGACCGACGAAGGCCGCCAGCGCGCCGAAGGCGGTGGCCGGCACCTGCTTGTCGCCGGGCGTGAAGGTGTTGATCGGCAGCGCGGGCAGCAGCGCCGGTGCCGGCGCGCGCTCGGTGACCACGGTCCTGGCGGCCGGACCGCCGCCGGCGCGCCGGAAATTCTCGCGCACCACGCGCCAGGCCTCCGGATTCAGCGCGCGCCGCTGGAGACCGTCGACGATGTGCTCGGCATCCAGGGTATCGGCCGGATACAGGTTGTGCGCCTTGGCGCCCAGTTTATGCACGCCGGCGCCCTTGAGCTGCTTGACGATCAGCACCGTGCGCCGGCCACCGAGCGCGCTCTTCGCCGCCTGATCGGCGGCCCGCAGCACGGCGGCGACGAAATCGAGCCGGCGTTCGAAGGAAAAGCGCGTGCTGTCGACGTAGGCGCCAACCTGGTTCTGGTCGTCGAACTGGCGGGCATCGACCAGGAACACGCTGTCGAAACCATGCCCCTTCCAGTAGGCGGTCATCTCATCGTTGCTCCAGGTCGCGCACATGGCGTGGTGTTCCTGGCTGTAGCCGTTCCAGACCAGCACCGGCAGGTAGTTGGTCGCCGCCGGATAGGCGGTGTTGAAGTGCATCATCGAATTCAGCACATAGGGCTCGCCCATGCCGCCATCGCCGATGGTCACCGGGAACAGCGTGCCCGGATGCAGCAGTGCGCCGGCCATGGCGAAATGCTGGCCCTGGCCGAGCGGGCCGGCCGGCGCCAGCAGACCGGGAATGGCGCCGGACAGATGGCCGAGCAGGCCGTGCCGCTCGCGGAAACGCTCACGCATGTCCTGAACCGTGCGGATGCCCATTTCCTCCAGCGAGGAATCCAGGAACATCGCCGAATAGAAGCCCGGCGCGTGATGGCCGACCTCGGTGACGATGTTGGTGTGTCCGAGCATGACCAGCGCCGCGTAGGCCTCGGCGCTGGAGGCGAAGCCACCCGGATGGCCAGAGGCCTTGGCGCCGCAGACTTGCAGGGTCAGATAACGCAACGCGTCGGCGGCCAGCAGGGTCTGGTAAGCGGCGGCGGGCGCGCGCGCGTCGGCGATCCCGGTTGCGCCCTCGACGATCGCCGGCTCGGCGGCATGCTCGGCGAATCCCGGCCAAGCCGGGCCGTAATACTGGATGCCCTCGCAAAAGGCGGGCGCGAGTTGCTCGGGTTGGGTGCTGGGGGTCATGGTCGGCTCCGTGGTCTGAATGGCGATGGCGATAATCTACTGAATCAGTCAACTTTTCACAATGCAGATGCTGTTTCATAATGTGGAACATGACGGAACCCAAAACCTCCCCCATCCAGGTCATCGACCGCATGGCCGCGCTGTTCGACGCGCTCGCCAGCGAAGGCGACGGCGCCTCCCTGAAAGTGCTCGCGGCGGAAACCGGCCTGCATCCCTCCACCGCCTTCCGCATCCTGGCCGCGCTGGCCGTGCACGATCTGATCGCGCGCGACGACGCCGGCCACTACCGGCTCGGCCCACGCCTGCTCGGCCTGGCGGCCCGGGTGCGCGCCGGGCTGGACGTGCGCGCGCTCGCGCGTCCGGAGATGGAATGGCTGCGCGATCAGGTTGGCGAAACCGTCAACCTGACCGTGCGCCAGGGCGACGAGGTGGTGTACGTGGAACGGGTCACACCCAACCGGATGATGCGGGTCGAGCAGGTCATCGGCAGCCGCGCGCCGCTGCACGTCACCGCCGTCGGCAAGCTGATGCTGGGCGAGGCCGGTCCGGCCGAGATCGAGCAATATGCCCGACGCACCGGCCTGCCCGCCTACACCGTCAACACCCGCGCCGGCATCGCGCCGCTGCGCGCCGACATCGAGGCCTGCCTGGCGCGCGGCTACGCATTGGACGACGAGGAAGCAGAACTGGGCGTCGGCTGCATCGGCGCGCTGGTGCGCGACGCGACCGGCGGCGTGGTCGCCGGCCTGTCGGTGTCGGCGCCGATGGAACGGCGGCGGCTGGACTGGGCGCCACTGGTGCGGGAAGCGGCGCGTCGGATTTCCGCGCGCCTGGGCCACGCCGGCTGACAAGGCCATCGGCTCCCCTACAATCCGGACACCCCGTCATCACCGGAGCCTGTCGCCATGGGACTGCCACCGGAAAAAGCAGTCATGTCCGTCGAGGAATTCCTGGCCTGGGAAAACTCCCAGCCGGACAAGCACGAATTCGTCGCCGGAGAAGTGTTCGCCATGGTTGGCGCCCGACGCGCGCATGTGACGGTGTCGCTCAACATCGCCAGCCTCCTCAAGCAACACCTGCGCGGCGGTCCCTGCCGCGCCTTCATGGCCGACATGAAGCTGGAAGTGAAAGCGGCGGAATCGGTGTTCTACCCGGACGTGATGGTCACTTGCGACGCCGGCGACCTGGCCGCCGACCTGGTCATGCAACGGCCGACGGCGATCATCGAGGTACTTTCGGAAAGTACCGCCGCCTATGACCGGGGCGACAAGTTCGCCCTCTATCGCCATCTCGACAGCCTGCGCGAGTACGCGCTGATCGACCCCGACCGGCGCCGTATCGAGGTGTTCCGGCGCATGGAAAACGGCGACTGGCTGCTCGCCGCCAGCGAAAGCGAACGCGGCCTGATCCTCAAAAGCCTGGACTTCGCGGCGGC
>CAZXXC010000223.1:0-2705 GCA_964644665.1 uncultured Methylococcaceae bacterium
GCAGCGATGCGACATCCACGAAGTCTTCGGACTCGTGATGGCGAACCAGGCCGACCTTCCTGTGCGCGCCATGTGCCGCGTGCTCGGTGTCTCCGCCAGCGGCTTCTATGCCTGGCGAGAGCGTGCTCCATCCCAGCGCAGCATCGCCAACGCGGTGATGACCGAGCGCATCCGCCAGATTCACCAGGACTCCTACGAGTCCTACGGAATGCCCCGGGTGCGGGCCGAGCTCATCGAGCAAGGTGTGAGCATCAGCCGCCAGCGCGTGGCCCGGCTCATGCGGCAAGCCGGTATCCACGGCATCAGCAAGCGCCGAGGCTTCACCGTCACCACCCGTCGCGACAAACGTCAGGCCCCAGCTGGTGACCTGGTCAACCGGCGTTTCCGCGCCACTGGCCCGAACCAGCTGTGGGTGGCGGACATGACCTACGGGCCAACGTGGATGGGGTTTCTCTATTTGGCCGTGGTCATCGATGTCTGGAGCCGACGTGTGGTGGGCTGGGCCATGGGAGAACGCATGACCGCAGACCTTGTTCTCGAGGCCTTGAACATGGCCCTTGAGCAGCGCAAACCCAAGAGCGTCATCCACCACTCGGACCAAGGCAGCCAGTACACCAGCCTGGCCTTTGGCGAGCGCTGCCGGCAGATGCAGGTGCGACCTTCGATGGGGACCGTGGGCGATGCGTACGACAACGCAATGGCCGAGAGCTTCTTTGCCAGCCTAGAGGGCGAACTCATCGAGCGCAGCACCTTCCAGAGCAAGGCGCAGGCCCGCATGGCGGTCTTCACCTGGATTGAAGGCTGGTACAACCCCCGGCGCCGCCACAGTGGCCTGGGCTACCTCTCACCCCTGAACTTTGAAAGGAGCAACGAAGCCCTGTTTGATGTTGTCGAGGATGCCCATGTGCATGCCGAGACAACACCCGAAACGGTTTGAGTATCAAACCAGTACCCGTCCACCGAAGTGGGTCAACTCCACACCTGATTCAATAGCCGGTGGGATATTGTTTCTAACTAGGCTTGGAATATCAGCCAACGGAGTTTCACGTATTTCAGGTAATACACCTGGTAAAACCCGAATCGAAGCACGTGTACTACCACGTAAACCCTGCATATCAACGGCCACATGCCAACGACCAGAGCTTGGAATCGAAAGCCTTACGGGTGACCGTTTAGCCAGTCCACCGACAAAACGATGTTGTCGGCCGTTTTTGTAACTCGAGAAATTTGAGCTATCCATTAGTCGGACGTTCGCTCCACTCGTGAGAGTTACTTCAACTATTTCACCGCTTCTTCGCTGCCCAAGATCTGAGTGAATGAATTGCATTGCTTTCTCCTTACGAGACGTTAACACTCCACTCCACATGTCCTAAAAAAGGCGCAGTCCTCCGCGCTTTTTTCCTTAGCAAACTGGTCAATCCCAGCTCAACGCCCCACCCGTCTGATACTCCGTCACCCGCGTCTCGAAGAAGTTCTTCTCCTTCTTCAGGTCGATCATCTCGGCCATCCACGGGAAGGGGTTGGTGACGCCGGGGAAGAGTTCGTCCAGGCCGATCTGCTGGCAACGGCGGTTGGCGATGAAACGCAGGTATTCCTTGAACTGGGCGGAGTTCAAACCCAGCACGCCGCGCGGCATGGTGTCTTCGGCGTATTTGAATTCGAGCTCGACGCCTTTCTGGATCAGGCCACGGATTTCGGCTTTGAATTCATTTGTCCACAGGTGCGGGTTTTCCAGCTTGATGGTGTTGATGAGGTCGATGCCGAAGTTGCAATGCATGGACTCGTCGCGCAGGATGTACTGGTACTGCTCGGCGGCGCCGGTCATCTTGTTCTGGCGGCCCAGCGCGAGGATCTGCACAAAGCCGACGTAGAAGAAGATGCCTTCCATGATGCAGGCAAAGACGATCAGCGACTTGAGCAGCTTCTGGTCGTTTTCCGGCGTGCCGGTCTTGAATTCGGGGTTGGTGAGGGTGTCGATGAAGGGGATGAGGAAATCGTCCTTGTCGCGGATCGATTCGATCTCGTGATAGGCGTTGAAGATTTCGCCTTCGTCCAGGCCCAGCGATTCGACGATGTACTGGTAGGCGTGGGTGTGGATGGCTTCTTCGAACGCCTGGCGCAGCAGGTACTGGCGGCACTCGGGCGCGGTGATGTGGCGGTAGGTGCCGAGCACGATGTTGTTGGCGGCCAGCGAATCGGCGGTGACGAAGAAGCCGAGGTTGCGCTTGACGATGCGGCGCTCGTCTTCGGTGAGCGCGGTCGGGTCCTTCCACTGCGCGATGTCGCGGCTCATGTTCACTTCCTGCGGCATCCAGTGGTTGGCGCAGCCGGCGAGGTATTTCTCCCACGCCCACTTGTACTTGAAGGGCACGAGCTGATTCACGTCCGTGGCGCCGTTGATGACACGCTTGTCGGCGGCACGCACGCGCGCGGCTTGCGGCGCAGGCGCGGCGGGCGCCGGGCTGGGTGCCTGCGCGGGCATGCGCGGGGCGACAGCGGGTTGCAGGGCGGGCGTGAAATCTTCCTCGAAGTTCAGCATCGTGATGTTTCTCCTTGGGTCCTGATAACCACGGTGGCTTGCCACCGAAAGCTCATTCAAATTGGCGGAAGGATTACCTCCTCCCCCGCCTACGGGAAAGGGGTTAGGGCTTTACTGGCACGCCTCGCACTCCTCAAACCCCGGGTCCCCCGGCCGCATGGTGCAC
>CAZXXC010000224.1:0-2684 GCA_964644665.1 uncultured Methylococcaceae bacterium
GTGAGTCTGTCGGCCGGTGCGGGGACGGTTGCCGAGGGCGGGTCGGTCACGTTCACCTGTACCGTGACGCCCGACACGTACGTCACCCGGGTCACCTTCTCGTACGAAGACGGCTCGGCCTCGGACGTGGACACCACCTCGCCGTATGCGGTGTTGCATGCGTTCACCGTTCCGATGGACGCCCTGACGGTCACGGCCACGGTCGAGTACTCGAACGGCGATCCGAACGGCCAGGCCTCGACCGACGTCAACGTGGTGGGCCTCTCGCTGACGGGGAGCACTTCGCCTGCGCGGGGCTGGTCCACCACGTACACCGCGCGGTCGAACCCGACCGGAAAGGCGATCGACAGTTTCGACTGGACGTTCACGGCGACGGGGGGCACGAATACCTACGCCGACTCCGACACGGACGGCGACGACATCAGCAACTGGATCGGCAAGATGGTGGTCAGCGGCACGCTCTCGGTCCAGGCCACGATCAGCGGCGTACTTTGCACCAAGCAGGTGCCGATCACCGTCCAGCCGCGCAGCGGGTGGCAGTTGCCGATCACCTGCGCGGAGGACAACGAGTCGGGGTGGGGCGCCGAGCCGACCGAGGGGGCGGCGCTCGGGCAGCATCGCGACCGCGACTCGAACAGCGCGGCCGCCTTCTTCGTCCCCCAGGCGACCGATGGCGATTTCCTTACGGCCGTGACCCTCTCCAAGGTGTCATCGGGCCCCTGCAAGGACTGGTGGTACATCAGCGCCAGCACGCTGAAGTGCCAGCGGGAGACCGTGATCAACCGGTACATCAAGTCCGGCGGCCCGACACCATCGGGGGCCGCGGAGAACTTCTACGACGAGAACACCGCCTCCTGCCTTGACGCCGAAACCGCGGACTTCGTCCAGGCCGTGAAGAACCACGAATACCGGGGCACGCCGTCGGCCGAGCGCTCCGAGGAGGGTCATCACGGCCGCACCGAGAAGGGCATCGATGATGGCGGAATCGCCGGCGACCCGAAAGTGGCCATCGAAGGGCTGGTCAACCGGGTCAAGGCGGACCTCGAAGACGACGTGAACGCGACGATCGAAGGCATCGAGGATGACCTCGAGACGTTCGCATCCGCCGAGTCGTGGTCCTCGGTCGGACCGAACTGGGGCGGCGTGGGGTCGCTCGGCACGGGCCTGCACGCGGCCTGGGATGCATCCCTCGTGGTGTGGACGGACTGCAGCAGCGGACCGGCGAATTTCTGACGCGCGGCGTCGCGTCGAGGTGAATACCATGAAGATGGAACGAGTACGCGTATTGGTCTTGACTGTATCTCTTTGGTTCGGCCTGCCGCTGCCGGCGGTTCAGGCCGCCGACCTCTCCACGCAGGACCTGATCACACAGGTTGTCGAGGCGGAAGACGACATTCGCGCCGCCAGGGCGTGCAAGGCGCTCCGGGAGCGTCTGCGACGCGCAAGTGCCGAGGAGCTCACGGCGATGCGCAACGCCCTGGCGGCCCCCTTTGTCGTGGCGGAGGACCCTGATCGCATCCGGCGCATCGGGTTCCTCCTGGCGGCGCGGCCGGATGTTGACTGGATCTGGCAGGCGGCTTGGCGGCTGGATGCGGCGAGGGCAGCGGGGCCGCAGGCGGCGCTGTGTGATGTCCTCGCCAAGTCGCTGTCGCGTCTCGACGGCGCGCAGAGGGATGCGCTCGCCGCCGAGATGGCGGGGCGGATGAGCCGGATCATCGCCAAGCCCGGCCAGGCCGAGCCGGTGATGCGGGCGGCCGTGAGGTGCCTGGGGGCGTTGGGGCGCGACGGGTGCACGGCCCTTGCGGCGATCGCGCGGCAGCCGGCGATCTGCAAGGTCGTCGGCGATGCCTTGCCGGCGGCCCTGGTGGAGACCCGTGAACCGATGGCCCTCGAATGCCTCGTCGAGCGGTTCGACCATGCGCAGGGCCTCGGCAACCGCGCCGCATGCGTGCATGCGCTGGGTTGCCTGATCCATGCGCTGGCGAAGGCCGGCGTGCCCGTATCCGCGCAGGTCCGGCAGGGCGCGATCGACAGGATTCGGGCGAGCCTTCGGTCGGACGCGGACCGCGAGATGCTGGCGGTGTCGATCCGCGCGGCGGCGCTGGCGATCGGCGTGGACAACGACGAAGCCCTTCGGCAGACGACCCTGGCGGCGGTGGGGCACGCCGATGCCGACGTCCGTGCCGCCGCCCTGGAGGCGATCGTCGGCACACGCACCGCCCAGGCGCCCGAGGTGCGGCAGGCGGCGGCGGCCCTCCGGACGGCGGAGTCCAGTCCGCTGGCCCGGGCGGCGGCCGGCGCGGTGCTCGACGCGGTCGACGCAGAAGACTGAGGCGCGTACAGCCGGGCCTGCAACCCACCCCGGTCTGCGGTGCGCAACTCGCGACGCGAGCCGCCATTGAAGGCGTCGGCGGTCAGCGTGGATTGGCGGTGCACTCGGTCTGTTCAACGAGGGCATTCGGGCCAGCCGCCGCAGTCTGCCCCCTTCGGGGACTCGCTCCGCCATTCGCGTGGCCGGACTTATGCATTGACACCAACGGCGGTTTTCGGCAGACTGCTACCAGGGGGTATGCGATCGTGCCTGCGTGGCGTCGGTCGGGTTCCTTCGGACGGTTTCGGTCGGATTGCCGGGTAGGATCCAGTTCGGAGGCGTGAACGATGCGTGGGTTTCTCATTCTGTCCGT
>CAZXXC010000225.1:0-2673 GCA_964644665.1 uncultured Methylococcaceae bacterium
AGATAGCACGGAATCCAATCAGCCCCTAGAGCTATCGCAAGAACGCGCAGAGAAAGTAGCATAAAGTTTGATTTTTAATGCCGAATCTAATCATCCTGCGACCCAAGCCGACCCGGCTCGGCCAGCCGCAACTTCTTCGAACGGGGGCCTGATGCCTGAGCCGCTGTGCGCAATCTTGCTGGCATCGCTCCAAGGGCCGGCGCTCCCAGTCGAGGGGCGCGATGAGTAGCCTTGCCGATGGATATGGCAGCTATGCCGACTTGGCCAGCGCGCAAGCCGAAGGAACGGACTACAGGGTGCATGTACGCCCATTCGCCGGATCATCCATCGTCGTCATCGCACCGCATGGCGGAGGTATTGAGCAGTTCACGTCGGACATCGCGCGAGCGGTCGCTGGCACGGACATCAATCTCTATCTGTTCGAAGGAATTCGTCAGGCTGGCAACTACGCTGCACTTCATCTGACCAGCCACAAATTTGATGAACCGCGCTGCCTGGCACTGCTATCCGCCTGCGACCACGTGGTCGCGATCCACGGCTGCGGCGGCAAGGCACAGCGCGTCCTGATGGGCGGCCTTGATGACCCACTGAAGATATCCATCGGACAAGCCATTGCTCGGCTTGGTGTGGAAGTCGATCTGAAGGGGCACTCGTTCCCGGCAACCGATCCGAACAACATCTGCAATCGGGGACGGCGCGGTGGTGGCGTGCAAGTTGAATTGACCCTCGGTCTCAGGCTGCATGGGCCGCGTGATGCGGTGTCCGCAGCTATCCGCTCCGTACTCTTGAACTTGCCAAACGAACTGCCAGGGGGAGATCAACGCCGATGATTCTGACCGACAACGAAACCCGGGTCGACCTGCTGAACAACGAGGCCATCGCGACCACGATCATCGAGTTGCTTCGCGCCAGGCCCGACCATCCGGTGACGATCGGCGTGCATGGCGACTGGGGTGCGGGCAAGTCCAGCGTGCTCGAAATGATCGAGGCGGGGTTCGCCGACAAGGACGAAGTCCTGTGCCTCAAGTTCAACGGATGGCGCTTTCAAGGCTTCGAGGATGCCAAGATCGCCCTGATCGAGGGGATAGTCACGGGCTTGGTCGAGAAGCGTCCGGCCCTGAACAAGGCCGCAGCCGCGGTCAAGGATGTCTTCCGGCGCATCGACTGGCTGAAGGTGGCGAAGAGAGCCGGCGGCCTCGCCCTGACCGCGTTCACAGGCATTCCGACACCCGATCAAATCGGAGCTATCGTCGGCTCGCTCGAAGCGGTGATAGCGGATCCTGCCAAGCTCGCCACGAAAGAAAACCTCTCGACGGCGATCGACGAGGTGAAGGCCGTGCTGAAGCCGGGCGAAAAAAAGAATGTGCCCGAGGAAGTGGAAGCGTTCCGCAAGGCCTTCGACCAGCTCCTGAAGGACGCGGGGATCAAACAGCTCATCGTCCTGATCGATGACCTCGACCGCTGCTTGCCAGACACCGCCATCGAAACGCTCGAAGCGATCCGGTTGTTCGTGTTCACCGCCCGGACGGCGTTCGTCGTCGCGGCCGACGAGGCGATGATCGAGTATGCGGTGCGCAAGCACTTTCCCGATCTGCCGGACAGCACCGGACCGCGGGACTACGCACGCAACTACCTCGAAAAGCTCATCCAGGTCCCATTCCGTATCCCGGCGCTGGGCGAGACCGAGACACGGATTTACGTCACGCTGCTGCTGGCCGGCGCCGAAATCGGTGAAAACGACGCCGACTATGCGAACTTGATTGGCGTGGCGCGTGAGAAGCTGAAGCGTCCTTGGACCAGCGGCGGTTTGGATGCGGCGACCGTCAAGACGGCGCTCAGCAAGCAAGCCGAGAAGGCGAACAACGCGCTTGCCCTCAGTGACCAGATTGGCCCCATCTTGGCGAGCGGTACGAAGGGCAACCCGCGTCAGATCAAACGCTTCCTCAACACGCTGCTGCTGCGTGAGCGTACTGCGGCCGCGCGCGGATTCGGGGACGATATCAAACTGCCCGTGCTCGCGAAGCTCATGCTCGCTGAGCGCTTCATCCCGAGGCTGTTCGAGCAGATCGCGTTTGTCGCTGCGGTCCACCCGCAGGGGCTATGCGAGGACCTCGAAACGCTTGAAAAGGGGCTGGCGACGGCCGACGGCAAGGAATCGCAGGCCGGCGAGCGGAAGGGACAGAGAGCCGGCGAGCCAGGGCCCGCGCTTGACAACGCCGTATTGGCTGAATGGCGGTCGTCAGAGACGGTATGCGACTGGGCGCGCCTGTCACCCAAACTCTCGGGTCTCGATCTACGCCCCTACTTGTTCGTGACGAAGGACAAGAAGGACTACTTCGGCCCGGTGTCCGTGCTGGGTCACTTGGCCGGCGTGGTGGAGAAGCTGTTCGGCGGCAAGATGACCGTCCAGGGCTACGAGGCCGAGTTGAAGCAGCTCGTGCAGCCCGAGGCCGAGAAGGTGTTCGAGGCCGTGCGTACCAAGATCATGAGCACCGGCACCTTCGACACCAAGCCGGCGGGTGTCGATGGACTCGTCGTCCTCGTAAAAGCGCAGCCTGATCTGCAAGGCCGATTGATGGACTTCCTGGAGGCACTGCCCAGCGTCAAGTGCGGCCCTTGGGCTGTCAGCGGCTGGCAGGGCGTCATCAAAGACACCGATTGCGCCGCTCGCCT
>CAZXXC010000226.1:0-2658 GCA_964644665.1 uncultured Methylococcaceae bacterium
TTAGTGCTGGGTTATAGGCTCTGAAAGCCTTGGTAGTGCTGACTATGCTGGGTATGCTGGGTTATTTCACTATTCCAAGAAATTTTAGAAAAAAAGGGTTTACCCCTGCTTGATTACGCCTGGCGCGGAAACTGGATAACTTGCGCGCCGGTTTTCAAGGCGTCCAGGTAATCGGCCCAAGTCTGCATCATCTTATGGCGTTCTTTCAGGTGGGCAGTTCTGTTGTAGGCTCGCCCGTTTGGATCGCGGACTGCGTGAGCGAGTTGGTGTTCGATAAAGTCAGGTCTGATCCCCAATACTTCATCCAGGATGGTTCTGGCCATGGCGCGGAATCCGTGAGCGGTCATTTTGTCCTTGCCGTAGCCAAGCCGTTTTAACGCGGCGTTGAGGGTGTTTTCGCTCATGCAGCGTTCGCCGGATGGAGTGCGTTCAGATGGAAAGGCAAAGCGGCCATGGCCTGTGAGTGGGTGTAGTTCTTTCAGTATGGCTACTGCTTGCGTCGATAGCGGGACGATGTGTTGAACTTTGGTCTTGGTGACAAAGTAACGCCATTCGGCGGACTCAAGGTCTACGTCTTGCCATTGCATCGCACGCAGTTCGCCCGGGCGGACAAATACCAGCGGCGCTAGTTTTAACGCGCAAACCGCCGGTAGTGAGCCTTGGTAGCTGTCGATCGCTCGCATCAGTTCGGCGACTTCTGCGGGTTCTGTGATGGCGGCAAAGTGTTCTGATTTGGCTGGGGGGAGGGCGCCTTTCAGGTCTTGGCTGACGTCTCGGGCGGCGCGCCCGGTAATTACGGCGTACCGAAGGACTTGGCCGCAGATTTGCAAGGTTCGATGGGCTGTTTCTATGGTGCCTCGATCTTCGATGCGGCGTAGACATTCCAGAATATCTTTGGGGGATACGTCGGCTATCGGCTTTTTGCCGATCCATGGGAAAACGTTTCTTTCCAGCATGCGCTTGGAGCGATTGTTTTTTTCGCCCCAGGTTTCTACTTTTTTCGCGCCCCATTCGCGGGCGATGACTTCAAGGCTGTTGGCGATGCTTTCGGTCCTGGCTTCTTTGACGGCTTTTCGGTTTTCTCCAGGGTCTATGCCGGCGGCAACCAGCTTTCTGGCTTCGTCGCGTTTTTCTCTGGCTTGAGCGAGGCTGACGTCTGGATATATGCCTAGTGACAGTTGCTTTTCTGTGCGGTCAAAGCTGTATTTGAATCTCCACCATTTGCCCCAGCCGTTGCCGGTGGGCTTGACTAGCAGGAAGAGGCCTTTCTCGTCAAAAAGCTTGAAGGCCTTGCCGTCTTTGGCTTTGTCTGATTTGTGAGCGTTTCTGCATGCGGTATCTGATAGTGCCATGGGGTAACTCATATCGGGGTAACTCAGTTACCCCGGAATGTTACCCCGAGTTACCCCTGGATGTCACTGTATCTTGTTGAACGCTATTGAACAATAAAAAACCCGCTAAGCCTTGCAGCTTGCGGGTTTCTGAATTCTGTTGAATCTGTTTGAATCGACTAATGGAGGCTGCGACCGGAATCGAACCGGTGTATACGGCTTTGCAGGCCGCTGCATAACCACTTTGCTACGCAGCCTTTGTCTTAAATAAAAAAGCCGCGTAGTCGCGGCTTTTAAAATTTGGAGCGGGAAACGAGACTCGAACTCGCGACCCCAACCTTGGCAAGGTTGTGCTCTACCAACTGAGCTATTCCCGCTTTGCTTTCGATTCGTGCATTATAAGCAATAAAAATTACGTGTCAACAGTTTTGCAAATTTTTATTGTAAATTGATGGCCGAAGTCCAGGCTTTCTTGCCTTGGCATTCGCCTGCAGCAGTGATCTCCACTTCCGCCCAGACCAGATTCTTATCGGTGCTGTCGTTCATGGACTGAGCCAGCTTGACGGTGGTTCCTTGCGGCATGTGCTTGCATGCGCCTTCACGATCGTTTTCTTCCGAATCGTCATAAGCAGCCATGGAGCCAGGTACTGCCACCAAACGGATAGTAGCGTTAGGGTCGTAAGTGTTAGGGCTTTTTAGGACATAACTCTGTCCAACCACCATGGGTTTGGTTTGATGAACAGGCAGTTTATTATCGGAACCGCCGCTCATCATCAGGACCACCAATAGCAGAGCAACCCCGCCAATGCCGCCGAAAAATACCTTTGGATTGGACTCCTTCAATTCAAGCAGCTTGGAAATCATATTGCCGGCAGCGGCTGGTGTTTCGCTCGCGGGTTGGCTGGTTTCTTCCGCTGGTGTCAAGTTTTCTGATTCGTTGGTGTTGTCATCAATGCTCATGCGATATGTCCTCTCGGTAATTCTTATTATGGTAATAATTGTGCTAAGAGCGCTAAAGTTACCATGCTGATCAAACATTTCAAGCATTCATTTTGCAGTTTTTTGATTAACGCTTTTATGAATTACAGGCTACAGTTGCCCTATAGGCAGGAAATTGCCGACAGAGTTGGGTTAAACTAATATATTAGAAAAATCTTACATACAGGGTATTTGGGTGCGCTTATGCGGTCATTTTTGATACACATGCTTGTCATCGTGTTGCTGTTTTTCGGTTATCGAGTGGCACAGGCGGATGTCGAGTCCCGTGCTTTTACCTTGCAACAAACCCTCGATTACGCGCTGGAGAACAATCCGGAGCTGGGGGTAT
>CAZXXC010000227.1:0-2621 GCA_964644665.1 uncultured Methylococcaceae bacterium
GGAACCGGAATTCTGAACTTTGGTTCTCCCTTGCCAGATAAGGCGAACTGTCTCATTCCGCTTCGAAACATCGTCCATCCTTGTCTCACAAGTCCCGGATATCTTGTGTAATCAAGTTTATGTCTTATAGCTTGTCTTAGTGTCCAGGTCTCTGTTTCGTAATCTTCATTATTGATATCATCAAAATCATCAAGCCACTTATTTAATTTACCTGACATCAAGTCTGTTTTGAACTCTTCAATACCCGTGTATGCCCAATCAAGATACTGTTCGCCGCCGAAGAGATTCCAAAGGTTGAGTAAAGACTGGATATCCATTCTTAATTTAGTTGATAATTTCAGTGGTTCAAGAGATATGTATTGTATTCCGTTGCCAAGTGAAATTTCAGATTTGATGTTTTCATTTCCGTAAACAATGACATCGTGGTCTAATTTATCTGATATTACACAATTACCTTTAACTAATCCCTGATCAAAAAGCATTGTAAATTGAGCAGACATACCTGCCTGTGCCTTGTTCCATCCAAGTACTTTTGCCAGTGATAACGAGATAATGCTTATTCCGTCTGTTACTTTGCCCATAAGTTTTGGGTTCTGATTGATATGTATTTTAATGTTCTTAAAATGTCCCGCATATCTAACCGGTCTAAATACACGACTGAGATATTTACCCGTCTTAAATAGATTATTGCTTTTAATTCTTATACCAAACTTTGAACAGAAATCGGTGAATGGAATTTTATTACCTGATGCATCGAATGCATCTATGGTGCGCAGTTTGTCTTCCCGCAGATATGCAAATGAGTGATCGCCGATTAATAATTCTTTTTCGGCATTGCAAGAAGAAAACGCTGTTGAGCTTAAGATTAACTTAGTTAAACTAAACTCTTCAAGTTCAAAGAACTTTGGTGTGTAGCATCCCTGGTTAAGGTTGTTTTCAACCTGATGATGCTTAAGACTGGTGAATGAATTTGAATTACACATATGAACCTCCGATAGATTTATGATAAAAAAATAGCCGCTATCAAGTTTGTTGCTTAATAACGGCTGATATTAGTTGCTTATTTTTAGGGGGGGGGTGGGCTCGAAACAAATTTTTTCTTTAATGCAGAGCTATCCCCTACCAGGACCCATTCGGAGGTGTGTGTGAATAAAAATCTAAAGCTAAATTATAAAGTGATTAGATTTTTAATAACTAATCTATTTTTCCTTATCATCGTTATCTTTATAACGCTTTTCAATTGAATTAATAAAGATTTTGAATAAGGGTTTAAGTATATAAACGATTATAACTAGTCCTATAACAAATCCGATGCTTGCTTGTTGGTACATATTGTTTTCCTTTTCGATTTATTAAAAAAATGTGATGAGTGATTTGAACTGAATGTTATGAATAAAGAATTGAATAAAAGTAACGGCACGGATTACTTTTACGATTTGATGCTCACATCTTGCAGAGATGCAGTACGTATACAGAATGAACTTGGGGGATTGATGGATGCTAAATCTCTGGCTGTTACTTTGTTCATCGCGAGAAGTAAAATGAATGGCAACTCAATACAATAAAAAAAGGAGAGCACAGCTCTCCTTTAGCTTGAAAATATTTTATATAATATGACTAATGTTTTAAGACAATTCTATATCGCGGTTTACCATTGCGTAACTTTTCCATTGCTTCATTTACCTGACTAAATTTAAACACCTCAACAGTAGGATGAATATTATGCCTTGCTGCAAAATCAAGCATCTTAACTGTTGTTGCAGGACTACCAAGCGGAGATGCTGAGATTGATTTTTGTCCAGTCAATAATGGAAATACAGGTATAGTAAGAGGTTCAAGAACAGCTCCAACAAAGTGAAGACGACCTTTTGGTCTCAATGCCCCGATGTAGGAAACCCAGTCCAACGGAGAATTTACTGTTGAAAGAATAAAATCAAATGAATCAGCAACAGCTTCTAAAGCTTTTGAATCTTTTGAGTTTACAAAATGATGTGCACCAAAACTTTTTGCTTCTGCTTCCTTATCTGCACTTGTCGAGAATGCAGTAACTTCGCAGCCCCAGGCACTTAAGAATCTTAGCGCCATATGTCCTAGTCCACCAATTCCAATTACTCCCACCCGATCGGTTGGTTTTATATCAAATTGAACAATTGGATTAAATACTGTTATACCCCCACAAAATAATGGTCCGGATGATTCTGCATCTAATTTTTCTGGCAGTGGTATAACCCAGGCTTCTTCAGCTCTGACTTTATCTGCAAACCCACCATAACGTCCGACGATAGTTCCTTGATTAGATTTACAAAGATTATGATTTCCTGATGTACACCACTCACAAGTCATACAAGAACCTGAACTCCAACCCAATCCTACACGTTGTCCAATCTTGATTGCTTTTACATTTTCACCCACAGTTTCAACAACACCTATTACTTCGTGTCCGGGAACAAAGGGATATTGAGTAAAACCCCATTCGTTATCAAGCATACTTAAATCACTATGACAAATTCCGCAGTACTCTACTTTAATGTCCACTTGATTAAAACCTAATGGTCCAAGTTCGTATTCAAATTCCTTAAGCTCACCTCCCGCTGTGGATGCAGCATATCCTTTTACTTTCA
>CAZXXC010000228.1:0-2615 GCA_964644665.1 uncultured Methylococcaceae bacterium
CGAGGGCTTGAGCCATGGCATTGAAATCGGCGGTCAGTTGACCGAGTTCATCTCGATAGGGTCCCTCAATGCGCGTTTCAAAACGCCGGGAACTCAAAGCCCGTGTCCCATCAGCCAGTTTTCGCACTGGCGCGAGAATATGGCGGGACAGGACATAGGTCACAAGAACAGCCAGGATCAGGGCAACAGCCCCCGTCGAATAGAACATTTGCGATTGGTGTTTGATGAATTCCACATCCAAAGGATGTGACGGTCGTTCCAACTTCTTCAGTCCAACCCAACCGACTGGATGGCCCTCCGATAATACGGGCTCCAAGCGGCAATTGTCCGCTGAGGCCGACTCCTCTTGTGAGAGGGGGTTCTTTTCAGCATCCAAGAGCACAATGCGGGGAAGATCGGGACGATGAGCCGGCGCAGGAGGTCTTCCCATCCCATGGTCTCCCTCCCTGGGGGGATGAAAGGGACGGGGTGGGGGAGGGAAGGGAGGCCTGCCTGCAATTCCCTCCCCCGGTGGAGGACCAGGCATCATGGCCGACCAGCGGAGCCAGTGACTCCAGTTGCCGAGGACAGTCTCCCAGTTGCCGCTCTTTCGGTATTCCTGACCCAATGCCTCCGCCAATTGCCTGAGTCTTTCCATTTCCACCTTGCCAACATAGTCTTCAAAGTTGCGCGAAGCGAAGTACCTTCCGAACAGGAGCATGCAGACGACGATGACAAGGCTGTTCAAGAGGAAGCTGAGGAACACCTTGTGTGCAAATTTCATCTTCACCTTGGATTACCCGCCTTTGAAGCCGTATGGTTCAGTTCCTTGACGACTCTCTTAAATAAGTGGCCTATTCGCATTCACGTGTCAATCCTTGTAAGGCGCAACGGGCCTTTCTCCACAAATACCACATTTCTCCTCCACATTTTCTCCACAACCAGCGGATAGAATCCCCAACACTGAAGAGGATCAAGGAAGATGGGCCGGGACGGTTTCTTAATGTCAACCAGAGAAACAAATCAGACGGAGGATTGGATATGAACTCGCGAAAGCTAATACTTGGCCTCATCGTAGTGCTGCTCGTCTTTTGGGCAACCTGTCTTGCCTATTCCGACCAAACCGACTCGCCCAAGCCGCCCCCCATGCATCTCATGATGGGGCCATCGGGCATCTGTGGAGATGGAGATGGAGTGTATCTCTATGTGATGGCAGGAGGTACGATTCTGCAGTATGACATGGCGACGATGGAACTCAAGAATTCAGTGGACGTTCCCAAGCCTGTTCCTCCGCAGGATGCAACTCGAGGGATTGCATCAGGACAGCAGCCACCCCCTCCTCCCATGGCCGGGCCGCACGGACTTTGGATCAGGGAGGACCTGCTCTACGTCTTAGCCGGTCCAGTGATCCACCGGTACAGTATTCCCGAATTGACCTTGGGCAACTCGACGGAACTTCCCCGACCCACCCGCCCTCAGACAAGAGAGTGATGTTCGTTGTGTTCCCGCTGGACAGCTCGGCTCACTGGAGGCGTGAAGATGAAGTGAAAAGGTGGATGACATGTGTCTTGTTCTGGTGATCGATGACGACACGGAATTTTGTGAACTGGTGGCTGAATGCCTGGAACCGGAAGGGATCCACGTGACCCCGGTTCATGACGGCAAGGAGGGATTGCGGAGGGCCCTCGCAGATGCGGGAAAGCACGATCTGATCCTGCTCGACATGATGCTACCCGGCATGAACGGTCTGGACGTCCTGCAGGGCATCCGCTCTTCTCTGGATACGCCGGTGCTCATGGTGACAGGTTCCCTGGTGGAATCCCACCGCATCGCAGGGCTTGAAATGGGTGCGGACGACACCATGACAAAACCCTTCAACCCAAGAGAGCTCGTGGCCAGAATCCGCGCCATCCTCCGCCGGACCAGGGACCGCCTCCCCATGGGACGCCCGAGTCCTGCACTTCGCCAGATTCAGGTGGGTGACATCGAGTTGGATCCCGGCAGCCGTGTTGCACGCCGCAACGGGCAGCAGATCGACTTGACCTCCGCCGAGTTTGGTCTTCTCGAGATGTTGCTGCGATCAGCCGGGAGTGTGGTGACCCGCAACCAATTGGTGGAGAACGTCCTCGGCCGTTCCCTCAACGCCTTTGATCGCAGCCTGGATGTCCACGTGAGCAGTCTTCGGAGGAAACTGGGCCATAAGAACGGCAGCACAGATCGTATCAAGACTGTGCGTGGCATCGGGTACATGTATTCACACCCGTGTATACCATGAGGAAAGGGACAAGGTCGTAGCGGTCAGATATCCAGGATGACCGTCGCTTCCCAGCCCCGGGCGGTCTCTTCCACCCTGTACCGGTGGAGGGTGACCGCCTTGACATCAACGACCAGGTCGTGCTTTTGGGGATCCAAGGTTTCCCCGAAAGCTCGGGCCGTAAGACTGAGATCACCATTTTCCCCGGCCAGGACCACCTGGGATACGCGCAGGAGCAACTGTTCGGCATCTTTGTAAAAGATGATCTCCTGCAGAAGGTCGAAAAGCAACATGTCGAGCGCATCATTCTTTACCCGAAGAACGCGCCGCTCCACATCCTCGATGGACGCCAGGTCGGACACCATGACATTCATGGTGGCTT
>CAZXXC010000229.1:0-2613 GCA_964644665.1 uncultured Methylococcaceae bacterium
TGCAACCGGAACCCAGTTCCAATCAAGAAAATAGAAGGGAGTAAGCATGTCACCCGAGAAGATCGGCCATCTGGCCAAACTGTGTTTCAACGTCGCCCTGCCCCTCCAGGTTTGCCGGAGCGAGACGGGCTATTACATCGGCACCGTCCATCCCCAGGACGGCCCTTACAGCCGCGAGTCGGAAGGATATTTCCCCACCCTTGAGGCCGCCGAGGCGGCGCTCGAATCGGGGGCTTGGACTCAGCTGGAATACGAACTCTGAAGCCTAGCCCTGGGTGGAAACCAAGCCTCCACCCAGGGGCTTTTCTTGAGGGACTGCCCTGAAGAAAAGCCAGCCTGGCTTGTCGTTGTTCTACCGCCGGCGGCGGTTTTCCGCCCGCCCGATCCCCGTCAAGGATCGCCGCTCGTCAGTCCCTGAAACGAGCACGGCCGCAAGGTCCGGGACTTCATCTCAACCCACGCGGGGATTCCGTTCCCCGCCAGGGGCATGGTGTTTCCGCTTTTCTGGAGGAACCACCATGTTCGCTTTCACCTTGTGCGCGGCCTTCGGGCTCACCCTGTATTTCAGCTTGATCCGGCCGGTGTTGTATCGGGCCGGTTGGATTTGACCGCTCCCCCCTTACCGCACCTTTGCACCCAGGAGACCCAGATGGATATTGAAGTTCTACCTGAGCTGATCATCAGTTTCGCCGTCGGCAGAGGCTTTTTCATTGCCGGCTATGCCGACGGCGAAGACCTGCAGTGCTATTGCCGGGTATCCGAAGAGGTTTATCCGACCTATTTGGATGCCGCCAGAGCATTGGTCGACGGCAGTTGGACACCGGCCTGAGCGCTCGTTTGGCCCAGCCGTATGCCTCTCTGATTTTTCGCAACCATCCTTCAACCCACGCGGGGACACTGTTCCCGCCCGGGGCAAGGTGTCTCCACTTCATCGGAGATCATCATGCCTCTCTCCTCTCAAATGTCGGACCTTGATCTGCTGGGGGTTCTGGTCGGCACCCAAGCCGCCGAGAACCTCCTTCAGGAAAACCAAGGATCGTTGTACCAACTTTTCAGCCTGGCGGCTGTGGATCATCGGGTTTGTGAATCCGCGCCCGAGGATGGATGGAACCGTGTTCGGCGGATCCTCGACGTGTCCCGCGAACTGGTCACGCGGGGCTTCGCCGAAGCCTTGCATCATCGGGATGCGCTGTCCTCTCCCGGGGCCGTGCGCAGCCATCTGATCACCTCGCTGTCGCATCTGCCTCATGAGGTCTTCTTCGTGCTGTTTCTGGATGCTCAGAATCAGTTGATCGCCTCGCGAGAGTGCTTTCGCGGCACGCTGACTCAGACCAGCGTCTACCCCAGGGAGGTCGTCAAGATCGCCCTGGAATACAACGCCTGTGGGGTCATCTTTTGCCACAACCATCCTTCCGGAACGTTGGAGCCCAGCCAGGCCGACCGCTGGTTGACCGATCAGTTGAAAGCGGCGCTGGCTCTGGTCGACGTCAAGGTTCTGGATCATTTCATCGTCGCCGGCAACCAGACCCTATCAATGGCGGAAAGAGGTTTGATCTGACCGTTTCTTTCATCACCCCGCGGGGCGCCTTGCCCTGCCGGGGCGTGGTGTCTCCGCATTTTCTTGGAGAACATCATGAGTGAATCATCAACCATCGCCATCGGCGCCAAGGTCATGGTCAAGCGCAAGCAAGACCGCCTGGGCGGACCTCAGTATCCCGGCCGTATCGGCGTCGTCGTCCGTGAAAACATGTTCGGCCGCGAGTCGGGAGGGTACTGGTATGTCCAGCTCGAAGCCACACGCCGCGCCAAGCAACGTATCGCGCTGTTCTGCGCCAAGGAACTCGAACTGGCACAGGAGGGCACGTCATGAACCTGCGTATCGTCGAGTACACCATCGACTACGCCCACCGCGTCCAGGTCGGCATCCTGTCCGACAGCGACGAAGAGGCCATCGCCAAGGCGCAGGCCGCTTTCGATGCCGGCACGATCTGGGACGACACCCCGGAGATGCCCCTGCTCTTCGACGATTACGAGGAGAAGGAAGGCGAGACGCTGGACTTCCAGGTGGTGGCCACGGTGGATGCCTGGCCGGTACCGGATGCCAGCGTGCTCCAGCAACGCCGCACGGCGAACGCCATGGAGGCCTGCCGCCTTCTGGTGGTGGCGGAGTCGATGCGCGGCCTGAATGGGCCCAGCGCCTACGAGCAATCGCTCGTTGAAACCGCATATCGGCTGGCTCGAATGGCTGTGGACGGCCATCCGACCAGGATGCCGCCGCCCCGGCCCCGCGTCGTGGTCGGTGTCGAGGGCGGTCTGGTCCAGGGTGCGTCGTCCGATATGCCGGTGGATCTCGTCGTGCTCGATTACGACATGAACGATGTGGCGGATGGCGCGGTCGAGGTGCCGCAGAGCGGTGGCTCGACCACCCTGGCCACGATCATCTCTCATGGCGTGGATCTCGATCCCGATTTCATCGCCGGTGTCTGGCGAGCGGAATCGGAAGGCTGATCCCGCCTCAACTTGGCCCCTCATCGAGGGGCCTTTCCAGGGCCGTTACCGCGACGGCCCCGGAAAGGCCGAGCGCCATCCGTGTTCCACCGCCGGCTGTCGGTT
>CAZXXC010000230.1:0-2534 GCA_964644665.1 uncultured Methylococcaceae bacterium
AAGCCACTGATGCAGCGGATTCATCTCTTTGAATGTTTGATATGCAAATTCAACAATATCCTTCTTGTAAAAATTTTTTAATGAATCAACTTCATAAAACGCATAAATGCCACTGTAAAGAAACAGATCAGAATATTCATAATCATGATCGTAACCACGAGGCGTTTTTTGAAGGTTTTGCCGCCAATTGAAAATCCTTTATTACGTAAAATTGATTTGATGATTCTGTCCAGCTCTTTAGCCTTTTCGGGGTTGGCAACAATCTCCCGGAATTTTTTTAAATGATAAGGATCAAAAACATACATACCAGCACCAAGAAAAAAATTTTTTGGTTCGATGTGAAAATAAAATCCCGAACACTCCATTCTCTTTCCTTTACCCTCCCCAAAATATAATCCAAGATTTGTTTTATATGGTGATTTGTCTTTACTGAACCTTACATCTCTATGCAATCTGAAAATTGATTTATCAATTTTGGGTATTGCAATAATGTTTGGGGCGAAGGTTTGTATTTTCTCTCCTAGATCAATTACTGTTTGTACGGCTGGCTGCAGAAATTCTAGGTAAAACCTGTCACGATTTTTTTCAAACCACTCTTTGTTATTGTTCCGGGAAAGAGCGCTTAAAAATCTTTCGGTTGACTGAGGAAATAAAATTTCGTTTTTCATAGATGCGAATATCCCTTATAATAAAAACTATAAAATTATTATGGAATCACCGACAAAAACACTTCCGGTTGAATAGGCGATCAGATTCATTCCAAATAATACTTTGTTCTCTTTCTTTCTAAAAGTAGCAAGTGTACGGAGGGGTTCTTCATTTCGTTCCGCAGTATTCTGATCCGTTGTTGTAATTACACATCTGTCGCATGGTTTTACTGCTCTGAATTTAACATTGCCAATTAAAAAGTCATTCCAATTATCATCCTCAAATGGTTCGCCGCCTGTAAATACAAAATTTGGTCTAAAGCGATCTATTGGCAATGGATCAGCAAGTCTTTTATTTAGATCATCAAGGGATGATTGACCAATTATAAGAAACGGATATGCATCTGCAAAACTTACAGTATGTTTATCTTTTATATATTTCTTTTTGGGGTCAACTAATCTTTTTTCTTCATCGGGCATAAAAACTAACGAACAGCTTATCCCCAAAGCGTCAGAAAAAAACTCATCTGCTTTGTTTGATATTTTTAAAGCAGCACAAACATCATCCCAAATTACAACTTTAATTTTTTTGTTTGCAGGATCCAATAAACTTGATTGAAAAAGCGATATGCTGATTGAATCATTATTTCTTGAATCACGAACAGTTAACATATCATTACTAATTGATGTTTTTAGCAAAGCCATTTGAGGGTAGGCTCTTTGAGTTAAAAACTTTCCGCTTTCATCAACAAGCATCATTCTTCTATCATATCTTAAGCCTCGCTGTTCTACAAACGAATTTTTAAGAGATATTCCTCCGAGCGATTTAATAGGATAAATGAATATTTCCGAAAGTTTTAGATTCATCTTTTATTGTTATTGAATAACCAATTTAATCTTATCTGATTTTGTTCTAGCCTTTAACCAGTCTGTAAACTTTTTCCTGTCATTGTAGGAAATTCCTTTTGAGAACTTTGCATAGCTTACGATAACAGTATCAACTTTATTGTTTTTATAATCCATAACAAGCGAGCGATTTACTGATAACTCATTTAAATTGCTAAACACAGCCTTTGCTTCGCCTGAAAGTTCTTCTATCGGAAATTGGTCCTTTGATAATAGGGCAACCTGGTTCTCGAGCAGCTTTATTTGTTTATCCTTATTCTTTATCACATCTTCATTTTTACGATATAATTCTTCAATAACGCCAGCACGTAGAGCTCCCAAATCAACTTTTTCTCCTCCACCAAGTCCTTGCTTAATTATTAGCTTTGCATTCTGTAGTTTGTACTTTGGCAATTTTTGTTTAGCAACCTCAATTAAATTATTATCTACTGGAGAGCCAATCATAAATACTTCTATATTAACCCGACTCGAATCGTGAGAGATCTTTTTACTTATAATTTGTGAATTGGGAAAATTTAACTCATTGTTTATAAACAGCTGTACATTCTTCTCGGTAAAAGTCCGGTTTACAATATTATATGCCATAACGATACTGGGAATTATTGTAATAAGCACCACAAATATTATAGATCTTTTAACCCTTGTTTCCTTGGTTGAATCTAAAAATTCTTTTTTACTGAATTTTAAAAATCTTACTATCACATAAGTTGCTAAACTTATAAACACGCTGTTTATAAAAAACAAATAAAACGCTCCGAAGAAATAAGACAAGTTTCCTGTTGCTAATCCAAATCCAGCCGTACAAAGCGGTGGCATAAGGGCAGTGGCTATTGCAACACCGGGGATAACATTGCTGATACTTTTTCTCGTTGCCGCTACAATTCCTGCCAAACCACCAAACAAAGCAATAATTACATCCCAAATAGTTGGAGTAGTGCGTGCAAGTAATTCTGATTGCGCATCGCTTAATGGTGTGATAAG